>CAZTXJ010000012.1:3079-31147 GCA_964617285.1 uncultured Calditrichaceae bacterium | reverse complement strand
TTTGATTTCTTATGCCGATTTCAGGCTGGTCAAATACTGAAAATCATGTACGGTTTCGGATATCCTAATATATGTGCCGACTGAAGTATTTAATCTATCTTTGGCTCTTTCTGTATCCTGGTGAGAACAATACTTGTCTGGCTACTACGGCGGATAGCACTTTTTATTTTTATCATGGAAAATCTTATGGTTCGGAATCTCTGTTTAATCCCCTTAATGTGATCATAAACGGTGGATTTGGTATTCTGCAGATCAGCAACAGGTCTAACCGGTTATCCGATATCGATTTTGAAAATGGCTTGAAGAATGTGACCTACAATCTCTCCCATCCCTTCCAAACCATAGATGCCTTTGGCTGGGACAAATTCTGGAGACAGGAAGTTTTTCCCACCAGTTTTAAATTAAAACAAGCTCAATATTATCCGAATTATAAAAATCATCTATGGGGAGGTGGATTCACGTACCGGGCCTTTGTGGAGTGGTATCGTTTTCATGATTACGAAAAACCTGTTCTGTGGGCACTTTCATCCTGGATGGCTTATCATCTGCTCAATGAAGTGGTAGAAAACAACTATTATGTGGGACCCAATGTCGATTCAATCTCTGATGTGTATATCTTTAATACGGCCGGACTTTTGCTTTTTTCGATAAATAAGGTAGCTCGTTTTTTTGGAAACACCCTGCATATGAGGGACTGGTCTTTCATGCCCGGATACGATCCCTGGTTAAATACCATAGAAAATATCGGGCAGAATTTTATGATCAAAGTAAAATTACCGTTCTGGAAATCCTGGAGTTACTTTAATCATTGGGGCGTCCATGGGATGTTTGGACTTTCCCACCTGGCACAAAACGGTAACAGCATTTCTTTTGCCGGGGGTCTGGTTGCCAAAGAACTGGTGCAGGTAGATAACGAGTCAGGTATCCGGGAATTGACCACCAGTCTGGTGTGGACAGCCGGTATTTTTTACGACCGCGACAATTCCCTGCTGGTTTCCCTGATACTGTCCGGCACCAAGGGGTACCGGGTGCGTATCAATATTTACCCGGGAGTTATAAAATATGGCAAGTTGTCACCAGGATTTTTCTTTAATTTGCGCAAAGATAATCAGGCAGTACTCGGATTTCATTTTAATTATGTACTTCCGGCTTTAGCCCGGCGAATCCGATAGGAGAGAAAGGGATTTTTTTTGCTATTTTGAAAAGAGCATTTCATTTTGATCCGGATTGAAGAACAGGTAATTACAAAATGCCTTATCCTCAATTAAAAACTGAACGATTAATTTTACGCGGATTTCGAATGTCCGATGCAGACCGATTATCCCTGCTGGCAGGCGCTTTTGAGATCGCCGATACTACCTTGCGCATCCCTCATCCCTATGAAAAGCACCTGGCGGAAAAATGGATATCCGAACATCCTCAGCGGTATAAGGAAAAAAGATCTGTCCATCTGGCAATCACCCTGATTGAAAATAATGTCCTGATCGGCTCCATTAGTCTGATGCACATCAACCATAAACATTTGCATGCTGAACTGGGTTACTGGATTGGTAAAAAATACTGGAATCGCGGATATGCTACCGAGGCCGGTCTGGCAGTGATTCAATACGGCTTTGAGGCGTTGGGACTCAACCGGATTCACGCCCATTGCTTTTCCCGGAATCAGGCTTCCGCCAGAGTGCTGCAAAAAATGGGAATGACCCATGAGGGAACACTCCGGCAGCATATCAGGAAGTGGGATAAATTTGAGGATATCGATATGTTTGCCATTCTGAAATCTGAAGTCATTTAGAATGAATATGCTATAGCTAATAGATTGTTTCCAAAATAATAGTGATGCAATTTTCGAGGTACCTGACTATTTTATAAGGAAAAAATTTGGGGAGTTTCAAAATGAGTTTTGACCAAAAAAGGATACTTGGCAGGACCGGTCTCAAGGTAGGTCGTCTGGGCATTTCCTCTAGTTACCGTGCGCCGCAGAAAGCCTATGAAGAAGCCTTCGAACGAGGGTGTAATTATTTTACCTGGGGGACATTTATCCGGGGTCGTTCCAAAGAAATGCAAAAAGCCATTCAGGAAATTATTAAAAAAGGACAAAGGGAGAAATTGGTGCTGGCCTGTTATACCTATGCCCACCAGAAGAACCTGACCGAATATTTTCTGAATCGGGGAATAAAAGCGCTTGGTATTGATTATGTCGATATTCTTCTGCTGGGATACTTCCCCAAACGACCGCCGCAGAAAATTATCGACGGAGCTCTGGAGCTCAAGGAAAAAGGAAAGGTACGATTCCTGGGATTATCCGGGCATAACCGTAAACTTTTTCCGGAACTGGCGAAAGAGGGTATCTTTGATGTTTTTCATATTCGCTATAACGCTGCTCACCGGGGAGCGGAGACGGAAGCGTTCCCCTATTTGCAGGGTGAAGACCGGCCGGGAATTGTTTCTTTTACTGCAACCCGCTGGGGCCAGTTGCTTAAGGAGAAAAAGATGCCCGCGGGCGAGAGACCGCCCTCTGCTGTGGATTGTTACCGGTTTGTATTAAGCCATCCGGCAGTGGATGTAGTGATGGTTGGAACCAGGACTCTGGAGCAAATGCGGGAGGATTTAACTACCCTGGAAACCGATGCGATGAATGAAGAGGAACTAACCCGGATGCGGAAGATCGGGGATTATCTTTATAAATCACGCTGATTAAAGCACCTTGGTAAAGAATTCTTGAAAAGATTTTGGATTTTAACAGTGGGGAAAAAATATGATGAGAAATTGGATTAGCGCGAAGCTGGCCGGCAACACGCTTCTTATTTCACTAATTTTATTAAGTATTTTCCATATCCTGGTGCTGACCAAAATAGTACCCTCAAATATTGTCTGGGGTGGGCGAAGCAGCAATTCAGCTTCAAATATAATTGCCCTGGAACTGATTGCCTTGTTGGTGACGCTGATCTTCATCCTGATTGTTGCCCTGAAAGCCGGTTATCTGAAAATCAGCAAACTCAAAAAAGTGGCCACCGTGGGCATCTGGATAATGGCTGGATTTTTTCTGTTAAATATGGCTGGAAATTTATCCTCCCCTTCTCTGGTAGAGAAAATGGTTTTTGGTCCGTTGACCCTGATTATGGCCGTATTGGCCTTCCGGCTTGCCCTTGAGAAATGACAAATTAGAATTATCCCCTGTTTATTTAAGCTTATTCCTGAAGTGAATTTTTATCTTGATCATTTTTTTAAGAAAAGAGATTCTGAAATAAATTCAGAATGACAAATTTTAAATTTTCCATAGAAAGAAGATGGAGATAAATAAGAGGTTTTTTACGAGTTGTTATTTACGAAATTCTGATCAATTTAAATTTTTCCACAAAGTGCTTTTGGAAATATTCGCGGATTATCTCATTTTCGGGTAGACGGAGTTGGGGATCCTTCTCAATGATGGCGAAGGCATCCTTGCGGGCGGTTTGGATAATCTTTTGATCCTGCACCAGATCGGCAAATTGTAGATCCGGTAATCCATGCTGGCGGGTGCCGAAAAATTCTCCGCTTCCCCTCAGGCGCAAATCCTCCTCAGCGATTTTAAATCCGTCTGTGGTTTTTTCCATCATCTGGATTCGCTGCCGGGCAATGTCATTAATGTCCCCCGGAGTAATCAGAATACAGTAGGATTTCCTGGGTCCCCGTCCGATGCGACCCCGCAGCTGATGCAGTTGATTTAATCCGAAACGCTCAGCATGTTCCACCAGCAGGACGGTAGCATTGGGAATATCCACCCCCACTTCGATTACCGTGGTGCTCACCAGAATCTGGATCTCACCCGACTTGAATTTGCGCATGGCATTCTCTTTTTCTTCACTCCGCATTCGTCCATGCAATAGGGATAAACGGAATTCCGGGAAGACATTTTTCTGCAGATGTTCATAACTTTCGGTGGCGGCCTTCAGATCGATTTTTTCGGATTCTTCCACCAATGGATAAACGATATAGGTTTGCTCTCCCTGTTTTACTCTCTCCCGGATAAACTGATAAACCTCCTTCAGTTTGTTTTCCCGGCGCCATACTGTGACTACCGGTTTCCGTCCCGGTGGCATCTCATCGATCACCGAACTATCCAGATCACCATAAAATGTCATGGCCAGGGTGCGGGGTATGGGGGTAGCAGTCATGACCAGCACATGCGGATGCCAGCCCTTCCCTATGAGTTCCCCCCGCTGCAGCACACCAAAACGATGTTGCTCGTCAATAATAACCAGACCCAGATTTTTAAACTCTACTTTTTCCTGAACCAGCGCATGGGTGCCAATCACCAGATCAATGCTTCCTTTATTGAGTTCCTGGTGAACCTTATCTTTTTCCTTTTTTTTGAGAGAGCCGATCAGCAGTCGCAGATCGACATCTGTTTTTGCAAGCATATCCCGGATATTCAAAAAGTGTTGTTCTGCCAGGATTTCGGTGGGTGCCATCAGGGCCACCTGGTATCTGTTCTCTATGGCGATAAGGGCAGTAATCATCGCTACCAGGGTTTTTCCGGAACCGACATCCCCTTGCAACAAACGGTTCATCGGGTGGCCGCTTTTCAGATCGTCATAGATTTCCCGCAGTACTTTCCGTTGTGCCTGGGTTAAATCGAAGGGTAGCTGATCCAATACTTTGCGGATAATCTCCCCGCTGGTTGTCATCTGGATTCCCTGAACAGGAGATTGTTGCTGATAATGCCGCAGTGCCATAAGTATCTGTAGATAAAAGAGCTCTTCGTATTTCAACCGGCGCATGGGTTGTTGGAGCTGCTCCATGCTCTCCGGGAAATGAACCAGACGGTAGGTTTGTTGACGTGGCAACAACTTATATGCACTGATGAGGTTTACCGGTAGATTTTCAGTAATTTCTTTACCGTATTTATCCAGTGCGTTATAGATGATACGGCGAAAACCGTGGGAACTGAGACCGATCCGTCTCAAATCCTGGGTACCGGGATAGAGGGAAATAATCTGTCCGGTGTGCAGCTGGTCCTTGGCCTCGTCGATGATGTCGAAATCGGGGTGTACCATTTGCCATCCCCGGTAGAACCCGACTTTGCCGCTGAGCGCAACTTCCTGATCTTGCTTGAAGATCTTGGCGAAAAAATCTGCCTGGTTGAACCACACCGCATCCATCAGACCGGTTTTATCATAGATAGTGACGATCAGACGCCGGCGCGGACGGGGAATCAGTTTCACCTTCACCACCTGCCCGACAATAGTGGCTTCTTCGTCTTTGCTCACCTGATTAATCCGGGTAATCGTACTGCGGTCCAGGTAGCGCCGGGGTATGTGGTTCAGCAGGTCCTGAACCGAGGAAATTCCATATTTCTTGAGTTGTTTGGCGCGTGTTTCACCCACACCTTTCACGAATTGAACGTCAATCTCATCAAGGGTTTTTTGCGGGTGTGCCATCTAAATGTATTAGGGTTAAACCTGACGTATTTGCTCTTCTTTTTCGATCTGTCCGTCCAGCAGATGGACAACCCGGTTCGACTGACCGGCAAACATCTCATTGTGGGTTACAATTACAAAGGTTTGATTATATTTCCGGTTTAACTCCAGCAGAATCTCGAATAGCGCATGGCTGTTTTGACTATCCAGATTACCGGTGGGTTCATCCGCCAGAATGAGCTTGGGCTTGTTCATCAGAGCCCGGGCAACTGCAACCCGTTGCAACTCCCCACCGGACAACTGGGATGGCCGATGGTCCATTCGTTTTTCCAGACCCACTTCGGTCAACAGCATTTTTGCCCTGTCCAGATCGGTCTTCCAGTCATCTCCTTTAATCATCCTGGGAATCAACAGATTTTCGATAGCGGTAAATTCGGGCATCAGGTAATGGAACTGAAAGACGAAACCGATATTGCTATTCCGGAAACGGGATATTTCGGCTTCTTTTAATTGGGAGGTATCTTTTCCATCGATTATTATTCTGCCCACAGAGGGTTTATCCAGAGTACCCATAATGTGCAACAAAGTGCTCTTACCGGCACCGGAAGGTCCCATAATAACCAGGATTTCACCGGCCCGGACATTGAGGGTAATACCCTTCAGTACCAGCAGTGTATCTGTTCCGGAAGGGTATTGCTTCTCAATTTGATAGGCTTCCAAAATATTATGGTTGTTTTCGCTCATTTATATTTCCATCTCTGCCTTTTTCCGAAAGAATAAATCTTACTCATACCGGATTGCTTCCACCGGTTCCAGTTTGGATGCCTTATAAGCCGGATATACCGAGGCGGCCAGACACAGGACAATCCCGGCAATGGCGATTACGATAAAATCCATCGGTTGCATTTTCACCGGCAGTTTATCAATCAGATAAACATCGGCTGGCAATCTCACCAAACCGAATGTTTCCTGTAAATAGCAAACCACAAATCCCAGCAGACTTCCCAACAAGGTGCCCAGGATGCCGACAATAGTACCTTCGAAAAGAAATATCCGCATGATGCCTTTGGATGAAGCGCCCATACTTTTCAGAATACCGATTTCCCGGGTTTTTTCCATCACAATCATAATGAGCGAGCTGACGATGTTAAACGCCGCTACCATAATAATGAGGCAGAGAATAACGAATGCGCCCCATTTTTCTATGGTCATCCAGCTATACAAACTTTTATTCAGCTCAAACCAGGTGCGGGCTACAAAGGGATATCCACCTACTTTTTTTTCGATGATTGGTGCTATTTTTCCCGCCAGGTTGTAATTATCCAGCTTAATTTCGATCCAGGATGCTTTATCCGGCATGTTAAACAGTTTTTGACCTGCCTCGAGTGAGATATATACCATAACCTTATCGTATTCGTAAAATCCAACTTCACTGATACCGGTAACCACAAACTGCCTGACCTTTGGTGGGGAAAAGATATTGGCATCCTGCGGGATGATGAAAAGAGTGATGAGTTCTCCGGGGGAAAATATCATCAGGCTTTCGGCAAGATACCGCCCCAGCACAATGCCGTCTAATTCCCGGTCCTCGAACTGAGCTTTGCCAAGGTTAAATTCTCCGCTGACAATACTTTGTGGTACTTCGTTCACTTTGCCAATTGTAGCCGGATCCACCGCCCGGATTACACATGGTTGGTTGTTGTCCCGGGACCGGGCCACGCCTTCCCGGGTAATCAGCGGAGAAGCGCCAATCACATGGGGAACGGTTAAAATAGTATCAATAAGACTCCGATAATTCTCAATACCCTCAGAGTAGAATTTACGCAGTTGAATATGGGCGTCAGCATTAAACAGCCGGGTACGAACCTCGTCTTCGAAGCCATTAAAGGAAGAAAGAACAATATCAAGAGCTGCCACACCAATGAGAACGCCGATAATCGAGACATAGGTAATTATGGAAATAAAGCCGGTTTTTCTTTTCGCCCGGAAATAACGTTTGGCAATAAAAGTTTCGTAACCCATTTATATATCCATTAAATCTTTATCTTTGTTTTCGGTTGAATCAGCCTGTTAGCGCCTTTAAAGGTGTTCCGGTCTCATGTGCGGGAAGAAGATAACATCCCGTATGGAAGGAGAGTCAGTCAGAAGCATCACCAGACGATCGATGCCGACTCCCAGTCCTGCCGTCGGCGGCATGCCATATTCTAAAGCACGGAGAAAATCTTCGTCCAGCATCTGGGCCTCCTCGTCGCCTTTTGCCCGGAGTTCCATTTGTGCCTCAAATCTTTCCCTCTGGTCCAGGGGATCGTTCAACTCACTGAAGGCATTCCCGATTTCTTTTCCGGCGATGATTGGTTCGAACCGTTCGACCAGCCTGGGATTGACCCGGTGCTTTTTCGCCAGAGGAGACATTTCCACCGGATAGTCAGTGATAAATGTCGGTTGAATCAATTTTGGTTCAACAAATTCACCAAAGATCTCATCAATTATTTTACCTGAGCCCCAGGAATCTTCCACTGGCACACCCAGATTTTCTGCAGTCTTCCGGAGTTCATCAAGGTTTTGGGTGGAAAGGTCAACCCCGGCAAACTCCTTTATACCTTCAAACAAAGGTAGGCGTTTCCAGGGAGGGGTGAGATCAATTTTCTGTCCCTGATAGGTTAGTTCTAAGGTGCCAAGCACTTCCTGGGCAACATGGGCAATCATTCCTTCGGTATATTCCATCATCCAGTGATAATCCTTCAGGGCGACATAAAGTTCCACCTGAGTGAATTCCGGATTATGAAAGCGGTCGATTCCCTCGTTGCGAAAATCCGTAGCAAACTCATAGACGCCATCAAATCCACCGACGATCAGTCTTTTCAGATAAAGTTCGTTGGCAATGCGCAGGTATAATTTCATATCCAGGGCATTGTGATGGGTGACGAAAGGCCGGGCGGCTGCTCCTCCGTAAAGCGGCTGGAGAATTGGAGTTTGCACCTCCAGAAAACCTGATTGGTTGAGAAACTGACGCATGGCGGTAATTATATGCGATCGCTTTAAAAAAACATCCCTTACCTCCGGATTGACAATTAAATCCACATAGCGTTGGCGGTAACGCAGTTCTTTATCAGAGAATTCGTCATAGAGTACTTTTTCTCCGTCCACCAACTTCTCTTTTACAATAGGCAACGGACGTAAGGATTTACTGAGCAAATGCAGCTTTTCGCAATAGATGCTAATTTCACCAGTTCTGGTTTTGAAAATTTTGCCTTCGATCCCAACCAGGTCTCCGATATCAAGCAATTTATAGAGTTCAAAGGAAGCTTCCCCAATGACCTCTTTCTTCAAATATATTTGAATCTTTCCGTATAAGTCCTGAATATGAAAAAACGCAGCCTTTCCCATTTGCCGGTTAGACATTATCCGGCCAAAGATGGCCACATCCTTTTCCTGAAGTTCATCAAAATTGTCAATTATCTCTTTGGAAGTATGAGTACGGTCAAATTCATATGGATAAGGGTTTATACCAAGTTCACGGATTTTGGTCAACTTATCTCTGCGCTGCAAGATTAATTGATTAATCTCTTCCAAATCTTACTCCTTCTCTTTCCGCAAATGACATAATTTTGATGAAGTTAAAGAATATTTAATTTTCAAACAATAAGAATAAAAATGTTAAAACCGGCTCTCCAAGAGGTAATTTTTATAGAATAATTTTTATGGGAAAGGAACGATAATTAATATTGTCATGTTTTTTTACTCAATCTATCCTTATACTAAGGCGATAAAATTTTGGTAAAATTAGTAGACCTTGATTTCTCTTGACATCAATTTTGATTCATACTAAATTTTTTTCCTGTAATGTTTAAATTATTAAAAAAATTAAAGCTATGAATTAATGATTCCGATAATTCCCACATTGGGAAATGGCACTTAATATTAAAAATAAGGAGTAAGATGTGAACCAGGTTTTCGTCCGATCTGAACATTTGGCTGAGAAAATATACGACGTGAAACTCTTTATGGCGGATTGGAAGGTTCTTTTCGCGCTGGATGGTAAAATGAGTACAGAGGAAATTTCCCATTTTCTGGAAATGGACCCCGGTAAAGTAGATCAGTCAGTTAAACAACTTCTGGACTTGCAACTCATTATGCCGCTTGGTGCCGAAGTGGTTCCCCCGGAAACTGAAAAGCCCGCTGAAGAAGAGTTCGAAGTTGCAGAAAAAGGAGAGCCTCAGGAAATGGAAGAAACCGAATTGGAGGTTCCCGAAGACGAAGTAACAGAAGCTCCTGAAGAAGTATCTGAAGAGGTTGTTGAAGAAGAACTAAAAGCTGAAACAACGGAAGAACCTGAAGAAACAGCAGAACCTGAAGTTTCTGAGGAAGTGCAGGAAGAAATATCCGACGAATTTGAAACGATTGATCCCTCTATAGAAGAAGGCTTTGAAGAGCTAAAAATTGAGGAAGAGGAAGAAAGTACTGGTGAAAAGGCTGAAGAAAGTGAACAGGATTTAGACCAGTTGATAAACGATCTGTTGCAGGAAGAAGGTGGAACGGAAGAGAGTGAGGAAGGACAAGTTGCCCAGGAAGAAGAGCTGGAAGAAGCGGAACAGGCTGCTGTTGAGGAGCCAGAGGTAGAAACTGAACCGGAAAGTGAAACTGAGGAAGCTCCGGAAGCTGAGGAAAAAGGTGATTTTGATTTGGGGAATATATTTGATACGGACATTGCCGAAACGGAAGAGTCCATTGATGAAATGTTAAAGAAAGAAGATACTGAGGAAGCTGTAGCTGAAGAAGAGGCTGAGGTTGAGCAGCCTCCGATACCCATTCCCGATTCAGATAGAAAAACAATACTGGTGGTGGACGATAGTGTGGTCATCCGTAAAATGGTAGAAATTGCTCTGGAAAATGAAAATTACAATATCATTACCGTGGCGAATGGCAAAGATGCATTTTCATATTTGGATGAACAGGATCCCGATCTGGTTATCCTCGATATTATGCTTCCCGATGTAAATGGGTTGGATATCCTGAAAACCATCAAGGCCAGTAAAGAGATTCCCGTGGTAATGCTTTCTGCCAAGGATACCCCCAAAGAAACGAATAAAGCAAAAGAATTAGGTGCCAACGATTTTATACCCAAGCCATTCAGGGATGAGGATTTGATTAAAAAAATACATGAGCTTATTGGCGACTAGGTTCAAGGAATGAACAAAATTTTAGTAGTAGATGATAGTTTAACAGACCGGACGCTGATCCGGCGAATTTTGGAAAGCAAAAATTATCAGGTAGTTGAAACCGGAGAAAGTCATCTGGTAGCGGAATTAGTAGATGTTGAACACCCTGATTTAATTTTGCTTGATATCATTTTACCTGGTACAAATGGCTATGAGATTTGCCGTGATTTAAAAAGTGGTTCAAAAACAAAGAAAATACCAATCATTTTTGTTTCGGCCAGAAAAAAAACCAGCGATCTGTACTGGGGAAAATTACAAGGAGCGGATGATTATTTAACTAAGCCAGTGGATCCGGCAGAATTGTTGACTGTGGTAGAGAAATTCTTAGGCCAAACTCATAATGTCCAAAAAAATTGATAAAAATAGTGAAGACACCTTCCTCCAAGATAGAGTTTCCGTAATTGAGATCAGTGGAATATTATTCGGAATCGATATTTTAAAATCCAAAGAAGTATTTCCCGTCGGAGAGATAACTCCAGTCCCAAATACCAAAGAATTCGTTAAGGGTGTGTTTAATTTGCGGGGTGATATTTACCCGTTGCTGGATATTTCTACTATTCTGGGATTACCATCAATTGTGATCGACAAAGATAACATGATCATCCTGCTGGAAGGAAATGGGATCGTGATGGGAATTTTAACCAGTCGGGTGCATGGAGTAAGGCCGGTAAAATCCTCATCGATAAAACCGGCTAAAGGTGTGGCAGCTAAAAACATGGAAGAATTCGTCTCAGGGCTAGTATCAGAGAAAGGATCTGAAATATTTTTACTCGATATTGATCGGTTATTTTCGTCTCCCTCGATCAGTCGGTACTATTAATTGTTAAAGGTGGATTAATGAACAAAGTTCGGGTTAGCATTATCTGGAAATTTTTTGGGGTAACCGCACTCATTCTGATCTTGCTTACTATCATTTTTGCGGTTATCAGTAATTCCCATCAAAAACAGCTGGCACGAACGGAGATATTAACCCAGCTTAAATTTTTGGCACAAACTGGCTCTGCTACTTTGTCCGGAGAAGAAATCAGTCGCATAAGTCAGGCAGAACCGCTCCCGTCAGATGAGGTCGAAAAATCAACAAATCGATTTCGTGAAGTGATTCAGGAAGTCTCCCAGGAAGATTTGAATTATCCGATATATCGAAATGGTATTCTGGTTCCTGTAAATAACGGGACAAAGATTTATTACACTTCCCAGACTACCGGTGCTGCTTTTAATACGGGTCCCTGGTACCCGGAGATTGAGAAAGTTCTGCTTGACCGGGAAACGGTAATTAAACAGGATTATCTCGAAGCAGGCCGCTCCCTTTATTCCGCTTTTAGTCCGGTTTATGGCACTAATAATCAGGTAGCGGCCATTGTTCGGGTGGATCTTCTGAAATCGGAATTACAGGACATGCTGCCCGCGCTCTTCCCGGGATTGGCATTATATCTTGGTATTGCGCTGGTGGTGGCATTTTTAATAGGTTTTATTTTATCACGATTCGTTACCACACCGATTCACAATTTTGTGGATTTTGTAAACCGCGTCTCGGAAGGCAATTATCAGCTGCGTTATGAATATCGTACGTTTGACGAGATGGAAAAAATTGCCTTTGCTTTAAATGTGATGCTGGAAAAACTGGAAGGACTAATCGAATCTGAAGCGGATCGCGACAGAATTCAGGAGCAAATTACCAGTCTGCTTAAAATTGTTTCCGCCGCCGCTGATGGAGATTTTACCGTGAAAGCCGAGGTAACGGCAGACACCCTGGGAGCGCTCTCGGATTCCTTTAATTTGATGATATCCGAGCTTGGTATGCTGATCCGGGACATGCAAAAAGCCTCGGAGCAAATTGAACAATCGACCAATGAAATTGTGAGTTCCAGTGATACGATGGCAACCGGTGCAGATCGGCAGGCAAAGGAGATCGATACTACCTATACTGCAGTTAAGAATGTAGCGGATATTGTCAAATATGCAGACGATCGCTCTACCCAGGCGGCAAAATCCGCCAGTCAAGCCGCCCAGGTTGCCATGAAAGGTACCGAAATTGTTAAGAGTGCCATTGAAGGAATGCACCGTATTCGTGAGACAGTTCAGGAGACCGCCCGTCGGGTTCAGATTCTGGGCCAGAATTCCCAGGAAATCGGAGAAATTCTGGAAGTGATCAGTGAGATTGCCAACCGGACAAATTTATTAGGTCTTAATGCCACCATTGAGGCGGCCCGTGCCAGTGAGTCCGGGCGGGGATTTGCAGTGGTAGCGGATGAGGTGCGGAGTCTTGCCGAAAGATCGAGCCAGGCGGCGCGGGATATTGCGGTGCTGGTGGAAAGTATCCAGACCGGAACAACCGAAGCGGTACGGGCTATGCAGAAAGGATCTTCTGAGGTTGAAAAGGAGACAAAAAAAGTGGATGAGGCTGGAGGCGCTTTAAAGGAAATCCTGGACATGGTTCAGGAATCGGATAAGTTGATCCATGAGATATCCGAATCTTTTCAGCATCAGGTAAAATCCAGTGCGGATATTACTAAAACTATGGAGAGCATTGCCCAAATTGCCCAGGAAACTACCTCAGGTGCACAAAAGACGAAGAAGCTCTCGGAAGAGATGGCAAACCTGTCCCGGATTTTAAGTGTCGCTGTGGCCAAGTTTAAATTGCCGGGTCAGATAAAAAGCAAAGCAGCCAGTTAATCTTAACTGATAAAGTTTGAGAAATAGTTTGGGGATTTTTATGAAGATTTCAAACCAGGTAGATTTTGAGACTTTCTACTTTCAAAGCCTTCTTGAATCTATAAAAAAGCAAGGTGATACGAAGTTCGAAGGTGCTATGCAAACAAATCTGGGAAAATTTGTCGATTTTCTCTCTTCCGGCGAAAATCCCCTGGCAAGTATTGAAAAATTAGCTCGCGTGCAGGGTACCAGTGATATTTCGATTTTCTTTTCTGATCTGATCGAACGGATAAATGAATCCCAACCGGAAGAAGCTGTGGAAAAGATCGATGATTATGCCACAGATTTTTTGGAAATTTTTCATGAACTGGCTTTGGAACCTTCCTGGGAAAGTAATGTTTTTCAGGATTTATTAGGGACTGAACCGGTTAGCGAGAACAAGCTGGATATCTATGCTTTTATCCGCAATCATATTAAGGATCAGGTTCTGCATAATTTTCAGAGTGAAGATGAATCTGTCCGGGATTTGATTGAACGAATGTTCGATCGTTTGGAATCCAGGGAAGAATTAACCAACCTCTCATCTTTATATCAGGATAACCATGAATTAGGGGGAATCCTGTTTTTGCTGAAGAATTTGTTATATCCTCCTAAAGAAAAAGTACTTATTGAGGGTTATTTGTCGGATTACTATGGAAATGTGGATGATCTTGACCGAGAGTTAAAACGTCTCTATATCGAGCACACCGGTTTGTTTTTATCATTCTGCAAAGCTGAAGAAATTGAGAAGGAAGTTGAACCGGAGGAAGCAATTGCTTCCGAACAGGTTGAAGAAGAAGCAATTCCCAAAGAAATAGAAGAAGCTGAAGTATCAGAAACCGGCGTTACCGTTGAAGATGAGAATTTGCGATTCCTGCTGCGGGATTATATTGTGAACGAAATAAAAGAATTATCCGATGAAATCGTATCCTCACTCTCCAAAGTCGTAAAAGATCCAGCCAATGAAAATACTCGTTCGGTGGTACTGGAAAATCTGAAAATTATTAAGGATTTGGGACAGATACATAAATATCCGGCTATTGAGGAGATTTCCAAAAACGTGCTCAATAATATCCGGGATCAGTTTTCCTCCGGGAAAATCCTGGCACAGGACTCAATCGATTCGTTGAAAGACCTGTTATCCAACTATCTAACCTACATCGATGCGGTCCTGAATGATTCTGAGCAAAAGGGTGCTGAGGAACTTCATAATTTGGAGCGCTTGTTTCTGGGCTCGATAGAATCTACCGAAGCAGTTGAAGCGGCCTTCGCATTTCAAAATTCTGAGGTGGTTAAGGATGCTTTTCAGTTTGCCCAGTCACGTTTTCTGGCAAGGGTTGAAACAAATTATGCAATATTTCTTGATACACATTCCGGGGAAAGTCAAGCATCGTTGCAATCGGATCTTGACCACCTGGCAAACTGGTATAAACTCTGGCAGTTAACCGGTCCGGATCATGTTATGGAGATTCTTCAAAATTGGCTAAATAATGAAGAGAAACATGAAAAGTTGATATTAAAAAAGAATGAGGTTTTGGAATCTATCCACAAACTGGCAACCCGTTTATTTTCTGCCACTCCGGATGAATGGACCGAGTTGGTGGAAAAATTAACCGTCGGTAAAATTTCAGAAAAAACCTTTTCCATTTCGGAGTCCCTGGATGCCTATAAAGATGTGACCCAGAAACAGATATCGAAAATAATCGATTCGCTCAGGAATGAGAGCTTGCCGATGCAGAAAGTTGCTGTCAACGAGATGGCTCCTGGATTACAGCAGGTTATTGACAACAGTACCCTGGCAAAAAATATTTCGATGCTGGATGTGGCAACCTACTGTTTAGAGAAAATAACAGAACTGGCCGTAATTCCGGACGATCAATCTGATAGAATCCGGCAGGATTTGTTGGGCTTACTGGATGAATGGAAAATCGCTGTATCAAAACTTCCTAAAGCATTACATGCTGAAAAACTTAAACAAAAATTTGATAAGATTCTAAAGCAAATTAAAACGCCGGAAACCAAAAAGGTAAAAAAGTCAGAAAAGGTAGAGGATAAAAAAACCAGTGCGCGAGAGACTTTTGTTGATGATGAATTGGTGAGCGTATTTCGGGAAGAAGCTTTAAAATATTTGAAAGAGATTGAGAAACATGCTGAAAAACTTTCCGGTGATCTGGAGAACACCTCAAAAATTCAAAAATTAAGCAATGTGTTACATACCCTCAAGGGTTCTGCTCAGATGGTTAATCGCAGCGATGTTGCTGATATTGTCGGTCCGGTTGAGGAATTGTCCGAACTGATGCTGCAGGGAAAGGTTAAACCACGTAAGCAGTTCATTTCGCTTTGCAAGCGAATGGTCAAAGCTGTCAAACGGCTTCTGGATAACAAGAAAATACAACCACGGCGCTTGCTGAACTCAATCGACAATTTTATTTCCAAGAATATAATCGAAGCAGAATTTCAGACTCCGGAAACAGAAGTTAAGGAAGAATCTGTGGAAACTCCTCCGGGTTCAGAATCAATAGTTGTTGAAGAAGAAGCCGTAATTGAAGAACCGGCGGAGAAGAAAGAAACCGGTCGGGAACCATTGCTAAAGTTGAGCGAAATGGATCCTGAACTTTTGGAAATATTCAAGAATGAAGCTGCAGAAAATTTAAATAATATTGAACGGGACCTTACCCTGGTCGAAAAATTTAAACATGATAAAAAGACTTTGCAGTCTCTTGATCATTCGGTTCATGAAATCCGGTCTGCAGCAAAAATGCTTGGATTTTCCGAGATCGGCGTGCTCTTCGATGATCTGGAAGAACTGATCGAAGTGCTCAATAAAAAAGAACTGGAAAATTGGAATTATATGATCCCGGCGATCCGCAAGTCCGTGCAGGTTATCCGGGATCTTACCGACAATCAGGAAATTCCGCTTTCTCTCTATGAAGAAACAACCAATGCGATTTCCGGACATTTGAGTGAATTAAAAGGCGAGAAAATTGAAAAACCAGTAGAAGAGCCCCAGGCAGCGCCATTTCAGGAAGTGGCAGAAGATGGCGAATTATCGGAAACCGTGATAACATCCTTCATCCAGGAAGCCCGGGAATATCTGGAAGATATCAACTTTTTACTGATGAAAATGGAAAAGAATCCAACTGACCAGGATCTGGCCCAGCGGCTGATGCGGACACTTCACACACTAAAAGGTTCTGCTTCCATGGTTTATCTGGAAGCGCCGGAGAAATTGGCTCATCTCAGTGAAGATATTCTGGAAGATTTTTTGAGCAGATCCGAACCCTTACCCCAGCATCTTTACGATCTGCTGTTTGATGTGGTCGATGAAGTCGATTTTATCATTTCTGCGCTGGTGGATGGAGAGCGCAATAAAACCAAAAATTTTGAAGAAATTGTCGATCAATTAGAGGCCATTAAAACCGGCGAGGATGGTGGCCAAAAGAAGAAATCTGCGAAAAAGAGAAAGCCGCAGGAAAAAACCGAGGAATCAACTCAGGATACTGATTATCTGTCTATTTCGGATGACCTTGAAATTCCCAGGGTA
Source organism: uncultured Calditrichaceae bacterium (assembly GCA_964617285.1). Taxonomy (GTDB): domain Bacteria; phylum Calditrichota; class Calditrichia; order RBG-13-44-9; family RBG-13-44-9; genus CAYVKM01. Next base: position 14,294 of record CAZTXJ010000012.1, on the reverse strand, counting down.
AAACCAAGGGATACCTACATTCGCCTGCACGTTCAGCAAATGGACAGTCTGTTAAATGAAACGGCAGAGATGGTCATCAATAACACGCAGTTCAAGAAGCAACTGGATACCCTGAAAAACAATCTTCCCCGGATGGATATGGAAGGTAAAAATCTGCAGAATATTCTCTGGTATCTGGATGAGTTTATCAAGGAAGAACAAAAACTGATTGGTGAAATTGAACCGCTGATAAAAAAATCTCCTTCCTTAATGGAATCGGAAGAGAAGCAGCTTGGTGACCTAAGGGAAACCATTGGCAATCTGAAGAAATTTTCTCAGAATTTTAATCAGATCCTGCAGAACATTAAAGATTCCGGGAAGCTCTATGACGAACAGATCCATAAAATGCTCCGGTTAAGCAACCAGATCCATGAATCTATCATGAATGCCCGGCTGGTACCGGTAGATATTTTGTTCCAGCGTTTCCAGAGACCACTTCGCGATTTGGCCCGGAAATATAATAAAAAGGTAAAATTATTGATCCGGGGAGAAGAGACTGAGCTGGACAGAACTCTGGTGGAAGAATTGTTTGAACCGCTGCTTCATCTGCTGCGCAATGCCATAGACCATGGAATCGAATTACCAAAGGAACGGAAGAAAGTTGGTAAACCAGAGGAAGGAACAATAAAATTAAGTGCCACCCGTGAACGAAATTTTGTCAGTTTTAATGTGGAAGATGATGGGAAGGGAATTGATATCGACAAGGTTAAGCAAAGGGCAATTGATCTTGGATTCCTGAAGAAAAACCAGGCGGATATCCTGACCGAACAGGAAGTGTTTGAATATATGATGTATTCCGGTTTCTCCACATCTACGGTAAAAACAGAATTGAGTGGCCGGGGGATGGGTCTGGATATCGTTAAGAACCAGATTCAGAAAATAAAGGGGGATATCCGGATTTATTCGGAAAAAGGAAAAGGCACCCGTTTTCAGGTCCGTGTGCCCATTTCCCTGACCGTTACCCAGGCAATGCTGGTCAATGTGGATAACAATATCTATGCGGTTCCGCTGTTACAGGTAGAAGAGACCATTGACCTGGACAGAAAAGATTTAATCAGTAAAGATGACTTTTACTATATGAACTTCCGCGGAGCCCAGATTCCGGTAATCAAGCTGTCCTCACTTCTGCAAATGACAAAACCTGCGGAGAATGCAGTATCCAAATCAAATACCGTCCCGGTTATCATTGTTCAGGATGAAGGGAATAAAGTGGCCCTGCTGGTGGATAAAATTCTTCATCGGGAGGAGATCTTAATTAAATCTCTGGGTAAAGGTTTGCAGGGGATCCGCTTTATATCCGGTGGTTCCGTCCTGGCAGACGGAAGAGTGGTCCTGGTGCTGGACGTGCGACAACTGGTTTTCAGTGGACTAAGGAGGCACCGGACCGAGCATATTGTAAGGCAGGATGAAGCAACGTTAAATAAACCTCAAAAAATAGAATATAAGACGGGTAAAGTAGAACAGGGAAGAGTCAAACGAACTATTGAAGGCCGGAAACCGCTCATTCTTGTGGTGGATGATTCTTTGAGCATCCGCAAGTTCCTCACTGGATTTTTATCTAAACGCAATTATGAGGTTGAAGCGGCCAAAAATGGCTACCACGCGCTGGAATATCTGAATCAGAAGGACTTTGATTTGCTGGTTACCGATCTGGAAATGCCAAACCTCTCCGGGTATGAACTGATCGAGCAAATTCGATCGGATGCACGATGGGATGATTTGCCTATTGTCGTGTTGACCGGGAGAGCCAGCCAGCATATTCAGCAAATGACCATGAAACTGGGTGCGGATGAATTTATTATAAAACCCTTTAAGGAAGAGGATCTGCTGAAAAAAATACAACATTTTATCGAATATAAAAAATAATCTGAAGTACTGTGATGGGCTCGTATAAAGATCTGTTAATTTCAAAAGGATTAATTTTAATGAGTGGTTTGAATTTATCAGTTACAGACCGATACTAAAAAATAGATATAGCTTGATGGCGAGTTGAATTTTAATGAAAAATCTCATGCAAAAAATTTTAATATTCTGCTTTATTGTTTTTAACCTTACCCTGGTTTATGCCCAAAAGTATATATCCGGGGAAATTTCGCAAAATACCCAGTGGCGCGGGGACGTATATATTAATGGAGACGTGACTATTCCCCGGGGTGTGACGCTTTCGGTGGAAGGTGGAACCCGGGTCTTTTTTAAACCACAAACTGATGTTCAGAATGCGGGTAAAGACAAAAAAAGGAGCGAGCTGATTGTCAATGGTGTGCTTCAGGTGAGGGACGGGACTTCGCAGAGCAAGGTCATTTTTACCTCAGAATCTACCAATCCGCAGATGAACGATTGGTATGGAATTGTGATAAAGAATTTATATAATAAATCTTTGATAGAGAATGCAGTGATTGAATTCGGCTATAAGGGAATTACCTGCTATGGCAGTGCCCCGGTAATCCGGAGTTGCGAAATTCAGTTTAATCATAATTCCGGAATCAGTTGTGAGGTGAAAGCTGCCCCGGAAATTACAAAATGTGTTTTATTTGGGAATGGTTTTGCCGGAATCAACTGTGAATTGGCATCCAACCCAATTATCAGTGAATGTACTGTTACCCAAAACAATTATGGCATCATCGCTTTTAGCCGATCCGCACCTGACCTGGGCACAAATCCGGAAACGCCAGGCAAAAGTAAGGGGAACAATCGTATCTATAATAATTTTGACTATGATATCTACAATCATGCGGATAATATTATTTATGCCCAGAATAATGTTTGGAATACTACCAGCACATCCGAAATTCAGCAAAGAATTTATGACCGGGCAGATAATGGAGCCTATGGTGAAGTCCGCTTTCGACCACTCTATTCACCAACGCGCAGCAGACAATTTCCAACAACAATTGCTTTAAACCAGAGTCAATCGCCACAGGCTACTTCGGATAGTACATTACTGGGTTCGGCGATGAATCCCACGATGGGTAAAAAACCGGATTCTTCGAAAAAAATTGCCACACTTGCCATGCTCGATAGTACCCGAAAAGCACCTGAGATTAAATCCGTCATTTCGGACCGGAGTACAAGTTCTCCCTCAACAGGTATGATTGCGGCAAATGAAAATCAACCAGCAAGTTTTGAAACGGCCGAAACTTTTCCTAAAATACAGGAGCCAGTGCTTGAGGCGTTTCTGGATGCGGGAAGGAGAGAGTACGTTCGACGTGCTCAGCCGGTTTACCCGGCAATTTATTTAAAAACCGGAACGCAGGGCGATGTGTTCATAGAGGTCATCATTAATAAGCAGGGCAAGATAGATGAATATCGGGTTATAAAATCCGATGGAGAACTGTTTACTGATTCTGCGGTCAATGCCCTTCAAAAATTTGTCTATAAACCTGGAACGGTTAAGGGAGAACCAGTCAAGTTCAAAATCGTCGAGCGTTTTCGATTCAAACAGAACAATCCATAGTGGAAAAATCAAACAAAAAGTATCTGATAGGAATAGCCGGGAATATTGGTGTTGGAAAAACAACACTGACTACCAATTTAGGTAAACGATTACGCTGGAGAAGTTATTACGAGAGCGTTATAGATAATCCGTTCCTGGATGATTTCTACGGAGATATGAAACGATGGAGTTTTAATCTGCAAATTTATTTCCTGGCACATCGTTTCAGGGCGCAAAAAGAAATAGCCGATTCGGAAGAGTCCGCCATTCAGGATAGAACCATTTATGAAGATGTGGAAATTTTTGCCCGCTCTCTGTACGAACAGGGACATATGACTGAGCGAGATTACCGGACTTACCGTGATCTTTTCAATGATATGGTTTATTTTCTTCCCAAGCCGGACATGATAATTTATCTTAAAGCTTCTGTAAAAACACTTATGTCCCGAATCCGGCAGCGGGGAAGAGATTTTGAGCGTTCCATATCTCCGGACTATATTGAGTACCTGAATCGGGGTTATGAAAGATGGATGAAAGAAGCACAGGAAAAATTCTATATCTATACGGTTAATGCCGATGAAGTGGACTTCCTGCGGGAAAATGCAAAATTTGAAGAATTAATTTCGGTCATCCGTGAACACTGTCCCTAAAAAACGAATCCTTTTTATCAGTTATTATTTTCCACCGATGGGTGGCGGTGGTGTCCAGAGAATCCTTAAATTTTTGAAATTCTGGGACTACTCCGGCTTTGATGTTTCGGTCCTTACCGTAAAAAGCAGCTATTTCTATGCGGAAGATAAAACCCTGATGAAAGAAATTCCCGCTCAGGTCTCTGTTTACCGGAGCGGATCTCTGGATCCCTTTCGAATCGCTCAAATTATTAGAGAGTATCTGCCCGGAAGGAAGCGAAAGTCAGAAAATTTAAGCCGGGAAAGCGGTGGTTTCTTCCGAAAAATTGCTTCCCTTTTATTTGTTCCGGATAGCAGAATATTGTGGGTGCCGTTTGCGCTTATTAGAATCTACCGGATTCATCGACAGACACCGCAAAATTTAGTCATCGCCACAATGCCACCTTTTACCAGTGGAGTAATTGCTAAGTGGGCATTTAAATTGTTCGGTATACCATATATTCTTGATTTTCGGGATGCCTGGACCAATAATCCTTATCTACCGGAAATAAGTCCCCTACATACCAAACTTCAAAAAGGTCTGGAACAGCGGGTGTTAAAAACCGCACAAGGCTTAATCTTTGTCAATCCGAATTTGTACTCCTATTACCTGTCTGCTTACCCTTTTTTAAAAGATAAACCAAATCAACTGATTCGAAATGGTTTTGATCCCGATGACTTTACAGATTTAGTGCAAACGCAATTACCTGGTTCACCTGAGATGTTGAAGATCGGGGTGATGGGTACTATTTATTCCCAGGGAAATGCCCCAAATACCCTTATTGAAGCAATTTCAGAACTTCTGAAGGATAACCCGCAACTCAAAGAAAGGATAAAAATATACTTTGTTGGGAAGTGGACGAATTCTTTCGAATCATGGGTGGGTTGTTTAAATTTGGAGTCCAGTGTCAACTGGGTGGGTTACTTAGAGCATCGGGAGGCATTGAAATTTATTTCCAAAATGGATTTTTTAACCCTGGCGATAAAGTCGGATATTCCGGGAAGCGAAAATGTTACGCCCGGACGCATATATGAGTATCTATATTTAAAACGTCCCATCCTTGCCCTTTGCCCTTTAAACAGCGATCTTGCCGGACTGGTGAGTGATACGCAATCGGGATTGGTATTTGATTACTATGATAAGGAAGGAGTCAAAGCCACTATCCTTGAGATGTTAGAAAATAGCACTAAACTTACTTCCAGATTCAGATTTGAAAAATTGGAAGAATATGACCGTAAAAATTTAACCGCAAAGATGATTGATTTCGTTTCGAAAATACTGAAATCAGAGTAATTTCAGCCTCACTTTATAAAATTTTCCTTAAATATCTCCTTTAATCAATTTTGGTGTACTTTTGTAAGATTTGGGAATTTTCCCGATTTTTGTTTGTAATGAAAGCTCTCAAGGCCTATATTTTTAAGGAGAGGTTCGGAAAATCAAGATTTTGCCGGAACATCAGCGAAATAAGCATAGTATTTAAGTTGTAGTTAGTTCATAAGTCGTCACTGAAATTCTTCTTTACTGCGTCCGGTAATTCCTGAATAATTGATTGTAAAAGGATTTGTACCATGGAAGGAAAAAATTTAATGCCTATATCGGCAATAAGGGAATACTGTCCTTTATTAAATTAAGATTTAAGATTGGTTTTGAATTTGACGATTTATCAATCAAGTATTATTTAACATAAGATATAAATATTTCAAAAAACCGATAGATAGCATATGAAAGAAAAAAAAGCAAAATATATAACCAAAATTGAAAAAGTAGAGGGGTTGGATTCCCATGAAAAGCTGGAACTCCAGAAAGTAGCTAAACGGTATGCTTTCCGAACCAATAGTTATTATCAAAAATTGATTGACTGGAGTGATCCTGACGATCCAATTCGCCGGATCATCATCCCCAGTTTCGATGAATTGGAACGCTGGGGCGATTTGGACATTTCCCAGGAACATAAATACACTAAAGTACCCGGATTGGAACATAAGTATCAATATACTGCATTACTGCTTATTAATGATGTATGCGGTGGATACTGTCGATTTTGTTTCCGAAAAAGGCTTTTTATGGACATCAATGATGAAGTGGTGAGGGAGTTTAGCAAGGGGATTGAGTATATCCGGGAAAATCCGGAGATCAATAACGTATTGCTTACCGGAGGCGATCCGCTGGTGATGTCGACCGCCAAACTGGCTAAAGTTATCACAACTCTTCGTGAGATCGATCATGTCCGGATTATACGCATCGGTTCGAAAATGCCGGCCTTTAATCCATTTCGAATTCTTGACGATCCTTCACTTCTAGAACTTTTTGAAAAATACAGCCAGGATGGAAGAAGAATTTACCTGATGGCCCATTTTAATCATCCCCGGGAATTAACACCCGAAGCTCTCAGGGCAATGGATTTGATTCAACGAGCCGGTGTGATTGCTGTGAATCAGACACCCCTCCTGCGTGGGGTAAATGATGATCCGGAGGTGCTGGCAGAACTTTTCAATAGACTTTCTTATGCCGGGGTCCCGCCCTACTATATTTTTCAATGTCGTCCAACCGCAGGGAACAAGACGTTTGCAGTACCGATTGAAGAGGGTTTGGAAATTTTCGAGCAGGCCAGGATGAAATGCTCGGGTCTGGCAAAACGGGCACGTTATGTGATGTCTCATGCTGTTGGCAAGATAGAGGTGCTCGGTATGACAGAGGATCTGATTCATTTCAAATATCTGCGGGCTGCGAATCCGGAGGAAAAGGCCAGATTTTTTGTTTGTCGACGAAATCCGGAGGCTTACTGGCTGGATGATTATGAAGAATTTGTGGATGAGTTTACTCTGGATAATCCATTCTGGATTTCGGAATATAGCGAAGCTTATTGATCTTTTTCTCTATAAGATTTTGTTGATATGACTGGAGCTGGGGATTTGAGAATTCACCAAAATTTTATTTATTTCAGTTATCCTTGATAAGTTAGTCCAATTTTCCGATTGCTTTCTCGACTTCGGCCAGGATGATGTTATTTTCTATTAGATCCTTAGCAGTCTCCAGATGAGGATAAACTGGTCTGTCTATATTGATAAAAGGTATCACTTCTCTGATTTTTTTGTAGGCAATGGCAGTACCCTTCCCGGCTAATCCTGATTTGAGCAAATCTTTTCCGGATGAATCAATTTTTTTAAAGCGTAATTCCAATGCCTGGGCCGCAAAGAGATATTCTATGGCCACAATTTTCTTTACATTTTCCAGAATCATCCTGGCCTTACGTGCCGCAATAGGTGCCATACTCACATGATCTTCCTGGTTCTCGCAGGTGGGGATTGAATCGATGCTTGCCGGGTGAGCCAGTGACTTGTTTTCCGAGACAAGCGCAGCAGCAGTATATTGAGCCAACATGAGGCCGCTTTCCAGTCCGCTGTTTTCGATCAGGAAGGAAGGTAAGCCATAATTCAGATTTTTATCGGACATTTTAAAAATGCGTCTCTCGGAGACACTTCCCACTTCACAGAGCACCATCGCCAGTAAATCCGAAGCGAAGGCGATGGGTTGGGCATGAAAGTTACCACCCGATATGGATTTGTTGATGTCCTCCGATTCGGGGAAAATGATCGGATTATCGTTGGTCGAATTCATCTCGATGCTCAGGATCTTAGAAATATAATCCAGAGCGTCTCTTACTCCGGCCATCACCTGGGGATGACAGCGGAGGCTGTAGGAATCCTGAACCTTTTGCGGTTGCCGATCCAGGAATTTGCTTCCGGCAGTCAGTTTCCTGATATTGCCCGCTGTTTTTACCTGACCTGGATGTGGTCGCAATTCATGAATTTCGGGACGAAATGCTGCGGATATACCTTCCAGCGCTTCAAGGGTCATAGCCATGGCAATGTCAGCGTTTTTTACAAGCTGGTAAGCATCATATAAAGCAGTCGCCAAGAGGGCAGCGGAGATCTGGGTGCCATTGTTCAGTGCTAAACCTTCTTTGGCTTCCAGAATCACTCGCGGAATTTTTGCCAGTTCCATCGCTTTCAATCCGGAATGCAGTTGCCATTCTCTGGATTTACGGTCATAGAAATAGGCTTTTCCGCTATGTTCCTCATAATCACGATCCACACCCCGGCTTAAAACCAGGGCGATGTGGGAAAGAGGTGCAAGATCCCCGCTGGCGCCTACCGATCCTTGTTCCGGAACCCAGGGTGTTACCCCCTGATTGATCATATTTAATAATGTTTCGACCACTTCCAGACGAATGCCTGAAAAACCTTTGGCAAAAGTATTTGCCCGCATAATCATGGCAGCGCGAATGGTTTCTATGGAAAAAGGATTTCCGGTTCCGGCGGAGTGGCTCATAATCAGATTACGCTGAAGCTCCCGCAACTGGTTTTTCTCAATCGACACATTTGCTTTTGACCCGAAACCTGTATTTATCCCATAAACCACAGGTTCACCACTTTTTTGGACCTGTTCAACCCATGCTCTGCTTTGCCCGATTCGTCCTTTAGCCTCATCTGAAAGGCTAACCCGGAAATCCGGATTGCGGGCTGCAACGACCAAATTTTCGAGGGAAAGATTTTCTCCGTCTAAAACAATCTGATGATCAGTTTTCATAAATTGCCCTGTATTGGTTATGTCCTGATGCTTGTGTTTAAAATAGAGATGTCCTGTTCGCATGAGCAAGAAAATTTTAAATCTTTTCCTGATTCATTATGACAATTTTTTTAAACATTTTTATCCAATTTTGCTATATTAATCTTATATTATAGAAACCGATTGTGTTTGATAATCATTAAATAATCTCATATAATTGTTATTATGAATAAAGAAAATGATGTGAAGAAAGAGCTGTTGGTCCTGGGGATTGGAAACCTGCTGATGGGGGATGAGGGAGTGGGTATTCATGTGGTGAATCATTTGAATGAAAATTATGATTTAGGTGAAGTTGATATTCTGGATGGTGGTACCGGCGGATTTCATCTGCTGGAATATTTTCAGAAGTATCACCAGGTATTGATAATCGATGCCACCATTGATGGTCAGCCGCCGGGAACAATCTCTTACCTGAAGCCAAAATTTTCCAGTGACTATCCGCCAACCTTAACCGCCCATGATATTGGTTTAAAGGACTTGATCGATTCTTTATTTCTCTTGAATGTAAAAACTGAAATATTTCTACTGACAATATCCATTCCCAAAATAGATAAAGTTTCGCTGGATATATCAGATCAAATTCAGAAAGCGGTGCCGGTAGCAGCGGAAAAAATTTCAAAGCTGGTGAAATCGAATTTAGCCGAAAGCTTTGAAAAAGAATTAGGATAGCAAGAAGATTTAGTAAATTTAATTCAATTATATTACTCATTGGGTGTTATTTAAATTTGATTCCGATCGATTAAATCAAGTTAGTAAAAGAATAGTAAAGATAAGTTTATACCAATGCATGAATTGTCAATTGCCCAGAACATCATTGAAATTGTAAATGATAACCTGAATGATCATCAGAAAAACATTGTTAAGTCTGTGCGGGTGAAGGTTGGAAAGCTAACCAACATCCTGCCGGATTCACTGGTATTCAGCTTTGAGGCGCTTGTCAAGGATACCGATCTGGATGGCGCCGTTTTGGAAATTGAACACCTTCCCATAAAAATCAAATGTGCGGAATGTGGAGCGGTAAGCACCAGTGACGATTTTCTGTTCAGTTGTGAGAAGTGCGGGGGGAATCAGATTAAAATTCTCTCCGGAAATGAATTTTTAGTCAGTGAAATAGAATTAAACGATTAAAGGAGATTAACAGCTTGAGTGTTCTAACCGTCGAAAGAAAAGTTTTAGAAAAGAACGAAGTGATTGCCCAATCAAACCGGGAGTTTTTTAAATCTCATAATATTTTTTCGATCAACCTGGTTAGTTCTCCCGGATCCGGAAAAACCAGTATTGTGGAAAAAACCATTGCCACCTGCCAGAATAAGTTCAAAATTGCCGTTATCGAAGGCGACGTGCAGACGGATCTGGATGCGCGGCGGGTGGATGCCCTGAGCGTGCCGGTGGTGCAAATCGTCACCAATGGCGCCTGCCATCTGGAAGCCCCGTTGGTCAGAGATTCCTTGCAAAGTCTCGATCTAAATGAGGTAGAATTACTGATTATCGAAAATGTGGGAAATTTAGTCTGTCCCGCCGGATATGATCTGGGTGAGGACATGAAAGTGGTGATCGTGAGTACCACCGAAGGCGACGATAAGCCACTGAAATATCCGGCTATGTTTCGGAATGCCTCGGTCTTGATCATAAATAAAATCGATTTATTGCCTTACCTGAATTGCTCTGTGGAAGAATTGGAGAAAAACGCATTATCCATCAATCCGCAGTTAAAAATTTTCCGGACTTCCTGCACCACCAGCGAGGGTATGGATTCCTGGTGCAACTGGCTCAAATCACAATTACGTAAATAATGGTATCACGAGTTCACATAATTATACGCGGCGCGGTCCAGGGCGTTGGTTTCAGGCCATTTGTCTATCGGCTTGCCGGCGAAATGGGACTAAAAGGTTATGTGCTGAATTCGACCAATGGTGTGCATATCGAAGCCGAGAGCCAGCCGGAGCTTTTAAGGCAGTTTATTTTACGTCTGGAAAAAGAAAAACCTCGCACTGCCTATATCCAGAGTCTGGAATATTCATTCCTTGATGCCATTGGTTATAGGGATTTTACCATCAGGGAGAGTTCCGGCGATCAGGATATTTCGGCCTTCATTTTGCCGGATATTGCTGTTTGTCCGGATTGCCTGCGGGAGATGAACGATCCGGAAGATCGTCGCTATTTGTATCCTTTTATAAATTGCACCAACTGTGGCCCGCGATTTTCTATTATCGAAAAATTGCCTTACGATCGCCCCAACACCTCGATGAAAATTTTTACCATGTGTGATGCCTGTCGGGCGGAATATGAAGATCCGCTTAACCGAAGATTTCACGCCCAGCCGATTGCTTGTCCGGAGTGTGGTCCCCAGATTGAGCTTTGGGATAGTTCAGGTAAGATACTGGAGACCGGGCATGAGGCACTATTTCGGACAACAGAGTTAATCCGGGAGGGATTGATCATTGG
>CAZTXJ010000012.1:1337-2979 GCA_964617285.1 uncultured Calditrichaceae bacterium | reverse complement strand
TAGGTCAGATTGCCGATTTTTTTCTGGTTCATAATCGTCCGATTGTCCGCCAGGTGGATGACTCAATTGTCCGGGTTATCCTGGGCAGGGAAATGGTTTTGCGTCGGGCTAGGGGGTACGCACCATTACCAATTTCTTTAGGTAAAGCTTCTGAATCACTGGAAAGTGATGAAAACTATCTCGCCTTGGGAGCGCACTTAAAAAATACGGTGGCTATCGGAAAGGGCAGAAACATTTTTGTAAGTCAGCATATTGGGGATTTAGCCACGGTGGAGGCTAATAACGCTTTTGAAAAGGTGATCCGGGATTTTCGGGATATGTATCAAATCAACCATCCGATAGTTGCGTCGGATCTTCATCCGGATTACCTTTCTACCAAATACGGGGAAAATCATTTTCCCGAAGTGGAGCGGGTTCAGCACCATCTGGCCCATTTTGCTGCCTGCATGGCAGAAAATCAATTGGATGATGAAGTGATTGGCGTTTCCTGGGATGGCACCGGATACGGTGAGGATGGTGCCATCTGGGGAGGAGAATTTTTTCGCTATCAAAATGGAAAATATGAACATGTTGCCCAGTTACGAAAATTCCCCTTACCGGGAGGGGATTTAGCCATTAAGGAACCCCGCAGATCGGCCCTGGGTATTTTGTATGAGATATATGCTGAATCCATTTTTCGGGAGAATAATTTACTGCCGGGAAATTATTCGGGTGAAGAATTAAATTTATTTCAGCAGATGTTAACCAAAAACATCAACTGTCCCCAAACTTCCAGTGCCGGCAGATTATTCGATGCAGTCGCGTCACTGCTCAATATCCGGCAGAAAATTAATTATGAAGGCCAGGCAGCCATGATGCTGGAATTTTCTGTGGCGACCTCCGAGAAAGGACATTACCCTTTCACCCTGTCGGGAACAGATCCGCTGGTAATCGACTGGCAGCCCATGATAGAAAAAATTCTGCATGAGATCAAGGAAGGAAAATCCGGAAACGCAATCGCCATGAAGTTTCATCGGACTTTGGCCGCTATGATTCTAAATGTTTGCCAGAGACTTTACTTGAAGAAAGTGGCATTGACCGGTGGCTGTTTTCAAAATGCTATCTTACTCGAAAGAACCGTTACCCTGCTTCGGGAGAACGATTTTATTCCCTACTGGCATCAGAGAATTCCACCGAACGATGGGGGCATTTCGCTGGGACAGATTGCATATTTAAAGTCAGTAAAGCGATATGATCAGACAAAAACTCTACTAGAATCCAAAATAAGTTTTGAAAAAGAAGTAAAATAAAATAGAGGTAAAAAGATATGTGTTTGGCAGTCCCGGGAAAAGTAATTTCCATTGATGCCGGTGAACAACCCGGTCCGAAAATGGCGAAATGTGATTTTGCCGGTGTGATAAAAAATATTTGCATCGACTGGCTCCCTGAAATAAAAGTGGGTGAATATGTGATGGTGCATGTCGGATTTGCCCTGAACAAAATTGATGAAGAGGATGCCCAAGAAACGCTCCGCTTGTTGCGGGAAATGGGGGATTTACCGGAATAGGGAACAGTTGTCAGATAATCGTCACAAAACAGGTATTAAAAAAATTATGAAATATCTTAATGAATATAGAGATGCCGGACTGGTAAAAAATCTGGC
>CAZTXJ010000012.1:0-1237 GCA_964617285.1 uncultured Calditrichaceae bacterium | reverse complement strand
GATAAAAAAGTTGTCTTTTTCGCAATTGGTTTCGAGACCACCGCTCCGGCTAACGCGATGTCGGTAAAAGAAGCCAAGAGACGGGGTATATCTAACTTCTCCATTTTATCTTCCCATGTGCTGGTGCCACCGGCAATAGAAGCGATTTTGTCCTCCAAAAACACCCAGGTGCAGGGATTTCTGGCTGCCGGACACGTTTGTACTGTTATGGGGTATGAAGAGTATCTCCCGCTGGCAGAAAAATTTCGGGTGCCAATCGTGGTGACCGGCTTTGAACCGGTGGATATTCTGGAGGGTATTTATCTGGCGGTGAAACAACTGGAGGAGGATCGGTTCGAGGTAGAAAATCAGTACAGCCGGGTTGTCCGTAAGGAAGGAAATATTCCGGCCCAAAAATTACTGAAGGATGTCTTTGTGACCATCGATCGGAAATGGCGGGGCATAGGGACGATTCCCCAGAGCGGATATGGATTAAATCCGGTATATGCCGATTATGATGCCGAAAAATTGTTTGATGTCTCCGGATTAAACCTGATGGAATCTCCGGATTGCATTGCCGGAGAAGTGCTTCAGGGGCTTAAGAAACCTTATGACTGTCAGTTATTTGGAAAAAACTGTTCCCCGGAACACCCGGTTGGCGCGCCTATGGTTTCTTCGGAGGGTGCATGTGCTGCCTATTATCGTTATGGAAAGAAGATACTTCAGCATAATTCCTAATCTAAATTGATTTCAAGTGGAGTAAAATGAATAAAAAGAATCTTGATGCAATCGCCGGGGGACTGGCCTGTCCCATTCCCATCTCTGAATATGAAAAAATTTTATTGGCCCACGGGGGTGGCGGAACGCTCTCCCATCAGCTGATCCAGAAAATGTTTTTTTCCCAACTGGATAATCCTCTGTTAAATGCCGGGCATGATGGGGCGATCTTTAAAATCACCGGTTCGAAGATGGCCTTCAGCACGGATTCGTATGTGGTGAGACCGATTTTTTTTCCGGGTGGAGATATCGGAGAGCTCGCTGTGAATGGTACAGTGAATGATCTGGCCATGTGCGGGGCAAAACCGCTCTATCTTTCCCTCGGTTTTATCATCGAAGAAGGATTACCTATGGAAGATTTATGGAAGATCGTTCAATCCATCAGTCAAACGGCAAAGGAGTGTGGTGTGGAAGTGGTTACCGGGGATACCAAAGTAGTGGACCGGGGGAAGGGGGATAAGATATTTATTAATACCTCGGG
>CAZTXJ010000011.1:36489-38670 GCA_964617285.1 uncultured Calditrichaceae bacterium | reverse complement strand
TGAAGGAATTTGAATTTCGCGATGAAGATATAAAAATAATCAGCAAGGTGTTGGGTGTCGAACCAAATAAACGTGTGGATCATTATCGCTTTGTTTTGGAAAATACGAAGGATAAACGGCGTCTTTCTCTGGAAATTTATCCCAATATTCCGATAGGCGAAAAGCAGGGCAATCTGATTTCTATCTACACCCATAACACCCATATTCAACTGCACTTTTGTACAGGCTATGTTCCCAGCGAATCACTGGGCGAAGTGATATTTTTTGGTGAGAATAAAGGCCGGTTATCCGGCATCATTATTGAAAAGGAAGCAGGTTGTTCGGTATACAGCAATGTCGATTCTTCGATCCTGTCCGGGGATTTTACCCAGCTTGCTCCGGAGGTGATGATGTCCGGAATTGCGCTTTCGGTAGCGGAGCACCTGCTGCCCTCTCAGGATGAATAATGCCTCTTATTGTTTATAAGTTTACCATTGGTACATTCGCAGTAAATAATTACCTGGTACACGCCCAAAATTCCAATCAAGCAATTCTTATCGATGCCGGGGATGATCCCGATACGATACTGAATAAAATTAACCAGCTTGGGTTAAAGCTGGTTTATCTGGTTAATACCCATGGTCATGGAGACCATATCTCCGGAAATGAAAAAATTATAAATACTACCGGGGCAAAACTTTTAATTCATGAACTGGATGCGCCTTATTTAACCGATCCCGAACTTAATCTGTCTGTATTTTTTGGTCCGGAATTGCATTCTCCGCCAGCGGAAAGGTTGTTGAAAGAAGGCGATAAAATTTCGGTTGAAAATCTGGAATTTTTGGTGCTGAGTACTCCCGGTCACACCCCTGGGCATATTTCCCTGGTTTATCAAAACCATGCGTTTGTAGGCGATGTTATTTTTCAGGGATCTATCGGTAGAACCGATTTACCGCTTGCCTCCGCCCAGCAGCTCATTCAGTCTATACGCACAAAAATTTATACCCTTCCGGATGACACTATTCTCTATCCCGGGCACGGTCCAAATACCTCCGTGGGCGAAGAAAAGCAAAACAATCCTTTTGTGAGCGTGTAGCATGGATTGGCAATCTGTTCTGGAGAGATTTATCCGTCATCTGGCGCTGGAAAAAGGTCTTTCGGATAATACGCTTTTTGCCTATGAAAATGATCTCACCCGGTACATCCGATATCTGGATGATCGAAAAATAAAAGTAGGTGATACTTTTAAACCGCTTTCCCTGCAAAATTATATCGGTCAATTGTATGATTTGGGTCTGGCCAGCAGCAGTATGGCCCGGAATTTTTCTGCAATCCGGAGTTTTCATGCTTACCTCATTGAAATGAATTTTGCCAAAACCGACCCTTCCGAGTTGTTGGAAACACCTCGCCTAAAGCGAAAATTGCCCGATGTTCTGACGGTAGAAGAAGTGATATCAATTCTAAAACAACCGGACCTCGAAACCACACTGGGAATTCGGGACCGTGCCATGCTGGAGATGTTATATGGATGCGGTTTGCGAATATCGGAATTATTACAATTAAAATTGAATAACCTGCTGATAGAAGATGAGCTGGTGCGTATTCTGGGGAAGGGTTCCAAAGAACGATTCGTCCCGGTCGGCATGGAAGCACTGCACTGGCTAAAAATTTATCTATCCAGATCCCGGCCAAGTTTGGGAAGTGGTACTTTTTCGAAAAACACAGTTTTCTTAAACAAAAACGGCAGACCACTGACCCGGATGGGATTCTGGAAAATCCTGCGAAAGTATGTTGTTCAGGCCAATATTTCTAAAGATGTACATCCCCATACTTTTCGACATTGTTTCGCCACCCATCTGCTGGATAATGGCGCGGATCTGAGATCGGTTCAGGAATTATTAGGCCATGCGGACATCAGTACCACCCAAATTTATACCCACGTCTCCCATCAGCAGCTGGCCAAGATATATAAGGCCTATCACCCCAGGGCTTAGTTGGCAGAAGGTTACAAGCTCCTGATATTTGTGTTCAGGTAATGATCAATTAAGTCGAATATTTAAATTATTTTATGGTAGGTCTTAAGATAATTTTATATATTTTAAAATATGCAGAAAAAAAGCCGTTAATATATCCGAAATATGGGTTGTAAATGTTTTTAAAACTGGCCAGACATAGAAAATTTGAGTATACCCCCCGGAAGTA
>CAZTXJ010000011.1:12936-36389 GCA_964617285.1 uncultured Calditrichaceae bacterium | reverse complement strand
TGTAAGATCGGCGATCCCGGCGATAAAATGTACATTGTGATCAGCGGTAAAGTAAAAGTAGTGGTATCGACTGATGAAGCAAAGGAGGAGACGATTATCGCCTACCTATCCAGTGGAGATTATTTTGGTGAAATGTCCCTGCTTACCGGTGAACCTCGTTCGGCTTCGGTGATTACCACCGAACCATCGGAAATGTTTATTCTGAACAAATCGGATTTCGATTTAATTGTGGAAAGATTTCCCTCCATAACCCTGAGTATGGGAAAGATTATGAGTCAGCGTCTGCGGGATACACTGCAGAAGGCGGCGAAAAAAAGTCCCGAAAAAGTCACTACAACGGTGAAGGGAAATCTGACTGATAAAGATCTGAATGAAATACTAAAATTCTGTGAAATAAATTCGCTGAATGGCAAAGTGTTGGTAACGAAGGGTTCTGATAAGGGGAAAATCTTCTATAAAAAAGGTGTATTGCAAAGCGCACAGCTGGGGAACCTGAAAGATGATGAAGCTCTGGATGAAATGATGAACTGGAAGGAGGGAAACTTTTCAGTTGAGCCGGATCCGCTGGTTATGGACAAGGATAGTGTGTCGGCGGAAAGGTCTGATTCGGAACCGATTCAACTGCTAATTATCAATAACAGTATGGTGGTTCAGAAGATGCTCCAACAGACCTTTGAAAAAATTGGTTATACGGTTTATGCAGTGGAAAATAAGCAAAAAGGTCTGAATTTAATCAAAAAACTGGAGCCTGATATTGTCATCTCTGATGTTAAGTTGCCGGATAGCGACGGCGTGGACCTGGTAAAATCGATCCGGGCATTCAGCTCAATACCTGTCGTCCTGTTGACGGAAGAGCGAAATCAGGCCGATTATAAAAGTAAATTAACTGAATTTAAAGACCTGGAATTTACCAAATCTCAGGAACTGAGTGAAATCCTGCTGGCCGTTCAACAATTGACCGGGAGATAAATCTTGGAGCAGGAATCATCGGTATCGGAACAGCTCTCGCAAAAGGAAATTCTGGAGAAAACATTCGAGCTTTTTTACCACTATGCCTTATCGGTTGTCGGAGAAAAAAAGGCTGATTCACTGGTAAAAACCACCTATGAATCTGTTCAATCTTATTATCCAAATATCTCACAAATTAAATTGATCCAGGATCATCAGATTCACTTTGAAGAAGAGGAAATTACCGAAAAAGAAATTCTGGGTCTGGCCATCTGGTTGCAGCAGTTCCTTACTGCCATTAAAAATTTTATGATTGGTCTGGGGAAGGTTGATGCACAAAGTATAACCATAAATATACATGACCAATTGGAACCGCTTAATTTTTACGAATTTTTCGAACAGGCGAAAGAGCTGAGTTCCTGATTTTCTGTGAACCAGTCCAATTTAAGTAATCGATACCGTTCCAAATAAATTCCCGCTTTTACTTTTTCTTCATTGAAATTATAATTATTTTTTAAGGTTTCGTTTAGAAATGCTTATATTTAAAAATAAATAGAATTTAGAAGTTCGTTATGAGTAACATAAAAATATTACCGCCGCAAATCGCCAATAAAATAGCTGCCGGAGAAGTCGTTGACCGACCTGCCGCTGTGGTCAAAGAGTTAATTGAAAATTCAATTGATGCAGGCGCCACCGAGATAAAGATCGTCCTGGAGCAAGCAGGCAAGAATCTAATTCAGGTGGTGGACAACGGATTGGGAATGGGCGAGGAAGACCTGCCACTGGCTTTCCAGCGGCATGCCACCAGTAAGATAGAAAAAGTCGTAGATCTTGATAAAATTCTTACCCTTGGTTTTCGTGGAGAAGCGCTCCCCAGTATTGCTTCAGTAGCCCGGATTGATATTAAATCCTGTTTGAAGGGAGAGAATCTGGGTACGGAAATGCAACTTGAAAATGGGAAGATTATCCACCAGGAAAAAAAGGCTTTGAAAGGCGGCACAACGGTAACCGTTCGAAATCTTTTTTACAATACACCTGCCCGCAGGAATTTCTTGCGTTCCGATGTGACGGAATTTAATCATATTAACCGTGTTTTGAAGCGGTTTTTCCTGGGCTATCCCGAGATCCGGTTCGATGTGAGCCATAATGAAAAAGAGATTTATCAGTTTCAGCGAACCAATATCGAACAACGAATGACTGACGTTCTGGGTGAAGATTTATATGAAGGCATGGTTTTTATCCGGGAGGAATTAAACGACATTTTTCTGGAGGGTTACGCCTGCCGACCGGATCTGGCCAGAGGGAATTCTGAAAATCAGTTTATCTTCCTGAACAAACGGGCTATTCAAAACCGGGGACTCAGCCATGCCGTCCTCCAGGGATATGGAAATTTGATTGAGAGATCCCAGTATCCGCAATTTGTCATCTTTCTGAATACCCCGCCCAGTTTTGTGGATATTAATGTTCACCCTACTAAAATGGAGGTTAGGTTCTCCAACGAACGGGCAATTTACCATATGTTTCTATCCGCAGTCCGGAAAGCTATACAAACAGATAATATTGTACCCTCTTTCTCTCTGAACAAACTGGACAACCAGAAAACGGAAATTGAAAACAAGTTTAAGCCCAGAAATCTTCCTTTCCGGCCGCAACTAAATGCGTTAAGAAATTTTGAGGAAAACGATTCTCTGGAAAATCAGATGACTTTCAGTTATACTGTCCCTTCGGCGGATAGTCCGGAGGATGAAGATTACCCGGAATCCCTCGCGGGTGGAACGGAAGAGTCGGTTGAACAGCCCAGCCTTTGGCAGGTGCATCGGCGTTATATTTGCTCTCAGATTAAAAGCGGACTGGTTATTATCGATCAGCATGTGGCCCATGAGCGGGTACTATATGAAAAATTCCTGAGTTATCTGAATGAAAAAAGATCGGTGCCATCACAAAAGTTGCTCTTTCCTCAAACCCTTGAATTGTCTCTGGAAGATTTTTTAATTTTTGGGGAAATCAAGGAATGGGTTCAGAAAATTGGTTTCTCTTTTACCGAATTGAGCGGGCGTACCATTTTAATTGAAGCTATCCCTGCAGATGTAAAGGTTGGCTATGAGGGAAAAGTTTTATTAGAAATTATTGACTATTACCGGGACAATGAGGGAAGCGAATACCAACCCCATGAGAAAATTGCTGCTGCTTTTTCCTGCAAAAATGCGATAAAGTCAGGGGAAAAACTTACTCAAAGAGAAATGGCCGCTCTGGTGGATCAACTTTTTGCCACCAAGGAACCCTATTTTTGTCCCCATGGCCGCCCGGTAATTGTTACCCTCAATCTGGAGGAAATTGACAGGAAGTTTAAAAGAATTTAATGGTTGCAGCAGCTAAAAACAAAGTGGCGATCGTCCTGGTAGGCCCTACCGGGGTTGGTAAAACTGCTTTAAGTGTACAGCTTGCCGATGAAATACCGGTTGAAATAATCTCGGCAGACTCCCGGCAAATCTATAAATATCTGAATATCGGAACCGCTAAACCGTCAGATGATATATTGTCGAAAATTCCACACCATTTTATTAACATGCTTGAACCGGATGAAAATTACAGCGCCGGGCAATTTGGTCTTCAGGCAAGGGTAGTGATTGATGAGATTTTCCGGCGTGAGAGAATTCCCTTAATCGTTGGTGGATCCGGCTTATACCTTAAAGCACTATT
Source organism: uncultured Calditrichaceae bacterium (assembly GCA_964617285.1). Classification (GTDB taxonomy): domain Bacteria; phylum Calditrichota; class Calditrichia; order RBG-13-44-9; family RBG-13-44-9; genus CAYVKM01. The sequence goes on along the minus strand of CAZTXJ010000011.1, from coordinate 32,741 downwards.
GGATGGATTCTTTGAAGGAGATGTGCGGGATGAGCGGATCCGAAATTCTCTGGAGCGACGATTGGAGGAGGAGGGGAGTGAACCGCTTTATAATGATCTGGTAAAACTGGATAAGACTGCTGCAGCTAAAATTCATCCTAATAATAGCCAGCGGATAATCCGGGCACTGGAGGTTTGTCTGACTGCTGATGCAAAATTTTCTGATCTGCAAAAAAAGAAATTGCCCGATCCTGACTTCACGGTATTAAAGTTCGGGATCAATAAGCCCCGCTCCCAACTGTATGCTGATATCGACCGCCGGGTGGATCAGATGTTTGAAAACGGTCTGCTGGCTGAAGTGGTAGGTATTTTAGAGCGGGGGTTTGAGAAGAATCTCAATAGTCTCAATAGCGTTGGGTATAAGGAAGTCATTGATTACCTGGAGGGGAATCTGGACTTCGAAACATGCGTCAAATTGATAAAACAGAATAGCCGGCGATACGCCAAGCGACAGCTCACCTGGTTCCGGGCGGACGATGAAATCCGGTGGTTTATGCTGGATGATAAGATGGGATTTAGGGAAATCTCCAGACAGATCATCAAAACTTATCAAAGCACAATAGAAGTCTAACCGATTTAAATTGTCTACTATGGCAAAGAAACCTGAAAATATCCGATTTATTATAAATCCCATTTCCGGGATAAACCGAAATCCCCGCAAGATAGTGAATTGGATTAAATCGGCGTTTAAAACGACCCGGATTCAATTTGAGATTGCTTATACAGAATGCGCCGGGGATGGGACCCGACTGGCTGCTGAATCGATTGAGAAGCAGTTCGACATGGTTGTAGCGGTGGGAGGGGATGGTACCATTAACGAAGTTGGTCGGGCACTGATAAATAGTGAAGTAACCCTGGGTGTCGTTCCGGCTGGTTCGGGAAATGGCTTTGCCCGTAATTTTAAAATTCCGCTGGATCAGAATGCCGCCCTGCGGATGCTGCTGGATCCCGAAATCCGTTCTATCGATGTGGGTAAAATCAATGATCATCATTTTTTTAATGTGGCCGGCCTGGGACTGGACGCCGAGATTAGCCGCAATTTTGAGGAGTTTGGTGTTCGGGGTCCGTTGCCCTACTTTTTGGTGGGAACCAGATCTTTTATGCTTTATCAACCCGTGCCGGTGAAATTATTTATTGATGACCAAGAGCTGGAATTTCAACCATTGCTGATCAGCATTGCCAATGCACCGGAATATGGAAACGGGGCTATCATTGCTCCGGATGCGCTACCCAACGATGGTATCCTAAATGTGGTCATTCTGGAAAAAATGCCCCTGTGGAAAGCGGTTCCCAATCTCTATCGGCTTTTTAATGGTACCATCGGCCAGATTGAAGGCTTTCATTCTTACCAGATCAAAGAAATGATTATTGAGCGGCCTTCACCCGGACCGATTCACACAGATGGTAATCCGCATATGGAGGGCACGGAATTGAAAATAGAAGTGATTCCCAAAGCCTTAAAAATTGTGGTGGGGAAGAATTACCCCGATTAATGAAATATTTTATCAATGCCTGCAGTTAAAATCACTTCCAGAGTCGATTCAAGTTTTGCCTGCCATTTTTCCGAATTACCGTAAACCAGCTCCTTAACCTCCCCTTCCAGGGCATCGGATACCACCTTAACCATAAAGAGTGGAATATTCAGGTTCTCTATAATTTCGGCAAACAGATACCCTTCCATATCCACCAGAGGAATTGAATATTTCTTAAAATAATCAAGTTTCTCCAGTTTGTTGAGCAATGGTTTTTTCAGGGTAAGTAAATTATTCAGCTTCAGGGGAAAATTAGTTGATGCGAAGATTCTATTCAGATTTTCGGATAATGATAGGAATTTTTTTCCTGGATAGTACACATCATCGATCAGGTAAGCATCGTATATTTTTATCTGTCGATCCAGAGCACCGCAAATTCCAAAATTGACGGAAACCCTTGGATTTACCTCCTGGATAATTTGCCTGAGTGTTTTCTTTGAATCTTTTATCCCGATTCCGGTTTCCAAAAGATAAATTGGGTGATTCTGCAATTGATAAAGTCTTGTTCTTTCCGAGCGGATTTTTTCCTGAAAGGTGTTTCCCCTGAATAAGATTTCGGACTCTTTACGCATAGCAGTCAGGAAGAGTAAGGGTTTTGAATCCCCTTTACTGGAAAATATTTTATTTAATTTTATCATTAATCTTCTTAATCTTATTTTACCACGCCAGCGTTATTTAACAGGATTAATTTAAGACAGGAGCCAGCCCTATGAAAATCCGAATTTATCGTAAAGATAAAAGTGTACCATTGCCGGAACGTAAAACCGAACAATCCGTGGGACTGGATGTATATGCTTCTCAAAGGGTGGAACTGTGGCCAGGTAAAGTAACTCTGATTCCCACAGGACTAATCATAGAGTCACCACCCGGGTATTTCTTTAAGATTTTTATTCGCAGCGGATTTGCTATAAAGAATGGGGTTAGTCTGGCCAATGACGTGGGGGTTGTCGATGAAGATTACTGCGGACCGGAGGATGAGGTTAAAATTGCGGTGATACGCCATTTCAATCCGGCAGATCCCTCCCAAAATAAACCGTTGGTGATTGAAAAGGGTATGCGTATTGCTCAGCTAATTTTCGAAAAGAATGAGATGCCTGAAATAGTCTGGGAGGAACAGGAGAAACCGGAATTTGCCGGGGATTCACGAGGAGGTTTTGGTTCTACCGGAGATCATTAGTGATCCGATCGTAATCTAATTTTACAGCTGACCGCTAACTCCAATCCGGTTTTGGCTGCCCAGGTCGCCGAAATTGGAGTAGGCATAATCCAGACGGAATTGTCGCCAGAATATTCCCAATCCCAGGGAGAATCCACTGAGGATAGTTCGACCAAGCGGCTTCACACTTTGGTTTACATCGTTCTGATAACCAAGCCTGAATTTAATTACTTCACTGATATCGAACTCTCCACCCAGAGCGAATCGCTGAAAGCGGTCGGTAAAATTGTCTTCACTGGCAGCCAGATCGTTCAGGCTTCCAGTGAGCAATAATGGCAAATGGGCCAGTTTCTTGGCAAAACCGAGTTGCAGCATCACCGGCAACTTTTCCTTCTGATCGGTATAATTATCCAGGGTTGTACCAAGATTCAACAGGGAAATTCCAAACTGAAGCTCCTCGATTGAGGGCACATCATAAAGCAAACCGGCATCCAGCGCTACACCGGAAGCATTAAAATTGTCCAGCGATGAATAGATATATTTTAAATTTACCCCGTAGTCAAATCCTTTTCCCAGGGTATTGCTTAAACCAAGCACCAGAGCAAATTCCGACGCACTGAATGTCCGGCCGATTTTATCCCCAAATTCGTCAGTGGCATCAAAACTTCCATAATTGAAATAAAGAAGTCCGGCAGACAGGTTACCATAATTTTTGTAGGGCTGGGCATAAGCCAGATGTCCGGCCTGAAAATCCAGCAGATGATCGGCATAGCTTGCGCTCCACAACCGGTTGGTGTTACCGGAGAGGGCAGCCGGATTGTACAGGGTGGCCTGGATATCACCTTTTAGCGCAATCAGATTTCCTCCCATTGCCGCACCGCGCGGACTATACTGACTTCTTAAAAACTCGAAACTGGTGGTTCCGGCAGATTGACCAAAGGAGGTAAAGCTGACAATAAGCAGAAGAAGAATAGTATATATTAAAGTCGATTTCATGTTATCTCCGCTGATACAACTTTTATTATTCATGAATATACACTTTTTGTTCCCACTGATCTATAGAAAAATATACGGGTGAATTTAATAAATCTTAAGCAGATGTTCCTGATACTTTTTCCAGAACCCTTCTCCCTTTTTCATCAAAAATTGCTCAAAGTTTACCGTTTCAACATGGGGGATGGTTCTTTCCAAAAATCGTTCTGCGATTTCCTGAAATTTGTAGGGCATGTCGCTCAAATAAAATTTGTTTTTAGCGATTTGGTCAGGATTTGCCAGCATCCTCTTTTCCTCAAGGATTTTTGCAACAGTGATGGCGGTCTCCACCCCGCTGTCGATCAGCCGAACATTGTCTCCCAGAACTTTCTGGATTGTATTTTTCAGCAGGGGATAATGAGTGCATCCCAGGATAAGCGTATCCACATGGTTTTCAATCATGGTTTGCAGATAACGCCGGGCGATCAGGATGGTTGCCTCATCTTCGATCCAGCCTTCTTCAACCAGGGAAACAAACAAGGGGCAGGCCTGAGAAATGACTTGTGCTTTATTGCTGCTCTGGAGCACCTTTTTCCGGTAGCTACTGCTGCGGATGGTTGCGGCTGTCCCGATGACGCCAATTTTCCTGTTTCGGGAATTCCGGACCGCTGCTTCTGCCCCGGGTTCGATTACCCCGATCACCGGTACATCTAAGATTGTCTGCAACATGTTTACAGCCACGGATGAGGCGGTATTACAGGCTACCACGACCATCTTTACATTTTTTTCCAGCAGGAAGAAAGAATCCTCCAGGGCGAACCGACGAACTATTTCCTCGGATTTTGTTCCATAGGGGATACGGGCGGTATCACCAAAGTAGATGATATTTTCGTAGGGCAGTTTTTTCATCAACTGTTTGACCACGGTCAGGCCGCCCACCCCGGAATCAAAAACCCCGATTGGCCGATTGTCGTAATTCTGCTGTGGGTAATTACCTGTCATGCTATTAAATAAAGATTAAATTTTTTCGCGCAGTGGACTAAATGGTATTTTCGTAATCCTGTTTAAAACGTTTCAGACCGTCAAAGATGCCCTGGGCAAACTTATACTGATAGGCAGATGTTTTCAGAACCTTAACGTCATAGGGATTGGAGAGAAATCCGGTTTCCACCAGGATATTGGGCATGGTTGCCCCTACCATCACCCAGAAAGGTCCCTGTTTAACACCGCGATTCTCTATTTTTAGGCTGCTCAGAGTTCGGTCCATCTCCTGCTGTACCAGAGAGGCCAGATATTCACTCTGGCGGGAAAAGGCATTCTGGGCCATGGTGGATAGAATAGTGTTAATTCCTTTATATTCAGCCCGGGTACTGGCATCTTCAAAATCAATAACCGAATTTTCTGTTAACACAACGGATCGTGCCTGCTCGCCTTTTTCCGGACCTAAAATATAGGTCTCAAATCCACTGGCACGTTTATTTTTATTACTGTTGGCATGGATGCTGATAAATACTTTTCCGTTATTTTCGTTGGCGATCTGGGTGCGCCTTTTCAAAGAAATAAATTTATCCGAGGACCGGGTGTAAACCACCTTAACTTCCGGGAGTTCTTTTTCCACTATTTTGCCTAATTTTTGGGCGATCGATAAAACAACATCCTTCTCTTTGATTTTTCCGATTCCAACCGTCCCCGGATCCTTACCCCCATGCCCGGCATCGATAACGACCACGTCAATCAGCCACTTTCGGCGTTCTTCTTCCAGCTGTTTTTTTATGTCCTCCGAGGGTTCAAATTCATCAGGTTCTTCAGGGCTTTTTTCGGTTAGATCGGAATCGGCAATTTCCTCTTTGGTGCGCAATACCACAATAACCTCATTTTCCCCTTCCCTGCTGATAATCTCTTTGGACAAAGGTTCTTTTCTCAATAAAAAAGCCAGGCTTGCCAGTTCGGCAAACTGAAATACTTTTATTTTTCGGACCAGTCCCGCGGTCTTTGCTTTAAGAATTTTATCCTCATTGGCTTTCCCGGCATACAGATCCACATGCAACCAGCCATAACGCATATCGGCCGTAACCTCTTCCGGCTTAAAATATCTTAGTGTTTTTATGTAAATCACTGTGCCGTTTTCTTTATCGGAAATTGAGACATCGGCAATATTATAGGATTTGCTGGTAATCTGCACCTTTTGATTTGGTTCATCATAATCCAGATTCAGAGTTGTTCTTCGGTTTAGTAAAGGCAGAAAGTATTTCACCGGAAGGAGCATCTCGTTTCCCTGCCAGAGAGCCGGTGCCGGCATCTGATAAATTTCGTCATCAACAATAATAAAAACGTTGTTGGCGGTTACCACTACCTGATTCTGGGGCAGGTATAAAACAATCTTTTTCTTGGTATCATTATAATATGTGTGATATTGTAAGCTTGCAGCAAATTTTTGAGCAGAGATATAGGCTAATCCATTTTTCCAAAAGATTGGAATTTGTTTGGCAGGCTGATCCTCAAAACTGATGGTAAAAGATCTGACATCAAATGCATCCAAAAGAGGGGATAGCAATTTGGGAAGCGCATTTCCGAACGCACTTTTGATTTGGTAGAATAAAACACCCAGGACTGGTAATTTTTTAATGAATAAACGCCGATCCATAAACCCAAAATTCTTCTAAAACAAAGTGGAAATTAATGCATTACCTATGGGAATTCAACCCGAATAAAAACGTAATTATTTCCAATTAACGCAATGAAATACAAATCAGTTCTGTAGTTATTCAAAAAAATTCCGAAAATAGTTATGATGTTTTCGGGGAAAGTAATTGTTCATGCTGATAAAAACCTAACCGTACTATGGGGAACAATAAAAGTATATTGATTTTTTGGCATTTAGTTTCTGCTGGCAAGCAGGCATTATCAGCAAATTTTTTTAAATAAAGGCGAGTTCATCGTTGCTCCCAATTGAATAGACCTATGGATACAAATCAGCAGTTATACTATCTGAAGCAGTTAAATCATCAGGAAGTTGAGAAACGTCGGGAAGCCATTTTAAACCTGAGTGCCTTTGATGATCCGAATGTTTATAAGGTGCTCTCTTCTCATTTTTCCGACGGTCATCCAGCCATTAGAAATGCACTGTCCCAGGTTTTTCTGGAGAATAAGAACAGGCGTAAAGCAGAAATTGTCTCCGATGCTCTCCGTTCTCCTCAAATTTCGGCAAAAAGCCTGGCCATGGAGATTCTCCGGAATATGGGGAGCGATGCGGTGATGCCACTACGCCGTTTGTATAAATCCGATGATGCGGATATTCGCAAAACTGCGGTAGAGTTATTGGGCGATATCAATGATCAATCCTGCTCCCAGATCCTTCTGGAGGCTCTGGAGGATCCGGTCCAGAGTGTGAGGACATCGGTTATCGATGGGTTGGGAAAGCACCGGGAAATCCGGGCAGTCCCCAGGTTATTGGAATACTACGAAAAAGGGGATGTAGATAAATCCTCCATTCTAAAAGCGCTTACTAAGATCTTTTTACACTGGGAAAAAAACATTATGCATCCGGATGTTTTCGAAACGGATCCGGTGCTTGCTTCATCATTTATTAATACGGTTCAGGAACACGGAAATAACAGTGCCCTAAGTCTTATCATTCACTGGCTGGAGCGGGATGGTGCCGAAATTGGGGATGAACTTTTAAAAGCCATCTCATCCATTCTGAAAAACAATCCGTTTACTACCTTGCCAAATAAACTTTTCCATACCATCAAAAAAAATTGGGAAATGTACCGGGAAGACCTGCCGGTAGAAGTATATTTTAATTGCGTGAGCAGGATTCCTTCCAGTGATGCACTTAACCTTATGCTGGGTTTTTTCGAGCAGGAGAGCAAAACTCCGGAAATTAGAGAAGCCCTGAAAACACACCTGCAGCTTTTCTTTTCTATTTTTCTGGGGAAGTATAATACGCTTGATAAAAAACTGCGATCGCAGATTTTGAATATGCTGATTCATGATAACATTCCAATCTATGACAGCGAAATTCTTAACTTCTACCATCACAGCCGCGGGACACAGGAAAAAATGGCGTTTCTGCAATTAGCTGCAATTAGTCAGCATCCCGAGGCCAAAACAATTCTCCTGGCCAAACTCAGTTCAACCGACCGCAACAAAAGCGCCTTTATTCTGGAAAATCTGCTTCATTATGGAGATGAAAAACTTTTCGATCTTTACCTTAAACACCTTTTCCAGTCGGAGCAAAATGTCCGGAATATTGCTTTCCGAGGTGTAATCCAATATCCGGATAAGCTGCAGGATTACCTTCATAAGAATTGGAACAACCTGGATCGATCACAATTCTCATCCCTGTTTGATGCCATGTTTAAACTGCCGGAAAAATTAGTGATTGGATTTCTTGAACAATGGCTCAATACAGAGCGCGAGCGAAAAGAGGCATTACTGGAATATTATCTTATCAACCGGAAGAATTATCAGCATCTTTCCCTGATTTCCCGGGCCTCTCAGGATAACTTATCCTTTTCCACAAAATTGTACCAGAGATTCAGGAAGGAACTCTCCGGTGGATCTGGGCAACCCTCTGCCGAGAATAGAGGTCAATCGGTTCCGATTATCGAAAATAAAATGGGATCCTGAGAAAAGATTTAAGAGTGTTTTGAAATATTTTATTAATATTTGATTGTCTTTAAATCTTCATAGAAAGTTTAACCCGCCCCTTTTCCAGATCAATCCCGATAATTTTAACCGAAATAGTATCGCCGACCGATACCACCTTGTGCGGATTTTTAACAAATTTTTGCCCCATTTCGCTGACGTGCACCAAACCGTCCCGTTTGACGCCGATGTCCACAAAGGCGCCGAAATCTACCACATTTCTGACCGTGCCCTTCAGCACCATACCTTCCCGCAGGTCTTCCAGTTTTAACACATCACTCCGGAAAATTGGTTTGGGCATATCCTCCCGTGGGTCACGTCCCGGCTTTTCCAAGTTAATCAGGATATCTTCCAGGGTTGGTTCTCCCAACCCGATTTGCTTGGCAAGCTCACCAATATCAGTTTTTTCTTTCAGCAGTAGTGAACGGAGGGTGCGCCAGTTGACCGGATTATCATGCACTTTGAATTTTCGCAGCAGCTTTATTGTGGCGTCATAGGATTCGGGATGGATTGAAGTATTATCCAACGGATTATCACCATCGGATATCCGAAGAAAACCGGCTGCCTGCTGAAAGGCGATTTCACCTAATCCGGATACCTCATTAAGTTGGCTGCGTTGATGGAACTTGCCATGGGTGTCCCGGTATTTGACGATATTCTCGGCGGTGCGTGAGGTCAGGCCGGAGATATATTTCAGTAAACTGGCGGAGGCGGTGTTTAGATCAACACCGACCAGATTGACTGCGCTCTCCACCACCACCTGAAGGGTCTCTCCCAATTTTTTCTGGTTCACATCATGCTGGTAAAGGCCCACGCCGATACTTTTTGGATCAATCTTTACCAGTTCGGCCAGTGGATCCATAAGTCTGCGGGCAATAGAAATATTTCCCCGCATACTGGCCTCCAGGTCCGGGAACTCCTTTTTCGCCACCGGCGAAGCGGAATAAACCGAAGCTCCTGCTTCGTTGACGATGATGTAGTTTGTCTCCCGGTCATTCTGTTCTTTTATTTCCCGGATCAATTCGGAAACCAGCATCTCGGTCTCTCGGGATGCGGTACCGTTTCCGATGGCGATGATATCTACCTGATGGTTGTCGATGAATTTGCGGAGCATTGTTTTGGCTTCGAAAACCTGGTTTTGCGGAGGATGCGGAAAAATGGTATCCCCTTCCAGATATTTACCGGTTTCATCAATAACCGCTATTTTGCAGCCGGTCCGGAAACCGGGATCAATCCCTAAAATCTTTCTACCCTTAACCGGCGACTGCAGCAGTAAATTTCTCAAATTTGTGGCAAATACATTAATGGCATGCTCATCGGCTTTTTCGGTAAGTTCATTTCGGATTTCCCGTTCTATGCTTGGAGCAATGAGTCGTTTATAGGCATCGGCGATTGCCGCTTTGAGATATTGAGTAAAGATAGACTTTTCATTTGTGATATGTAATTTTTCGATTTCTGCGAACATCTCCTCAATCCCGGTTTCAACATGTACCCTTAGGATATCCTCTTTTTCACCCCGATTAATAGCCAGGATGCGGTGCGGCACGATGTACCGGATTGGTTCGCGGAAATCGTAATAGAGTTCGTACTCGGATTTTTGCTCCGGGTCTTTGGCTTCGCTGCGCAACGATCCATGCTGACGGGTACGGTTGCGGATAATCTTGCGCACCTCGGCATCTTCCGAAACGACTTCGGCCACGATATCCATTGCGCCAGCAAAGGCATCATCCACCGTGTTTACTTCTTTCTCGGGATTCAGATACTTTGTGGCATATTCAGCCGGATCTCCGGATTCAATCTGCTGTTCCAATATCAGTATGGCCAGTGGCTCCAGACCTTTCTCTTTTGCCACGGTCGCCCGGGTTCGCTTTTTTGGTTTATAGGGGAGATAGAGATCCTCGATTTCCTGCAGTTTGAGCGAATTCTGAATTTTCTCTTCCAGTTCCGGTGTCAATTTCCCCTGCTCGGCAATGGACTTCAGAATGGTTTGTTTTCGCTCTTCCAGCATTCTTAAATACTTGATCCGCTCTTCAATCGATCGGATTTGTTCTTCATCCAGTTTCCCGGTGGCTTCTTTACGATATCGCGCGATGAAGGGGACTGTATTGCCGGCATCAAGTAACTCTATTGTATTCGCTACCTGAAATCCTTTTAACTGAAGCTCGCTGGCGATAATTTGATAAAAATCTTTCTCGGTCATTTTGCATCCAATTTAAAGGTAAAGTCTATCATGAATTTTAAACGGTCCGGTGAATAGGCTGGTCCTTCGCCTGCAGCAGAAAAATTTTTCCCTGCTCATCCTTCACCTGAACAATCACTTTTACCAAAGTGCCCGGCTCCCATTTAGGACCACCCTGAGCCATCATTTCCAGTTTTGGTAAATTTGCCGTGGGCATCTTTTGTCCCACATAGCTTAAACTATCCGACCACGTTTCTTTATCTTTAATAATCCATATTTTGTCAATTACTACCCCTGGTGGAAGACTGGGTTTGTTCACCGGGATCAGATTGACTACAGCCCGCAGCGGTTTGCCATCCTTCGGCGAAACCGGCATAAAATCCCGCCATAAATATGTTTCCAGGACTAAATCTACCCCAGCGATCCGAATGGTATCCCGGGCCATGGATAAGTCCGGTTTTGGTGGTTTGGGAGGTTTTTTAGAACTGGCATTAACCTGGGCGAATAACAAACCGGCAAAGATGATGATTAGAAGATTCTTAAAACCCATACGATCCCCTTTATTTGAAATTTTCAGTTTTATTTTGCTTATAAAACAGGTTTAAAGTTAGTAAAGTTTCGATTTAAAAAATCCCGGAAAATAATTATTGTAAAGAAATAAATAACTAATTGAAGTGTCTGCAATTTTGTTTTATTATTTTAAAACGCCAAGATAAAGAACATCCCAGGTCGATAAACAGAAAGAAATTTAAAGGTATTTTCATGAATAAGAAAGATCTTGTTATTGGCATTCCCAAGGAAATTTATGAGGGTTGCCGTTGTGTCGCGGTGGTTCCGGACATGGTGAAGCGATTAGTAAAAGCGGGCCACAAAGTGATTGTGCAAAAAGATGCCGGGATAAAAGCATTCTATAAAAATGAATTTTACCAGGAAGCCGGGGCTGTTTTGATTGATGAGGCGACTGAGGTATATGGACAGGCTAATGTGATCCTGAAAATCCGTACCCCCCTGGTAAATGAAAAACTGAATAAACATGAGCTCGATTTGATGAATGAGGGTGCCGCAATCATTAGTTTTTTATCGCCAACCCTGGAGCCCAAGATTGTTCAGAAGTTAATCGACCGCAAATTGACCGGTTTCAGTATGGAGCTCGTTCCCAGAATTTCCCGCGCCCAGAGTATGGATGCCCTGAGCAGTTTAAGTACAGTGATGGGTTACCGGGCAGTTTTGTTGGCTACCAACTTTTTGGGCAAATTTTTTCCCCTCCTGATGACCGCTGCCGGTACCATTCGCCCGGCCAATGTTCTGGTAATCGGGGCCGGCGTGGCCGGGCTGCAGGCGATTGCCGTATCCCATCGTCTGGGAGCAAGGGTCGAATCTTTTGATACCCGACCTGCAGTTAAGGAGCAGGTAGAAAGCCTTGGCGCGCGTTTTATTGAGATGGAACTTCCCGAGGACATGGAAACCAAATATGGATATGCTAAGGAGGCTTCGGAAGAATTCATCAAAAAGGAGATGGAGGCTATCGGAGGGCGTTTACCCAAGACTGATGTGGTCATCAGCACTGCCCTGGTTTATGGAAGAAAAGCACCGCTTTTAATTACCGAGGATATGGTTAAAATGATGTCGCCAGGATCAGTGATTATCGACCTGGCCGCTGAGCAGGGAGGCAATTGTGCCCTTACCGAACTGGGTGAAACGGTTCAGAAGTACGATGTAACAATTCATGGACCGAAAGACCTGCCCTCACAATTACCTTTACATACCAGCCTGATGTACTCGCAAAATGTGATCAATGCGTTCAACAATTTATACCAGGCAGAGGATGATACAATCGATCTGGAAGATGAAATAAATGCCAATGCGCTTGCAACTTATAAGGGGGAGATTGTGAGTGAGCTGGTAAAAAATTCATTCAATAAGTCGGGAGAAAAATAATGGACGGTGGTCTGATTGTTTCCATATATGTTTTTGTTCTGGCAATTTTTGCCGGTTTTGAACTGATAAATCGGGTACCCCCGCTTCTGCATACCCCGCTGATGTCCGGTGCCAATGCCATCTCGGGAATAACCCTGGTCGGTGCATTGATCAGTGCCGGAGCGGGTGAATCCGGCCTCAGCACAATTCTGGGTTTTCTGGCGATCATTTTTGCCACCATAAACGTGGTTGGCGGCTTTCTGGTGACTGACCGGATGCTGGAGATGTTCAAAAAAGAGGATAAGAAAAAATGAACCTGCTGATAAATATTTTCTACCTGATTTCGATCAGTTTATTTATTCTGGGTCTGAAAGATTTAAGTTCACCGAAAACCGCCCGCCGCGGAAATCTGCTCAGCATGCTGGCCATGTTTATTGCCGTCGTGGTCACTTTATTTGATAAGCAAATTATTGACTATTACTATATCATTGCCGGGGTAATTATTGGTGGTGGTATTGGCCTGGTCACAGCAAAAAAAGTAAAAATGACTGCCATGCCGCAAATGGTTGCGCTTTTTAATGCTTTTGGCGGTATTGCCTCAGCCCTGGTGGTATTGGCGCAATTTATCCGTTACCCGGATCAATTGACCGTTAGTGGTTCGGTGACTACGGTCCTCACTATGTTTATCGGCATGCTTACTTTTACCGGCAGTGTGGTGGCCTTCGCCAAATTACAGGAACTGATCAAAAGTGCTCCGGTTGTTTTTCCCGGATTTAAAGTGGTCAATTTACTTTTTCACCTGGCGATACTGGTTCTGATGGTTTTATTTGTCATTAATCCGGAAAAGAGTGGAATCAAAGATCTGTTGGGTCTTCTGATTCTTTCCAGTATTGTGGGAATTACCCTGGTTATTCCCATTGGAGGCGCAGATATGCCGGTGGTTATCGCTCTGCTTAATTCTTATTCCGGATTAGCAGCAGCAGCCTCCGGATTTGTGATCGGAAATTATGTTTTGATTGTCAGTGGGGCTATCGTCGGGGCTTCCGGCCTCATCCTGACAAACCTGATGTGTAAAGCCATGAATCGTTCCCTGACCAATGTGCTTTTCGGAGCCGTAGGCCAGGAGATCAGTGGGGGGGAGCATGCCGGAAAAAAACCGGTGACCCGCTACACCCCGGTGGATGCTGCTATGATTCTGGAAAATGCACAATCGGTTATTATCGTACCTGGTTATGGATTGGCGGTCGCGCAGGCTCAATATGCTTTACAGGATATGGTGGAGTTGCTGAAAAAAAATAACACCGAGGTTTCTTATGCCATTCATCCGGTGGCCGGGCGTATGCCGGGCCATATGAATGTGTTGCTCGCCGAAGCCAATGTCCCCTATGATTTGCTCAAGGACATGGATGAAATTAATGAAGAATTCCAGACTACAGATGTCGTTCTGGTGGTAGGAGCCAATGATGTGATCAATCCGGCGGCGCGGGAAAAGGGTAATCCTCTTTCCGGAATGCCTATTCTAAATGTTGATCAGGCACAGTCGATTATTATTATTAAACGCAGTTTAAGTCCCGGGTTTGCCGGTGTCGATAATGAATTGTTTTATGATCCCAAAACCATGATGGTTTTCGGGGATGCCAAAGATATGCTGATGAAAATTGGCAGCAGTCTGAAAAAAGATATATAATTTTGTAGGGATTTTTAGAGGTGGATGATTTTCTTTCTATATTTGCAAGGCGAAGTGGTTCTTTTTTAACTCGGTGTTATTTTTTTGGTCTGAGTCTTATCCTTGTGTTTTCATTTTTAGTTTCCTGTGATCAGGCGGAATTGAGCGAGTCAAATTCCCAAATAAACGGCGAGATTAACGATTTCGTTCACCTGGTGGTTGATGCCAAAAAATCTGCAAAAATAGATTCATTTTTTACCAGCAGATATAAACACAGAGCATTTAATGGTACCGTACTGATCGCGGAAAAAGGCAGGATCGTCTATGAGAATGCCTTTGGATTCGCCAATTTCAAAGAAAAGGATTCCCTGAAAACCAATTCGGTTTTTCAACTGGCCTCAGTTTCCAAACCGCTCACCTCCTTTGCCGTGCTGATGCTGTACGATCAGGGTAAACTCGATCTGGAAGACGATGTGCAAAAATATTTTCCGGATTTTCCGTATGAAAATGTAACCATCCGGATGCTGTTATCCCACCGCTCCGGTCTGCCCGAATACATGTATTTTGCGGATAAACTGTGGCCCAGCCGGAGCAAACCGATTACCAACCAGGACGTACTGAACTTAATGATCAAATTTAAACCGTATAAGTATTACGATCCCGGAAAGCGCTATAATTACAGCAACACCAACTATTGCCTGCTGGTCTTAATTATTGAAAAAGTATCCGGTATGACCTTCGAGAATTTCATGAAAAGCCAGATTTTTGAACCACTGGGAATGAAGAATTCTTATGTCCTGCGCTATGAGGATATAAAAGAACCTGAAATTGAAAATGTGGTGGTTGGCTATAACAAAAGGGGACGCCGGGCAGAGAACAGTTATCTGAATGGAGTTGTTGGGGATAAAGGAATATTTTCCACAGTGGAAGATTTGTTTAAATGGGATACTGCCATTTACCAGGGTCGGCTGGTGCGAAAGGAAACCATGGAAGAAGCCTTTAAACCGGCCCACAAAGATTTACGCCTGAATGATAATTATGGATTCGGATGGCGGATAAATGAGAATGATGGGGACAAAATCGTGTTTCATTCCGGATGGTGGAAGGGGTTCAGGACCTATTACATCCGGAAGTTGAGCGAACAAAAAACGATTATTGTTTTGACAAATACCGCCAGGCATAATTTTATCAGTATCCGGAAACTTACCGGACTCATTTGATGGCAATTAGAAAAGCCAATCATTTTTCATCATGAAAAACAAACCAGCGAATTTTAAAGCAGCTGTTGTCCAGGCGGCACCGGTGTTATTTAACCGTTCGGTCTCGATCGATAAAGCTTGCGAACTCCTGAAAGAGGCGGGTAAAAACGGCGCAGCTCTTGTTCTGTTTCCGGAGGCATTTATACCGGCCTATCCGCGTGGTCTTACTTTTGGGACGGTTATCGGTAACCGAACTGACGCAGGCCGTGAGTTATGGCAAATCTATTGGGAAAATTCGATTGCGATTCCCGGGCCGGATACTAACCGGTTGGGGAAAGCAGCGAAAGCATCAGGTATATTTCTGGCCATCGGAGTGATTGAGAAAGATGCCGTCAGCCGGGGAACACTCTATTGTACGCTTTTATACTTTGGTCCGGATGGCAAACTACTGGGAAAGCACCGGAAGCTAAAGCCGACCGCAGCAGAACGGATTATCTGGGGAGAGGGTGATGGCACTACGCTAACCACTTTGGATACCCCGCTGGGTGTGATTGGTGGATTAATCTGCTGGGAAAATTATATGCCTCTGGCCAGATACGCCATGTACCAAAAGGGCGTTCAGATTTATCTGGCTCCCACCGCAGATCAGCGCCAAACCTGGCAAAGCACCCTGCAACACATTGCCTGTGAGGGTCGCTGCTTTGTTCTGGGGTGTAACCAGTTTGTCACCAAAAAAATGTATCCGCCCAACTTACCAGGCGTTGAAGATTTAAAAATACAACCGGAAATACTATCCCGGGGCGGAAGCGTGATTATCTCGCCGCTTGGCGAAATATTGAGTGGTCCCTTGTTCAATAGGGAGGGAATTCTATATGCGGATATCGATCTGTCCGAGGTTTCCCGCAGCAAAATGGATTTTGATGTGGTGGGGCATTATGCCCGTCCGGATGTGTTTGAGATCCGGGTAAAGGATCAACCGGAAACGATCAAAGTCCCTCGCCGGAAGAAATAACTTCTATACATCGTATCCCAGAATAGGCGACAGCCACTTTTCGGCGGTCTTGATATCCATTCCCTTACGACGGGCATAATCCATAACCTGATCCTTACCGATTTTCCCGGTTCCGAAATAGTGGGATTCGGGATGGGCAAAATAGTAGCCCGAAACTGTAGCGGCAGGATACATGGCAAAGTTTTCGGTTAATTTTATTCCGGTTTTCTGGCTCACCTCAAGTAAATCAAATAAGATTTGTTTCTCGGTATGATCCGGGCAGGCGGGATATCCCGGGGCCGGGCGGATACCCCGGTATTTTTCCTCGATCAGGTCCTGGTTGGACAGTTGCTCGTCCGGGGCATAACCCCACAATTCCTTTCTAACCCGTTCATGCATCAACTCGGCAAAGGCTTCGGCCAGCCGGTCCGCCAGCGCCTTAGCCATAATGCTTTGATAATCATCATGATCCTGCTCAAACTTTTCAACCAGTTTTTCCAGGCCAATCCCTGCGGTCACCGCGAAGATTCCGAGATAATCCGGAATCTTTGAATCGGTCGGGGCCACGTAATCTGCCAAAGCCAGGTTGTTTTGTTCATTGGTCTTTTGCATTTGCTGCCGGATGGTATGGATCACCCCTATGGGTCGTGTTCGGGATTCATCGGGATAGATCTCTATGTCGTCACAACCTATGCTGTTGGCTGGAAAAAATCCGATGACCCCCTGCGCCCGGATGGAATTTTCGGAGATAATCCGGTCCAGCAGTTTTTGGGCATCATCGTAGAGCTTTTTAGCTTCCACTCCCACTTTTGGTTTATCAAAGAGTTTAGGAAATTTGCCCCGGATTTCCCAGGCCCAGAAAAAGGGTGTCCAGTCTATCCGGGTTCGTATTTCTTCCAGCGGATAATCGATGAAAAGTTTTGTCCCCAGAAATGTTGGCTTAACAATTTTTGTTTGTGACCAATCCGTTCGGAAGCGGTTTTCTCTGGCTTGTGAAATTGGTAAGAGCTTTTTCTCCTGATAGCGTTGCTCGTGCTCTACCCTGATTTTTTGGTATTCTTTGGAAACGGTTTTTGTCAGCGAAGCTTTTTGTTCTTCATTCAGGAGTTTACTCACCACACTCACACTTCGTGAAGCATCCAAAACGTGGATGGTAGGATGGCGATAGACAGGTGCAATTTTAACCGCGGTATGTTTTTTTGAAGTAGTAGCTCCACCGATGAGCAGCGGTAAGTCAAATCCATTTCTTTCCATTTCCTTCGCCACATGAACCATTTCATCCAGTGATGGCGTAATCAGACCGCTGAGGCCAATGATATCCACTTTTTCCCGGCGGGCTGTCTCCAGGATTTTTTCCGCGGGTGTCATCACCCCCAGGTCGATGATCTGATAATTATTGCAGCCCAGGACCACCCCGACAATATTTTTTCCGATATCATGTACATCCCCTTTGACTGTCGCCAGAAGAACCTTCCCAGCCGATTTTCGCTCATTTTCCTTCTTCTCCGCTTCCAGATAGGGAATTAAGTAAGCGACTGCCTTTTTCATGACCCGGGCACTCTTTACCACCTGGGGCAGAAACATTTTGCCCGAGCCAAACAGATCGCCAACCACATTCATGCCGTCCATCAGCGGTCCCTCAATTACTTTAAGGGATTCCTTATATTTCTGCCGGGCTTCCTCGGTATCCTGTTCAATGTGCTCAACAATGCCTTTGATCAGGGAATGCTTCAAACGCTGTTCCACCGGTTCCCTGCGCCAGGCGTCCTCTTCTTTTTTTTCTCTTCCCTTTTGTTTTACCGTCTCGGCAAATGTGACCAAACGTTCGGTGGCATCGTCGCGCCGGTTCAATAAAACATCTTCAACCAGCTCAAGCAGATCTTTGGGAATTGACTCATAAACCGTTATTTGCCCGGCATTAACAATACCCATATCCATACCCGCTTTAATGGCATGATAGAGGAATGCCGAGTGCATGGCTTCCCGCACGGTGTTATTGCCCCGGAAGGCAAAGGAGATATTACTGACCCCACCACTAACCAGGGCATGCGGCAGATTGGTTTTTATCAGACGGGTGGCTTCAATAAAATCCACCGCGTAATTATTGTGTTCTGCCATTCCAGTGGCGACCGCAAAAATATTGGGATCGATAATGATATCTTCCGGCGGAAAGTCCAATTCTTCAGTGAGAATCTTATAAGCCCTGCGACTGATCTCAAGTTTACGTCGCACACTATCCGCCTGTCCCGCTTCATCGAATGCCATAACGATGACCGCTGCTCCGTACCGGCGGGCTAGTTTGGCGTGCTGCCGGAAAACTTCTTCACCTTCTTTCAGGCTGATGGAATTTATAATGCTCTTTCCCTGAGTGCACTTCAGTCCTGCTTCAATGACCGACCATTTGGAAGAATCCAGCATAATAGGAGCTTTAGCAATATCCGGTTCGGAGGCAATCAGGTTCAAAAAGGTAACCATCACTTTTTCCGAATCCAGCATGCCTTCGTCCAGATTGATATCCAGTATTTGAGCACCGTTCTGGACCTGATCCCGGGCGACTTCCAGGGCCGCTTCGTAATTTTCTTCCCGGATAAGCCGGGCAAACTTGGCTGAACCGGTAACATTACACCGTTCGCCCACATTGATAAAATTGGAATCGGGCCGAATGGTGAGTGGCTCTAATCCGCTGAACCGGGAATATTTAGGTATTTCCGGAATTTTCCGGGGCTTTTTATTTTTTAGGATTTCGCTAATCTTTTTAATATGATCCGGGGTGGTTCCGCAACATCCCCCGGCAATATTCACAAATCCACTGTCGGCAAACTCTGCCAGCAGCCGGGAGGTGATTTCCGGTGTTTCATCATAATTGCCGAATTCATTGGGAAGTCCGGCATTTGGGTAGACACTGATATAAATTGGCGCCAGTTTCGAAAGCTCTTCCAGAAATGGCCGCATCTGGGCTGCCCCCAGGGCGCAGTTTAAACCGATACTTAACAGGTTTGCCTGGGAAACTGAAATCCAGAAAGCTTCCAAGGTTTGTCCGGAGAGGGTCCGTCCGCTGGCATCGACGATTGTACCGGAAAGCATAATGGGGATATTGCGTCCGATTTTTTCAAAAACTTCCTCAATGGCAAACAGAACCGCCTTGCAGTTGAGGGTATCAAAGACGGTTTCAACCAGGAGAAAATCGACGCCACCGTCTATAAGCCCTCGAATTTGAGGTTTGTAGGCTTCTTTGATTTCATCAAAACTGACATTGCGGTATCCCGGCCGGTTCACATCCGGGGAGAGGGAGGCAGTTCGGTTGCTGGGTCCCAGCGCTCCAATGACAAATCTTGGTTTATTTGGATTTTGTGCAGTGTACCTATCAGCTGCTTTTCGGGCGATCCGGGCGGATGCCAGATTCATTTCATAGACCTCATCCTGCATCTGATAATCCATCTGAGAAATGCCATTGGCATTGAAAGTGTTGGTTTCAACCAGATCTGCCCCGGCTTCCAGATATTT
>CAZTXJ010000011.1:0-12836 GCA_964617285.1 uncultured Calditrichaceae bacterium | reverse complement strand
TCTGGTAAGGTTCTTCCCAGTGCGGGGGTGCGACCATATGGGCCAGACTAAATCCCTTGCTCCCGGTACTCGCCATACCAAAATGCTCTTCAATTTTTTTATTATCATCGGTTGGAATTACCACGGGTGAACTCTGCTTGAAATACTTTTGCATTAGTGGCTACCTTTCTGTAACTTAGTCATCAAAAAATTAGATACATTATTAATGGTCTCAAAACAAATTTTTGATTTAGCGTTGGCTCTGGACTGGCAATACGACTGGGATTTTATCGGGATGCTGGAGAAACACGCTCAGCGTCTTGGATTAAGCACCTACATCATCTGGCCGGGAAATCTGGACGAGACGGTAGTCAAAATCAAAAATCAGGAATTTTCTTTTCGTTATCTATTTGACCGGGCTTCGGATTCGACCCCGGAATTTCTGGACTTACAAAAAATGTTATTGGAGCAGGGTGCCCAATTATTTGAAACAGTAGAAAACTTAAAATGGGCTTCTGATAAAGCTACCATGCACCTGGAGTTTATCCATAATGGCATTCATACACCCTATACCATTATTTTACCGTCTTATGAAACCGAACAGGACTATCTGATTTCGGTAGAGGATCTGGCGATGCTGGGTCGAAACTTCATTATTAAGCCGGCAAACACCACTGGTGGTGGTATCGGTGTTGTTCATGGCGCCGAAACTCTGCAAGAGGTATTGCAGGCAAGACAATTTCTGGATCAGGATAAATACCTAATTCAGGAAATTATCCATCCACTGGAGAAAGATGGGCAGCGTTTTTGGTTTCGGGGATTCTTCAGTTGCGATCTGGTCCAGTGTGCCTGGTGGAACGATAAAACCCACCTGTACAAGGAATTGACTCGACAGGAGATTAACCGATATAAATTAAAACCGATATTTGAGGTGATTAAGAAAATAGGTGAAGTCTCCAGGCTGAAATTTTTCTCAACCGAGATTGCTTTAACCGAAGAAGGCAAATGTGTCGTGATAGATTATGTTAATGAATCCTGTGATATGCGGATTCAATCAAGGCATTTTGATGGTGTACCCGATATCATTATTGATAAGATTTCCAGGCAGATTGCCAAATTTATCAAAGATAAAATAAGATGATTGGTATTTTAATTGGCTGCGCAGAAATCGTTAATAAGTGACCGAAAAAAAGATCTGGTGGATTCTGCGGTTGAGACGCTTTTAACCTCGAATTGGATCCTGGATATTGACTTACCGGAAGAGGTCTATCGAAAGATTTTCAGCCAGATATTCAATCTACTGGAACACGACCTATCGCTGGAAGTGGTGAAACAGGATGGTTATTACTTGACCAGGCATTATACCGATATCTTTAAAGACCGGCCTGTCTTAAGCCGAAATTTCTATGCCCACTTGTTGATTCTTGGGATTGCCCGGCTGGTTTTGAACCATTCCTTAATTCATGGCGCTTTTAAACCAACTACTGATTTTCAAAATAAATTTGAACTCATTCAGAAAATTTTTGATTACACTCTGATCTCTTTAAGTCAATGGTGGGGAAAAATTTATCAGGAAATCCGGGATAAAGACCATCAATTGATAGATGAGTTAAATATGGTCAAGGATGAGCTGCAGAAACAACTGGATATCACTTACCAGATTTTGAAAGAATCTCCGGTAGGTGCACTGGTGTGCGATGATAAATTTAACATTGTTCGTTGGAATCCGACGGCTGCCAGGATGTCCGGATACCAACCTAGTGATATCCTGAACCAAAGTGTAATGAAAATTTTTACCGATAAATCCAGGAAACAATTAATTCAAAGATTGAAATCGGACCGAAAGCGGTTGACCAATCTCCGGCTCTATATTCAACCGAAAGACAGGAATCCATTTCTGGCACTGGTATCGGTTAGTTATATCAAAGGAATGCCAGCCGGCAAATCCTCATACGTTATCAATTTTCAAAATGTAGAAGATCAATCCGAATTGTTGCGCCACAAACAGCGACTGGACCAGCTTGAGATGATCTCCCGGCTTACCAGTTCTATCATGCATGATATCCGGAATCCAATAAATTCCATTGGCCTGAATGTTGAACTCCTGGAGCAAGCTTTTAGAAATGGGGAGAAGGGAAAAAACTCGGGCTTTGCAGATTTATTTATTAAAATACAAAATGAGATTGCCCAATTGAGCAGGAATCTGAACCAATATCTTTCCTATACCCAGATCGCCGAAACTTATCCCGAACCATTGAATTTAGCCGAACAGTTAAAAACGTTGATCGAAGATATCAGCCTGGAAACAGCTTCCCGCAGAATAAAGATCAACTTGTCCAAAGATAGTCAGGGTCATATGATATCCGGTGATTGGCTGCAGCTTCGCCGGGTTTTTATGAACATTATCCGTAATTCGATTGAGGCCTATCAGAACGGTGGTGAGATTCAGATTAAGCTATCCCGGCGCAAAAAACGTGTGGTTGTGGGTATCAAAGATTTCGGTCCGGGAATTTCGGTAGATGAACGGAAAAAAATCTTCCAGCCATTTTTTACTACTAAAAAATCAGGGACCGGCCTGGGTTTGTTTATAGCTAAACAAATTGTTACTGCCCATCAGGGAAAAATATTATTGCGCTCGAATTTGGGTAACGGAACTACTTTTTCTGTAAGCTTTCCTGCCTTGATAATGAATAAGGAATAATAATGTATCGATTACGTGTTTTAATAGTGGACGATGAAGAGGATACGGTTCAGGCGCTAAATATAGGTTTGAAAGATACCGGTTATCTGATAAAAACCACCACTAAATTTAATGATGCTATCAATATTCTCCGTTCGGAAGAGATGGATGTTGTGGTGACCGATCTTAAGCTTAAGGATGGTAATGGTCTGGAAATCCTGAATTTTGTCCAGGAAAACGGTTTAAATATCTCGGTAATTATTATTACTGCCTATGGATCGGTAGAGTCCGCAGTTGAGGCGATTCGTGGCGGGGCTTACGATTATCTGGTAAAACCGTTTCGGATTTCTGAATTGAAAAAACTATTGACTCGATTGAATGAGACGATATTACTCCGCCGGGAAAATGAATTATTAAAACAGAGATTGAAAGCAGCACCTGAAATCCCAAAGTTAATTGGAGTCAATCCAAAATTCAGACAATTATTAGACCTGGTTAAACAGATCGCCCCGTCCAAAAGCACTATTCTTATAGTAGGTGAGACGGGTACCGGAAAAGAAATGATCGCCCAGACCATACATGGTTATAGTAATCGGTCAGGTAAGCCGCTGGTAACTATCAATTGCGGTGCCATACCGGAAACTTTACTGGAGGCAGAACTTTTTGGTCATGAAAAAGGAGCGTTTACCGGTGCGGTGAAGCAAAAGAAGGGTAAAATTGAAGTTGCAGACGGAGGCAGTATTTTTCTGGACGAAGTTGGCGAGTTAACCCTGGCCATGCAGGTAAAACTGCTCAGGATTCTCCAAAGCGGCGAATTTGAAAGAATTGGATCCAATACTACCCTCAAAGCCGATGTGAGATTTATGGCTGCGACCAATACAAACCTGGAGGAGTATGTGAAGGCTGGTAAATTTCGTGACGATCTATTTTACCGGTTGAATGTTATCTCCATAAAGGTGCCACCCCTCAGGGAACGGGTGGATGATATCCCTTATCTGGTGCAGCATTTTATCGATAAGTATAATCAGTTGAACAATAAAAATGTGCAGGGTGTCGATGCGGATGTGTTGAAATTGATGATGCAGTACAGCTGGCGTGGTAACATCCGTGAGCTGGAGAACATGATTGAACGGGCTGTGGTGCTCTGTCAGGAGAAAACCCTGAAGATGTATCATTTTCCTATTTTAGCAGCCGGAATCAAAGATACTCAAAAAACAGTCTCTGTGGAGGTAGGTGTGCCATTGGCTGAGATTGAGAGGGCGGCAATTTTGAAAACCTTACAGTATTACGATTATGACAAACAGAAAAGCGCCAGGTCTCTGCAAATTGGATTAGCCACACTTTATCGCAAAATAAAAGATTATAAAATTGAATAATTAATTCTGAATTTAGATTAGTTACAACAACCTTCCTCCAATCGGGCATTCAAGATTATCAAAATGAAACTTATTTTAGTGTTAATCTGCCCGGACTTCTCAATTTGATAAAATCAGACAGTCCATTCGCCAATATTTTTTCATTTTGAAAATTATCCCTCTATAGATACTAAGATTCTCCAATTTGAGATATCTTGAAACCCTTGATTTTATTAGCGATTAAGAGAGTAGCATTTCCTGGCATAATAGTTGTATTAGCTAAAAAAATTATGGGAAACTCGGTTTATGTCAAAATTTATCCTGTATAGCAAACAGGAAAGTGAAATAAAAATCTGAAAATAAAGGGAATGGGAATTTTTTATGAAGATTGCGGTCACATACAGCACCAAAGAAGGATTGTTAAAAGAATTTAAAAAACGTTATGGAAAAAGGTTTTCCGAGCGGGATATACCACCGGACTTTTTTGCTGAGGGAGATTCCCCCGAAACCATCAAAGCAGTGATCGAGGCCATTCGGAGTGGCGGGCATAATGTGGTAGGGCTTGAGGCAGATGAATCCATAGAATCTCTCTTCGAGAATTTTCAACCGGACCTGGTTTTCAATATTGCCGAAGGTTTATTTGGCGATTTTCGGGAATCCTTTGTCCCGATGATGTGCGAAAAAATGGGAATTCCTTATACTGGTTCGGATCCCCTAACGCTGGGTATTTGTCTGAATAAAGCAAAAGCAAAAGAGATTCTAAGTTATTACCTTATTCCGAATGCCGCCTTTAAGGTTTTTTATCCCAATCAGGAAATCTACATCGAGGGTTTCGATTTTCCTGCTATCGTAAAACCGGTATCAGAAGGAAGCAGTAAAGGCATTTTTGATGATTCGGTGGTGGATAGTGTTTCCCTGGCCAAGAAAAAAATCCGGGAGAAAATGGGTAAATACCGTCAGGCAATCTTGCTGGAAAAATTTTTAACCGGGGATGAATTTACTGTGGCGGTTTGGGGAAATGGGGATGACGTTGAAGTGCTTCCGATTGTAGCCATCAGATATGTCAATCTACCGGAAGGCGCCCGTCCTATTTATTCCTATGAAGCGAAATGGGTCTGGGATACTCCGGAAAAACCATTGGAAATATTCCAGTGCCCCGCCCAGATTTCATCAATTCAGAGGGACCGGATTGAAGAAGTGGCCAAGGATGCCTATTCGGTATTAAATATCCGGGACTGGTGCCGGATCGATATTCGTTTCGATGAAAATGATATCCCTCATGTTATCGAATTAAATCCGTTGCCGGGAATCCTGCCCAAACCGGAAGATAATTCCTGTTTTCCAAAAGCGGCCAGAACAGCGGGTTATAGCTATGAAGGAATGATAAATAAAGTGGTGGAAATAGCGGCAAAAAGATATGGATTGTCAAAATGAGTTCAAAAAATGAAAATTTAAAAATCGCTGTAGCTTATAATGAACTGAATGGAACGGACGGGGAAGAGAATATTGATTTTATCTCTGAAGCGGCTGTGAAAAAAGAGGCCGAAGATGTTTTCCGGGCTTTGGTCGAATTAGGTTATCAACCAGTTTATTTACCAATCGATGAAATTGAAAACGGACTAAATAAGATTCGCGAAAATCAGCCGGATCTCATTTTTAATCTTTGTGAAGGCTATAAGGGGAATGCGCACCACGAAATGCATATCGCTTCAATGTGGGAATTAATGGGCATTCCCTATACCGGAAATACGCCGATCAGTCTGGGTTTGGCTCAGAATAAAGTGCTGGCGAAGAAACTCTTTGAATCAAAGAAAATAAAAACACCGATGTACCAGGTTTACCGGGAAGCTCCGGCCCAAACTTATCTTACTTATCCGCTTATTGCCAAGCCGGCCAGTGAGGATGCCAGTCTGGGGATTACCCAGGACTCGATCATTTATTCATTTGATGATCTGAAACGAAAGGTCTGTGAACTGCTGGAAAAATATCATCAACCGGTGCTGGTTGAGAAATTTATTGAAGGCAGGGAATTTAACGTAAGTGTTTTGGGAAACCATCCGCCACAGGTTCTGCCGGTATCGGAAATAAACTTTTCCGAACTGGAGGAATGCTACCATATCACCAGTTACGAGGCCAAATGGTTACCGGAACACCCCCACTACAAAAAAACACCCCCGGTTTGTCCGGCTGAAGTTTCAAAAGAATTGAGATATAAGCTGATGGATGTTGCTTTGCAGGTTTACCACCAGCTAATGGGACGAGATTATGGACGGGTGGACATGCGGGTGGATGGGCATGATCAGATTTATGTGCTGGAGTATAATCCAAATCCGGATATTTCCACTGATGCCGGGCTTGCCAGGAGTGCCCTGGCGGCGGGTCTGAAGTATCGGGATTTAATTGGTAAAATTGTAAAAGATACACTTAAAAGGGTGAATTATGGTGAAAATTAGAAAGATGATTCCGCAGGACCGTGGTAAAATATATGAGATCTTACAGCAGACCCATATGTTTACCATGGGAGAGATTAGTGTAGCGATGGAGTTGATAGACACCTATTTGTTCAATAAGGAGCAGAATGATTATCACATCTATATTGCCACGGAAAATAAAGATGATCTGGCAGGATACGTATGTTTCGGTCCCACACCTGCAGCAGAAGGAACATTTGACCTTTACTGGATTGCCGTGGCTCCCGCGCTACAGAATAAGGGATTTGGTAAAATTTTACTCCAATATGTGGAGTCCGAAATATACCGAAAGGGCGGAAGGTTGATTATCATTGAAACCTCTTCCCAGACCAAGTACAATCCGACCCAACAGTTCTACTTAAATAATCAATATCATCTTGAGGCAAGGATTAAGGATTTCTATCGGCCCGGAGATGATAAACTTATTTTTACAAAAAACCTCACTCTAAATTCAAAATACGGAAAAAGAGAAAATGGAAAAGTGGCGGAAAATCTTGCAAGATAGTGTCACAAGTTTACAAGCTTTGGCCAAGAAGTTCGATATACCGCTGGATAAGCTGGCGGCCATCGAGAATGAATTTAATATAAAAATAACTCCCTATTATCTATCCTTGATCAAAGAAAAAGGGGATCCGATTTATAAGCAGGTCATTCCGGACGAGAGAGAATTGCAGGACAACGGGTTGTTCGAGGATCCTTTATCGGAAGATTCGGATTCTCCGGTACCCAGTATCGTTCACCGGTATCCCGACCGCTGCCTGTTTCTGGTTTCCCATGTTTGTGCTTCCTATTGCCGGTTTTGCACCCGGAAAAGAAAAGTGGGCGACCCGACCAAGATCAGCTTTAAATTCTTTGATCAGGGCATCGAATATATTGAATCCCATCCGGAAATCCGCGATGTTATCCTCTCCGGCGGAGATCCGCTTCTTTTGGGTGATGATAAGATTGAATATGTTTTACAAAAGCTGAGGCGTATCCCGCACGTTGAAATAATTCGCATCGGAACCCGTGTTCCGTGCTTCCTGCCTCACAGAATTACCACAAAACTGGTAAAAGTTTTAAAGAAGTATCATCCCCTTTTCATCAATGTCCATTTCAATCATCCGGATGAGCTGACGCCCCTGGCGGTAAAGTCCCTGGAGCGATTAGCCAATGCCGGGATACCACTTGGCAACCAGACTGTTTTGCTGAAGGGTGTTAATGACGATCCCGAAACCATGAAACGCCTGATGCAGAAATTGCTTCTGGCCCGGGTGAAACCTTATTATATCTACCAGGCCGATATGGTTTTTGGCACCGAACATTTCCGGACCAAAGTCAGTAAAAGTTTGGAAATTATAAAGGCACTCAGAGGATGGACTTCCGGTTTGGCAGTTCCTCATTTTGTGATCGATGCCCCGGGTGGCGGTGGAAAAATTCCGCTGATTCCGGAATATGTGATTAAAATGGATGATGAGGAAGTAGTCTTGAGAAATTACCAGGGAAAAATTTTCCGGTACCGGCAACCGGGTTCGAACGGTGCTCTCATCATCGAAAAAGAGAATGAAGCTTTGGTAACTGCCGGAATAGAAGAGAAAGTGGATGAATTTTAACCGTTCTCTTTCCAAATTTTCCTGTTGATCATATGGATGTAAATCGGAAAATAGTTAATTATCCCGATTCTGCCCGGATTGTCAATTTCTCTATTGAAAAAAATCCAACCGACGTTACCCGAAGAAAATATCCTGTAATCCCGGTATATCTGGAAACCTTAATCCGGGTGGCAGGGGAAACCGTTTACAAAACTTTAATTTCATTTGGAAAGTAAGAGGTTAATAGTTTGCCTGTATGCGGCGAATATGATGGTGTTTAACCGGTTAGAAGGAACATGTTCAGAATCCGACGTATGTATGATACTTATTTGCCGATAAATCAATCGGCTTTGAGGCAGGTCCAGGAAATTATGCTGGCTCAGTTTCCCGGCATACTGGAAAAAGATGTTCGCTCCCTGCCGGATAAATTGAGAAATCCGTTCAAACAGGCTTTTCGTTCCATTTTACTGGTTGCGGATAACCTGCGGGGACAGGTGAAAGGTTTTGCCCTGGTTCAATACCATCCGGAACTGAAATTTTGTCTGCTGGATTATATTTCTGCCGCCAGATTACAAACCGGTCGGGGGATTGGTGGCGCCCTGTATGAGCGGGTCCGGCAGGAAGCAAGTGCTTTAAAAGCCGAGGGACTGTTTTTGGAGAGTTTACCGGATGATCCAAAACTCTGCCCGGATCCCCGGATGCTGAAGCAAAACATTGCCCGTCTTCGCTTTTATGAGCAGTATGGTGTGAGACCCATATCCAATGTTGCCTATGCCACGCCCCTGAGTTCCCGGGACGACAATCCTCCCTACCTGCTATTTGATAATCTGGGTCAAAACTTTACCTTTTCTCAGATCAAAATGCGAAAAATAATCCGAACCATACTTGAAGAAAAATACGGTGATATTTGCCCTCCGGCCTATATTCAAAAAATTGTCGAATCTTATCAGGGCAGTCAGATCAGACTGAGACAGCCACGTTACATCAGAGAAGTTCTGTACGAAAAAGTAAGAATGGATATTCCCGCAGATCGCCGGATTATTCTGGTTCTGAATGATAAGCATCAGATTCACCATGTGCGGGAGAGAGGGTACGTGGAGTCCCCCATCCGGATCAATTCCATCATGAAGCATCTTGAGTCAACCGGTCTGTTTAACCAAATACCGGTCAAACATTATTCGGAGTCCCATATCAAAGCTGTTCACGATTCTGCTTTTGTGGAATATCTCAAAAAAGTATGCCAGAATATTGGAAATACTAAATCGGTATATCCTTATGTCTTCCCTATTCGGAATGCCGCACGGCCTCCTACAGAACTGTCGGTACGGGCGGGATATTATTGTATCGATACTTTTACACCCTTGAATTTGAATGCCTACCTGGCGGCAAAACGAGCCGTGGATTGTACCCTTACCGCGGCACAAGCTCTGCTGGAGGGACAGCAGATGGCCTACGCACTGGTCCGGCCGCCAGGTCATCACGCGGAAAAGCGCTCGTTTGGCGGATTTTGCTATTTTAACTCAACAGCCATCGCTGCTCAATTCTTATCCAAATATGGAAAAGTGGCAATCCTGGATGTGGATTATCATCATGGGAATGGTCAACAGGATATTTTTTATAAGCGCTCCGATGTGCTGACCTGTTCTATCCATGGACATCCCAGATTTGCCTATCCCTATTTTAGTGGCTTTGAGGATGAAAAGGGATTTGCAGACGGTTTTGGATATAACATCAATCATCCCCTTCCCGAACAGATAGATGGGGTTAAATATCGTATAGTGCTGGAAAAGGTACTACGATCCATTCACAAATTCAATCCACGCTTTTTGGTGGTTGCCTTTGGTCTGGATCCGGCCAAGGGCGATCCGACCGGCACCTGGAGCCTGAAGGCAAAGGATTTTGAAGAAAATGGCAAATTAATTGGGGCATTAAAACTGCCAACCCTGATCGTCCAGGAGGGCGGTTATAATAATCGAAATATCGGGATCAATGCACAGCATTTCTTTAAAGGTCTGTGGTCAAGTATTTATCAGGTATAGACTGTAGGTGACGATGATTATAGGCAAGAAAATAAATTTCCTTATCCGCATTGATAATTTGATTGGATATAAAGTTTAGCTTATCTTTTGTCACTGAACTGGATACTTTTTCGGAGAAAAACAATATGGCTGAAATAAATAATAATAAAACCGAAGAGATCGTAAATGGCGAAAAGCTATTCGATCTTCTGGATGGTGCCTCTCCCGAAGTTCCGGGAATCCTCACCGGCGTTGAAGAACAGAAGCAGGTTGCGGCCGACCGGAACCGGGCACTCTGGGAAAGATTAGAAGCTTTTGAGGATGTATTCGAATCCGAAGTCGGGGATACCCATCTGGCTCGTGCCCGCAATATTGAACGTGAGGTTGGTTTCCGGCAGATCTATCTCAAATTCGAAGGTTCCAACCCCTCCGGAACACAGAAGGACCGGATCGCCTTCGCCCAGGTGATGGATGCCATTAGGCGTGGTTTTGATGCCATCACTATGGCGACCTGTGGAAATTATGGGGTTGCCATGGCCCTGGCCTCCTCGATTGCGGGTTTGCGATGCATTACCTATATCCCGGAGAGTTACCATACCAAAAGAGTGCAGGAAATGATCCAGTATGGTTCGGAGATCAGACGGGTTCCCGGAGATTATGAAAGGGCAGTCCTGGTCTCGAGGGAGACTGCCGAACGGGAAGAGATTTATGATGCCAATCCGGGTGGGGCAAACACCGCCCTGCAGTTAAGGGCATATGGCGAAATTGCCTACGAAATTTATGATGAGTTGAGAGATGCCCCCTACCTGGTCGCTGTTCCGGTATCCAATGGTACCACCCTGGTCGGTATTTATAAGGGATTTCTGAGTCTGTACCGAAGGGGCAAAACTTCCCGTATTCCCAGAATTGTAGCGGGATCTTCTTACGGCAAGAATCCTATTGTGCAGGCCTTCATTAAAAATTTACCCCAGTGCGAGGACCTAAAGCCGGAAGTGATTCATGAATCTGCGGTAAACGAGCCATTGATCAATTGGCACTCTATTGACGGCGATTATGCCCTTACCGCAATACGTCAAACCAAAGGATGGGCATCCAATGCCACAGATAAAAACATGCTCTCTTTCTCCAGGATGCTGCGGGAGCGGGAAGGATTTCTGGTCCTGCCGGCATCAACCGCCGGTTTAATTGCACTCATCGAACAACACCGGAAAGAAGCCCTGTCCAACGATCGTTATGTGGTGATGTTAACCGGGAGGAAATCGTGATCAGATTTCCGGAAGGTAATGCCATTGTTTACTGTCAGGGCGCATTTAATACCACCAATGGAAAAACCGCACATGGTCTGGTACGCCGGACAAAACGGTACAAGGTTCTATCCGTGGTCGATTCCCGCTATGCCGGAAAAGATGCCGGGGAAATATTGGACAACCGGAAGAATGGTATTCCAATTTATGCCAGCATCAAACAGGCTTTCGAAGCCGCTTCACAAAACTCATCCAAGCCAACTCACCTGGTCGTGGGACTGGCTCCGGATGGGGGACGGCTGAGTAAAGAAGCCCGGGCCGATGTAAAGGATGCCATCCGGCTGGGTTTGAATGTCGACTGTGGTCTGCACGATTTCTTATCCGAGGATCCGGAAATGGTGCAGCTGGCGAAAGAAAATGGGGTTCATATCCGGGATATCCGAAAAACCCCTCCCCGCAATGAGTTGCATTTTTTCGATGGTAAAATTGAGCAGGTTACCTCTTTGAAGGTTGCCTTGTTGGGATCGGATTCTGCTATTGGTAAACGAACCACTGCATGGATTCTGGTGGAAGCTCTCGCCGCCGCAGGTTATACAGCGGAAATGATCGGCACCGGTCAAACCGCCTGGCTGCAGGGTGCCAAATATTCCATCATCCTGGATTCCCTGATCAACGATTTTGTGGCCGGAGAAATTGAACATGCGGTCTGGAGTGCCTGGAAGGAGGAAAATCCGGATGTGATCGTCATCGAAGGCCAGGGAAGCCTGATGAACCCGGCCTACCCCGGCGGATTTGAAATTCTGGCTGCTGGCCGTCCGGATGTGGTAATCTTGCAGCATGCCCCGGCCCGCAAAGAGTACGACGGATTTCCCGGATTTCCTATGCATCCGCTGGATGTTCAGATTAAGGCGGTGGAGTTACTCTCCGGGAAACCGGTAGTGGCAGTAACTATCAATCATGAGAATTTGAGCCCGGATGAAATACCTGAAATATGCGCTAAGATTCGCAGCGAAACCGGCCTGGCCTGCTGCGATCCATTAATCGATGGCATGAATGACGTTGTGGATGTGCTGAAGAAGCATCTTAAATCAAATAGATGATATTACAATTTCAATGAAACCAAACCTTAAAGGGCAGGATAAATCTTGATATGAATCAACAAGAAAATCCCCTGGAAAAACTAATGGTGATCGACCGGCTGGAAGTCGGTCCGGTTCGGGTAGAAAAAAATCGGCTGGTGGCGCCTTACCGGGTCATGCAAAATGGTGAAGTTGAGACTATGGATCTGATCTACCGCTTTGAAGAAGATGTATTTGAATCGGAAGATCTGGATTCGCAAAATCTGGCTGAGATGATTTCCGCACAGATCGCTCTGAATTATGGGCTGTTTTGTAAGGAAATACTGTTTCATGGTAGTTATGATGCGGCCGATCAAAGTTTTTTAAGGAGAATGGCAGAAAATACTGCCCGGGAAATTTATGTAATAAAGATTATGCATGAGAACCCCTTTCTCACCGG
>CAZTXJ010000010.1:0-38853 GCA_964617285.1 uncultured Calditrichaceae bacterium | reverse complement strand
GGTAAGGACAGTCTGCTCAGCTTCGGGTTGATGCAGGAAATTGGTTACGAAACCTATCCCGTGTTTATTAACGAATCCGGCCGGCACTGGTATACCGCGCTGAATGCCTATCGCTATCTAAAGGATAATCATTCCGAAACTTCCCGGGTGTGGATGAATGCAGACCGCATTTTCTCCTGGATGCTCAGACATTTCCCTTTTATCCGGCAGGATTTTGCCAATGTCCGTTCCGATGAATATCCTATCCGGCTGTGGACAGTTGCTGTTTTTCTGTTTGGAATTCTCCCCGTCATGCGCAAGAAGGGCATTGGACGGTTAATCATCGGCGATGAATACGATACCACCCGGCGTTTGTCTTTCCAGGGTATCACCCATTACGACGGATTGTTCGATCAGAGCCGCTACTTCGATAATGAGCTGACCCGCTATTTTATCCGGAAGAGGTGGAATATCAATCAGTTTTCAGTCTTGCGTCCGCTTTCGGAAATGTTAATTGAGAAAGTTCTGGCGAACCGCTATCCCCATCTCCAGCGACATCAGGTATCCTGCCATGCCGCACATATTGTTGACGAGCGGGTATATCCCTGCGGGAGCTGTGAAAAATGCCGAAGAATTGTCGGGATGTTAACCGCCCTGGATGTGGATCCGGTGCACTGCGGTTATACTCCAGAGCAGATTGAGCGATGTTTGAAAGAAGTGGCGAATAAAAGTGTGCATCAGGAATCGGCTGGTGCACAGCAATTGATTTTCATGCTCTCACAAAAAGGCTTGATTCATTTATCTGCAGAGGAGGAAAAAAAGCTTAAGGAGAATCCGGAAATTTTAAAATTGCGCATCGATCCGGAGAGGTCTCCCTGGGAAGGTCTGCCGAGAGATCTCCGCATACCACTGCTTACAATTTACCGGGAATATACTGAAGGTTCAGTCAGGAAAAATGGCCGGGTGTGGCTGGATTTTGATCCCTTAAGAGATCCCGGATTGCAGCAGCCCTACATTTTTGAAAAGGCCGCAAAAATGGACAGCCAGGCGGTTAAGCGGGAAGTTGCGGGCAGCCAGGAATTAAAAAATGATTATTTACTGGGAGAACTCTCCTGGCCGGAAGCCCAGAAAAGATTTAAGGAAGTGGATATTGCTCTTTTGCCGGTGGGAGCCATCGAACAGCATGGGCCACATTTGCCGTTGGACACCGATGCTTTTGATGCGGATTATCTGGCCCGTAAAGTGGCCGAAGCCTGTTCCCCTCCCAAACCGCTGGTATTTCCGCCGATCTTCTATGGTGTGTCCTATCACCACGATGATTTCAGCGGGACGATCAGCCTGAGCAATGAGACGCTGTCCAAGTTGGTTTACGAAATCGGGATGAGCGCGGCTCGGAATGGGATCACCAAGCTGCTGATCATCAACGGCCACGGCGGAAATGCCCCGGCGCTTAAATTTGCCGCCCAGATGATCAATCGCGACGCCCATATTTTTACCAGCGTGGATACCGGGGAAACCAGCGATGTGGACCTGGCTGCTTTGTGCGACACACCAAATGATGTCCATGCCGGAGAAATAGAAACCAGCACTTCACTGGCCACCCGTCCCCATCTGGTGCACATGGATCAGGCCAAGAAATTTGTCCCCAAATTTTCCAGCCAGTATCTCGATTTCAGTACCAAACGGAGTGTGGAGTGGTTTGCCCGTACCCTGAGGATTTCTACGAATGGGGTACTGGGGGATCCGACCAAAGCAACCCGGGAAAAGGGAGAAAAAATGTGGGAAGTGATGATCCGGAATCTGGTGGAGCTGGTAGAACATCTCAAAAGCCTGACCTTAAATGAAATATATGAGAAAAAATATTAACCCTTCCGGATCCCTATGAAAATCACCAATATCGAGTTTTGGCCGGTTACCATGCTACTGAGCGAACCTTATACCATTGCCTATGAAACGGTCAGTACTGCCTCCAATCTTTTTTTGCGCCTGGAAACCGATAAAAATATTGTCGGCTATGGATGTGGTGCCCCGGATGAAGCTGTTACCGGGGAAACCATGGAATCTGCCCAGCAAGTAGCCGGAGAAATAGTGACTCATCACCTGAAGAATGCCGATCCCTTACGCCATGCCTATCAGATGGAAAAATTGAAAAAATATCTGATGTCCTCCCCTTCGGTTCTGGCTATGGTGGATATGGCTCTATACGATATTCTGGGTAAAGTGGCGGGTTTGCCGTTGTGGAAACTGCTGGGTGGTTATCGGGACAGGATCAAAACCAGCATTACCATTGGCATCATGCCCGAGAAAGAAACGGTTTCGCTGGCCCGGGAAATGATTTTGCGGGGATTTAAATGTCTTAAAATTAAAGGTGGCAGGGATGTGGAGGATGACATTAGCCGGATAATGAAAGTCCGGGAAGCAGTTGGTAAGGAGATAGAGTTGCGATTTGATGCCAACCAGGGCTTTACCGTAGATCAGTCTGTCGAATTTGTGAAGCGGACCAAAGAGGCTAAACTGGAACTGATCGAACAGCCTACCCCAAAGGGTGAGCCCGATCTGCTGGGAAGGGTAACCAGCGGTGTTCCGATTCCGGTAATGGCGGATGAAAGCCTGATGAGTATTCGCGATGCTTTCCGGCTGGCCCGGCGAGACCTGGTGGACATGGTAAATATAAAGCTGATGAAAGTGGGTGGTATATCCGAGGCGCTTCAGATTAATTCAGTGGCCAGGTCTGCCGGATTGGAAGTGATGGTGGGATGCATGGATGAAGCTGCCCTGGCTATTGCTGCCGGACTTCATTTTGCCCTGGCCCGGCCCAATGTGGTCTATGCCGATCTGGACGGGCATCTCGATTTGCTGGACGA
The DNA here is from genome assembly GCA_964617285.1 of uncultured Calditrichaceae bacterium. Classification (GTDB taxonomy): domain Bacteria; phylum Calditrichota; class Calditrichia; order RBG-13-44-9; family RBG-13-44-9; genus CAYVKM01. The sequence continues at coordinate 36,010 of CAZTXJ010000010.1, read as the reverse complement.
CCCAAGCAGTGGTGCGGTAATTTTGGATAAAGGAATCCTTTTCCCCACCGATAAACCTGGCCTTGGTTTTGACATGGATGTTTAAGCGGCAAAAGGAAACTTGCTTTCTGCCTCAAAATTTGTTATCAATAATATAAAGATTCAGAAGAATTGAATTTTTTAACGTTTCTATGTAATCATTTATAATAAACTTAATTATAGATTTGGAGACTAAAAAATGAAATTCAGCACCGCATTACGGCAGGGGACCCGACGCCGTCTGGAGCGTTTGGGTGCCGCGGATATCGTGGTTGGCATTCCCTGTTTCAATAACGATTCTACTATTTCTTATGTAATAAAAGCTGTAGAAGATGGATTGGCTATTCATTATCCGGATCGACGCTGTGTGGTTGTGGTAGCAGATGGCGGGTCAGTAGACGATTCCCGGGAAGAGTCCGATGATCTGGAAAGCAGTCCCTGGATTGAAAGAATTATTACCATCTACCGAGGTTTACCTGGAAAAGGCTCGGCCGTTCGGGCCATCTTTGAGGCCTCCCAATTACTGAACGCGAAAGTATGCTTGCTGTTTGATTCCGATCTCCGCTCCATTACTCCGGATTGGATTCACCGGATGGTTGAACCGATTCTGAACGATGGGGTGGATTTTATTGCGCCGTATTATACCCGTTATAAATATGATGGCACCATTACTAATAATATTGTCTACAATCTGACCCGGGCCTTGTATGGATACCGGGTTCGGCAACCCATCGGCGGGGATTTTGCTTTTTCCCTTCCACTGATTAAAAAGTACTTACCCCATGAAGGCTGGGACACTGATATTGCCCGTTTTGGGATAGACATCTGGCTTACCACCGTGGCCATGGTAAATAAGGCCAGCATTGTGCAGGCGAATCTGGGTGTTAAGATACATGATGTAAAAGATCCGGCCGAAGCCCTGGGACCCATGTTCCGGCAGGTTGTTTCGACCTTACTGATGCTGATGGAAGATCATGAGAAAGTCTGGAAAGGGGTAAAAGGCAGCCAAGCAGTGCCGATTGTTGGACCGGCCCTGAAAATTGAACCAAAGCCTTTCGAAATAAATATTACCAAACTGGTGGATGATTTCAAAACCGGTTTCAGTAACTATAAAGAGATCTGGCAAAAAATTGTGGCGCCGGATAACTGGGAGATTATCGAAACGCTGGCTAAAAAAGATGTTAAGGAGTTTGTATTTAAGACCGAGGTGTGGGCAAAAATTCTTTACGATCTGGCAGCGGCGTTCCATCACTGGAAAGGTAACCGGCAGTTGATGGTCGGCCTGATGACTCCGCTCTATTTTGCCAGGGTGGCTTCTTTCGTTAACCGGACCCTGGATATGAGCAACGAGGAAGCGGAGGCGATTGTGGAAGACCAGGCTGAAACCTTCGAGAAGACAAAGGATTATCTTATTCAGCGCTGGGATGAGGATGTAAAATACGGCGTGTAGGTTTTAAGCTGAACCAGAAATACCCATACTCGTTGAATAAATGTTTATTCAAGAGAATATCACTTTCAATTTCAAGGCCCAGCTGCGAAATCTCACCAGAGGAATAACCACCCGCGGTGCAGTATATTGGATCGGTTTAGTTTTAATACATTTCATCAGGTGATGAACCGCCCGGTCTGTTCCCATCATGAACGGTTTAACATCACCTTTGGCCAGTTTGGTATCCACAAATCCGAACCGGACATTGGTTACATAAACTCCTCTGGGTTTTAAAGCCATTGCCAGACTCTCCAGATAATTTGAGAACCCCGCTTTTGAGGCATGATATCCGGGTGCCTTATCAGACAGCAACACATCCGCCACGCTGGAAATACCGATGAAATGCCCCTTACCATTCCTGACCATGGAGGGAATAACTGCTGATGCAGTTTTAACCATACCCAGCAGATTAACCTCCAGTGTATCCACTTCGCTTTTCATATCAGTCGGATCCAGCAACTCCCCGATTCCGGCACAATAAATACATAAATCGATCTGCTCTTTCTTTTCAATAACGGATTTCAGTGTCTCCAGAAATTGGGGATCCTGCACCAGGCAGGTATAGTGTTGGTAAGCAGGATTTTTGATGGATGACTCACTACGCGAAATACCAGTCACTTGCCAACTTTGTTTCAAAAGTTCCCGGGTGGTTGCCAGACCGATGCCATCCGAATTACCAATAAGTAGCGCTTGTTTTGCCGGCATAAAATTCTTATCTAATTATAAAAAGTTAATTACTTAATTTTATCTCGACTAATTTTTTAATCTCCTCGATTTCATCAACGGATTTTACTTCGAGCGATATGCCCCTTCCCTCGGCGTATTTCCGGGCATTCCGGATGGCAATTTTTATCTTCTCAGGGAGATTGCTGGCCTCGATGTGCGAAACAGCTTTTTCTCCAAAAACGAAAGAAACCCGGAAGGCATTTGGTCGTGGTGAGAAGAAGAATAAATTTCTTTTCTTCTTTAAAACTTTAAGGGTCCAGCCATATTTGGGGCTATAGAATTTCCATTCCTCGATCAATTCACCATAGGATTCACCAAGATGTCTTTTCAGATCATTCCACAGTTTGTTAGATTCGCCTAATACTTTGGCAAGAGATTTATCATCAGGTTTAATATTTTTGTCAGTAAAGGGATTTTCTGGCATATTTAGTCCTGCCTACATTCAATTTTGATTCATGAATTTCATAGTTCTAACAGATCCCATTTAATCTCATAGGTAATTTTCAGATTGTTTTTGTTCAAAGTAACAATTTGCACACAAAGACACAAAGAACTCGAAGATATATGTTATTTCTCCGTTAATAATTCTTGATAGCCCGTCCTTCATTAGTGCTTCACCGAAATTTAATAGATATCCAAGTTTTAAACCAGACAACCTCAAGTATGTCAAAACCTGTTTTTTATGGGCCCTGGTAACACATTCAACAGATTTTAACTCGATTATCACCTTGTTCTCAACCAAAATATCGATCCTAAAACCCTCCTCGAATTTGATATCTTGATATTTTATAGGAATACTCACCTGGCGTTTAACCGATAATCCCTGTTGTTTAAGTTTATGGGCCAAGACGACTTCATAAACACTCTCCAGGAGACCAGGTCCTAATTCTCTGTGTAAAGCAACCGCACTATCAACTATGATTTTACCTGTCTGGTTTTCATCCATTTTAATAGCTTTGTGTCTTTGTGTGATTTTATAGTTTTAGAAAAATATAATGCTTCACAGACTTATGTCGGTATTACGGTCTTCCTTGATTTACAAAACTTGAATTTAGAGGCCAGATTTATGTAATTTAGTTATCCCTCTGTTTCAGTTATTTTTAATCCATGATCCAAAATAATGTTACCGGAAGTGATAAACAAGAGATAACTAGAGTATCCCCATTTGGGTTTAAGGTAATTGTAGAAGGTTTTCTATTGTGGAAACATCCTTTCATAAAATCTTCATAATTGCTTGATAAGATTGTATCATTTGGGAGAGGATCAATTTATTTAATTGTGAAACAAGAAAGCAGACAGCTAAATTTATGGTAAAATTTCTACTTTTGTAATTCAATCTGTAAAACAGATAGCGTGTTTTGGAATGGATAAAATGGGAACTTCTCTATGGAGAAAAATATGACTAATGGAAAGTCTACAGGAAAAGCTGGTGAGGAACAGCAAACCTCATCAAAAGAGAAACCAAAAAAATCACCCTACACAAAATGGCTGATTTTATTGCTTGTGTTCATTATCATCGGTGCAGGGATTTTTGTCTACTGGTATTTCTTTTTGCGGGGATATGTCTCCACTGACGATGCCTACATTGAAGGAAACCGGATCTCCATCAGCGCCAAGATTTTAGGACGGATCACCCAACTGACGGTTGATGAAGGGGATACGGTCCGACAAGGTCAATTGCTGGTTCAGCTGGACAGTACTGATTTACACGCCCAGCTCGCCCAGGCTTTAGCCGGTCTGGATTATGCCAGACAGAATGCGGCTCTGGCTAAAGTCAATGTCAATCTGGCCCAGCAGGATTTCGAGCGGGCGGCGCTGCAATTCAAAGAAAAAATATTATCTCCGGAAAAATACGACCATGCCCGGCAGGCCCTGGAAATGGCAAAAGCTCGGCAGGCAATTGCTATGGCTGATATAAAACGCTCCCAGGCTGCAGTGGACGTGATTCAAACCCAGATCAATAATACCCAGATATATGCACCAATGAAGGGCGTAGTGGCCAAGAGGTGGGCTATCGCAGGTGACGTGGTTCAACCAGCGCAACCTATTTTTACGGTTTACGATCCATCGGATGTCTGGATTACTGCCAATTTCGAAGAAACCAAGCTTGCAGAAATCCGAATGGATGCTCCGGTGGAAATATCGGTAGATGCATATAGCGGACAGAAATTTTCAGGAAAGGTAATTACTCTTCCCGCGGCAGCTGCTTCGAAATTTTCCTTGATACCACCCAATAACGCCTCCGGAAATTTTACCAAGGTAACCCAACGGGTTCCGATAAGGATTTCGTTAAACATAAATGACAACAAAAGTAATGGTCCGCTTCTTCTCTTACCGGGAATGTCCGTCACCGTAAAAATTCCCAAAACCGTGAGCAGGGACTGATGCCGGCAAAATGGTCACAATTTCGGGAAGGGCTTGTCGCAAGAGTTCCCCAGCTTAATCCGCAAAATGAAGTGTATCGCTGGCTGGTTCTGGCCTCGGTGATGGTTGGCACTTTTATGGCTGTACTGGATGCCACCGTTGTTAATGTCGCTTTACCCAAATTGATGGCGACTTTCGGAGTATCGGTGGATACGGTGGAGTGGATCCTGACCGCTTATCTGCTCATTTTTGGGGTGATGCTGCCTTCGTCTGGTTGGTTTGCTGACCACATGGGATATAAAAAAATTTTTATTTTTGCTCTGTTCCTATTTACTCTGGGTTCTTTCCTTTCCAGCCTGGCCTGGTCGTTTAATATCCTGATTGCCTTCCGGGTTATCCAGGGCGCGGGCGCCGGATTTCTGATGCCGGTTGGCATGGCCATTATTATGCGGGAGTTTCCCCCGGAAAAACGTGGAGTCGCCTTAGGATTCTGGGCTATCTCCGCTTCCGCCTCTGTCTCTCTGGGCCCGACCATCGGCGGCTACCTGATCGATAATTATTCCTGGCACACCATATTTGATGTTAACGTACCAATAGGATTAGCCGGTATTTTAGCCTCATCTATTATCCTTCGGGAATATAAATCCGAAGACACCCGTTCCTTTGATATCATTGGTTTTCTCTCCCTGGCCACTTTCCTTACCGCACTCCTGCTGGCTTTGTCCAACGGGAATTCCGCCTGGAATACCGGGGGCTGGACTTCCAATTTTATTCTTACCTGTTTTGCCTTTTCGGCAATTGGTCTGGTAGTGTTCATTATGGCGGAGTTCACGGTAAAACATCCGCTGATAGAATTGGGACTCTTTCGGAATTTTAACTTCTCGGTCAGTAATCTTATCCTTTTTATTTTCGGACTGGGAATGTTTGGCAGCAATTTCTTACTCCCCATATATTTGCAGAATTCATTGGGTTACACCCCATTGCAGGCCGGTCTGGTATTTTTGCCGGTGGGAATCCTGCTGGGTATAACTTCTCCAATTGCCGGAGTTATTACGGATAAGTTCAGCGCTAAAGTTCCGGTGATCGTTGGTCTCAGTTTGATGGCATTCACCCTTTACAAGTTTAGCTTTTTATCCCTCTTTTCCATGCATGCCCAGATCATGCTTCCCTTGTATATCCGGGGTGTTGCCATGGCGTTGATATTTTCTCCCCTGACCACTATTGCCATATCGGAAATTTCCAACCAGAAAATGGCCCAGGCCTCGGGTTTGATCAATGTCATCCGGCAGGTGGGCGGCAGTTTCGGTGTAGCGATATTTGGTACTATATTGACCCAGCGGACGATTTTCCACGGACAGAATTACGCTGAACAATTGAACCAGTATTCCGAAACCTTTAAACAAACCATGATGCAATTGCAGCATTTTGCTTCCCAGGCCGTTGGCGGAACGGTGAGCGATTCCATTGCCCGTGCCCAGGGACTTATTGCGGCATTTGTTCAGCAGCAAGCCTTTATTCAGGCAGTGGACGATGTCTTCCTGATTGCTTCTTTTATTCTTATTGTCAGTGTAATCCCCGTGTTTTTCCTGCGCAGCCATCTGAAAAAAAATGGTCGGGGAATGGCCTCTCTGGAATGATAAAAATTTTGAAATGAGGTTGAGAATGAAATTGAGAAATTTTGCTTTGGTTATGATATTGCTTATCGTGTGGAGTCAGCTCCTGTCCGCCCAGCAGGCAACTTCTGATTCATTGACTGTAGACCAGGTGGTGAAGCTGGTACTTCAAAACAATCCTGCGATACAGAAAGCGGAGCAGGGAGTCGAAGCTTCCCGGGCCCGGGTAGGGCAGAGCCGGAGTTCACTCTATCCCAACGTCACCGGGGAAGCGCTATATTCACGGGTCGGTCCGGTACCGGAGCTGACCATCCCGGATTTCGGCAGTTTTGCCTTGTTTCCGGAAAATAATTATGATGCGCATCTGGGGCTGCGGCAACTTTTGTACGATTTCGGGCGACGGGGAAAAGCAGTGGAGCTGGCAGAATCCGGAGTAAAACTCACCCGGGATAATCTGGAGACCCTCAAATCCGATCTGGCATATCGCTCTATTCTTACTTTTTACAGTATTCTTTTTTTACAGAAAAACATCGATGTGGTCAATCAGGAGATTTTTGATCTTAACCAGCACCTGGAAGTTACCCAGAAAAAAGTAAAGGCTGGTACGGCTATTGAATATGATGTATTAACCACTCAGGTTCGGGTTGCCGCCGCCAGGAGCCAGCTGGAGGAAGTGCAAAATTCCCTGCAAAAACAGGAAATCATCTTACGTCAATTAATGGCTGTCCCGGAAGATACCACACTCAATTTAAGGGGGACGATTCCCGTTTCTTCAATTTCCATTGAGGAGGATTCGTTAATCATTCTGGCCGAGAAACAAAGACCGGAATATAAGCTGGCCTTGGATGCCCGGGCTTCAGCCGATCTGCGCCGCAGCCTGGCGGCAAAAGGGAAAATGCCCCTGCTAAATCTGAACCTGGCCTATGGGGTAAAAAACGGCTATATCCCAAATCTGAATGCGCTGCGGGGAAACTGGATTGCTGGCCTGCAGCTGCAGATCCCGGTTTTCGAGGGATTTCAAACCCACTATAAAAAAGCGGAAGCAGAAGCTGACTACCGTGCTTCCGGATCACAACTGGAAGATACCCGCAATTTGATTGTCTCGCAGGTGCAGCAGGCGTTGAGTGATGTCCGGACCAGTCTGAATAAAATACAGACCAGCAAAGTGCAGTTGGATCAGGCCCGGCAGGCCAGAAGCATGGCTGAAACCCAATATGCCATCGGTGTGATATCCAATCTGGAATTGCTGGATGCCCAGACCCTGCTGACCCAGGCCCAGTTTATTTATCTGAAAGCGCAGTATGATTACACCATCAGCCGTTATACCCTGGACCGGGCGATTGGTGAGCAACCCTGGTGATTATGGATGATTTAATAAAGGCAGATAAATTTTATTGCGGTTTGGTACCCTTTTTCCCTTCCTGCAGATTATCATAAAATCGCTGGGTCGGGTAGGCAAAATCAATGTCGTTGCATTTACCGAATCTGTTGAGAATAGCCTCCCAGATCTCCTGCTCGCTGCCCCGCCTTTTACGCGGTTCGGTCATGTAGCGAATGGTTAAAAGCACTCCACTGTCTTTTACAGTGGTATAAACCGTGGGAGTGAGGGTGGTATAAAACACCATAAATTTTTTACTGGCCTCTTTAATCCTTTTTGCGGCTGCCTCAGAAAATTGATGGCTACTGGTCTGAGCAATTTCAAAGAGGATTTTTTTCGCTTTTACCCAGTTGCTCTCAAAAGTAATTAATACCGGTATTTCATGCCAGATGTATGGGAAGCCCTGGCTGTAATTGGCCAGCGGATCGGTAAAGATCAAATGGTTCGGCACATGAACGATTCGCCCGGTACTTTGTTCGGCATCCACCCAGTTGCCAATTTCAATCAGACTGAATTTGAAGACCCGGATATCGATGACGTCTCCCCGGTAATTACCGATCTGAATCCGGTCTCCTACCACAAACGGCCTTCGCCAGAGCAGGAACAACCAACCCGCCAGACTGGTAACCAGGTCTTTCAAAGCAATAGCCAGACCGGCGGTGATCAGTCCGAAAAATGTGGCGATGGATTGAATTCCGGCGAACCAGACCCGGATAACCAGGAAGAAACCGGTAATTACTGTAACATAAGTGACCGTCTTTTGCCAGCGATAACGAACCTGGACGTCCTCGGTTCGCCGCCAAATAATCCGTAGAGTAACCGCCCGGAGCAGACCCAGAACCAGGATAATTAAAAATGAGGAGAGCAGCTTTGTCTGAACTGCTGGCCCCAGGCCGGTAAATTGTTCAATCCACTGGATAAATTTGTTCATGTTAGATTGAATTTAAATCATAATTTGGTAAAATAAAAATAGAATACGAGGAATGGTTGGCCCTGCCTGAAAATGTCTTTGCGAGACAGGGATGTAGCGGCAATCTCCGCGAATCAAAAACATCACAGGGATGGATATTTGTTAAAAAACCAAGGGAGATCGCCGCGCTTCGCTCGCGATGATGGGTTTTCGTCTGCACTTACAGATTAGCCTACTTCACTTCCCCTTCCGGTCCATACGGATCCAGGGAAATCCGTTGGATTTTCTTTCCCGCAGGCTGGAGCCGGGGAAAATACCCTCCTTGGCCAGCCGGACATCCTCCAGGGAATAAAATGCCTTGGGATTATGTTTCTGGATCAGCTCGACCACGTGCGAGTAATCCCGGCGCTTGATGATGGTGAATATGATTTTCACCGGTCCGTACTGGCCTTCTCCCGGAACAATGGTCAATCCGTATCCCTCTTCCCGCAGATTCGCAATCAGATTGGTAGCATCCTTGCTGGTGATAATCCGCAAAACCTGTGTGCCGATGGCCAGTTTATTCTCCAGCCAGATGCCGACATAATTTCCGGTAGCAAATCCGGCGGCATAGGCCAGGTAGCAGGCAATATTGTTAAGATTCTTAAAAATCTGGCCGATGGCCAGCAGCCAGACAATTATTTCCAGGAAAGCCAGCAGGGGAGCCATGGTTTTCTTGCCCCGGGAAATATAAACGATCCGGATGGTACCAAAGGAAACATCGACCACCCGGGCGCAAAAAATCAGGAGCGGGATAATCACCCAGGTATAGAGTTCGGAATTCATCAAATCTGAAAGTGGCATTGGACGGGTACAATCTCCTGAAAAATTTTTCGGGGGGAAATTTAGGAAGAAATTTGGTGACTGATAAGGACTTTTTCAAATCTCCCGGAATTGTATATCGTTTTTACCTTCTCGCTTTACCAGGTACATCAGGTCATCGGCTTTGCGGATAATTTCATCCACCGAATCGGGGATACTTCGATAGGTAACACTTCCCATACTTAGTGTCACCTTCCAGTTATTCTCCTGCATAGACTGGAGAATCTTCTCCCGCAGCCTTTTCAGGACGTCCCGGGCAGATTCCAGATTGGTTTCCGGCAGCAGGATGGCAAACTCGTCCCCACCCAGCCGGCCTACGATATCCGTTTGACGTACCTGTTCCATCATGGTTGCTGCCGCTTTTTGAAGCAGCAGGTCTCCGGTGCGATGACCCAGCTGGTCGTTAACTATTTTAAAATTATCCAGATCGAGATATGCCAGAGTAAAAAGACGATTGTACCGTCGAGCCCGGGTTGCTTCCGTCTCCACTGCTTCGTAAAAAGAGCGCAGGTTGGCTGCTTTGGTTAAGTGATCGGTGCGGGCGATGTTGGTTTCACGGTCCAGAGATTTTTTTAATTCTGCCAGTAAAAGTGTGACGGTGATGAACACCCCGAATCTGACCAGTCCATTCCAATAGGGAATAAAGGGCTGGGAATAGATATGCCTGGCCAGAAGGTCGGCTTCAACCCAGGTTATGGTGCTGAAAACAGAAATCAGAATGCCGCTCCACCGGCCGGCATTCCAGGTGGCCCAGATAACCGGGATCAGGTAAAAAATAGAAAAGCTGTATTCGTACCCGCTTGCATAATCGATAATCCCGATCAGAAATACCAGAATAAGTGAAATTGTCCAGATTAATAAAAGGTTTTTCGTCTTTACTTCCAGATACTTAATCATTTGGCCCTGCGTTTAATCAATACTGAAAATACAAAAATTTAAAGGGCAAGATAGATCGGACAATTTGAGATGGTTTATCATATCCACTTCTTTCTTCTAAAGTAAAATAGCATTCCAATAAATATACCAATCATTACTAACCATAATACCGGATAACTCCAGTGCCATTTTAGTTCCGGCATATATTCAAAATTCATTCCGTATATGCCTGCCAGAAATGTCAAGGGGATAAAAATAGTAGCAATGATAGTCAGAACCTTCATCACCTCATTCATCCGATTGCTGACGCTGGAAAGATAAATATCAAGGATTCCGGAAACCATATCCCGGAAGGTTTCTACTGTATCGATCACCTGTACAGTATGGTCGTAAAGATCTCTTAAATATGGATGCGTTGCCTCGGTTATCAGGCTGGTTTCATCCCGGGTTATTCCGCTGATTACTTCACGCAGCGGCCAGGTGGATTTGCGCAAAAAGATCAATTCCCGTTTCATCCGTTGTATTCTCTGTACCAGAATGTGATCCGGGTTTTCCAGGACATTTCCCTCAAGATATTCAATCTGTTCTCCAATGAGTTCAAGCACCAGAAAGTAATTATCGATGATAATATCAATGATGGCATAGGTCAGGTAATCCGGCCCTGATTTGCGGATCCTTCCCTTTCCATTCTCGATCCGCTCTCTTAGCGGATTAAATACATCCCCTTCCCGCTCCTGGAAGGTGATCACATAATTTTCTCCCATAATTAAACTCACCTGCTCGGCATTGATCTCATGCTTTTCCGGATCGTAGGAAAGCATTTTCAAGACAATAAAAATGTAATTGTCAGTGATCTCAACTTTCGGGCGCTGGTCGGTATTCAGAATATCTTCCAGGATTAGCGGATGGATGTTGTAGCGGGTTCCGATCTTTTCCAGAATCTCAATATCGTGTAACCCGGTTAAATTTAACCAGCTAACTGTCGGGGTATCCTTAAACGGGAAAGCCTCTTCCACATTCTTAAGATCCCGTTTTTCAATATTATCCTGGTCATAATCAATTACCGAAAGCTTAACCTGCTCAACTTTTTTCTCGCCAACATGGACCATACTTCCGGGCGGCAGACCGGTTTTTTTCGAGCGCTTCCGCATAAATTTATTAATAAAAAGACTGCTTCCGTTTTTTAGGGGTATCTTTAATTGCATGATCAATCACTCCTGTCCTTTTCAGATTGTTTTAATTCCTGTCTTTCCCGGTATAACTGACCAATCTCCGCCCCGACAATGAAAATAAAAGATGAATAATAAATCCAGAATGCCAAAATTACCAGGAATACATAAGCGCCATAAACCCTGGAGAGCGTCGCTGCATTGGTAATGTAATAACCAAACAGTTCCTTGGCAATACTCCAGAGCAGACTGGCCCAGAAGGCACTGAATGCGATTACTTTGAAGGGTAATTTTGTATATGGTATCAGATAATAGATTAATCCGAACATGACAAAGATGAGTATGAAGGAAATAAATGAAACTGCAATTGAAATCAAGTAACTGATAATCTCACTTAGATGAATCAGGTTAAAAAGTTGAAATTTATCAGCAAAATTAACCAGGATTCCCAGTAGCGGCAAAATACTCATTAGAAGCAAGAAAAAGGCAATCACCAGAAGAACCATTCCCAGGTCACGCAGCTTACCGACAAGCACATTCCGGGTTTCTTTCACCTCATATACGGCATTCAGAATGGTTCGCATACTGCTGAATAGTCCGCTTGCCGCGAAAAACAAACCAAGGATGCCAATTGTACCGGAAATTGTTTTAAAGACTTTAAATTCATTAATGCGCTGGAAAATGATATCCTTGATGTAATTCGCGGTTTTATGGTAGGGTATTAAGGTATTAATCAAATTGGTGATTTGATCGGTAACGCCGGGTATGGCCAGTAATACTCCGATAAATGAAAAGATGATCAGAATCATAGGCAGAATGCAGGTAAACAGTGAAAATGCCAATCCGCCACTGATTAAAAATGCATTATAATCGTCAATTTTATGGTAGAGGCCTTTGCTGTAATATTTGAGCATCGAGCGAAACCATTTTACAAAACGGGAAATTAGAGCGGGAATTTTATTAACCGGAATATTCATCTTATCTAAAATTTGAAACAGTAGTTTCTTATTATAAAAATCTTACAGAAGCCAATCAGTTGCCATCTGGTTCGGACTAATATAACCTATAATGATAATGTGCACAAATTTATTTATCCCAGGGTCCGGGTGATATTACAGTGGTTTATCATCAGCTCTAATCAACAGAATTCAACTTCATTAAATCTTCATTTTTTGATTTTATCATGTCGCAGCTTGAATGAAAAACTAATATTTCGTTCAAAATATCTCTTGACTAAATAAGCTATTTTTAATAATATGAGCTGTGTGTTTAAACCAATTTCGCTTCTGTTTTTTTCTGATGAAAAGAATATTATGAATCAGGTTTATCATACTATCAAATCTTTTATCAATTATTTTGACTTTTTATCTTTAATTCGCAACTCTTTAATAAATCCAATTTATACCAGGCAGCAACAGATAATAAACTCTTTACTGTGTCTATATAGAAATTTTCAGGTAGATTGTTTGTTAATTAATCAGTGGATCTTGTAAACTTCAAACCAGGTGAAGAATTTTGAGCAACGCTTCCGCTTCTTCCACAGCTCTCTGGCCCTTACTTGTTTATGCATTAGCCGTTGCGGCACTGGTTGTCTTTATGATCGGATTTTCCTATCTGCTGGGACAGCGGCATAAGGAAAAAGCTACCGGAGAAATTTATGAATCCGGAATCATGACCACTGGCGATGCCCGGCTGCGCTTTTCCGTTCATTTTTATGTGGTGGCCATGTTTTTCGTTATTTTCGATCTGGAAGCAATATTTATTGTGTCCTGGGCGATTGCCTTCCGGGAGGTTGGCTGGATGGGCTATGTTGGCGTATCGATATTCATCGGAATTTTACTGGTGGTTCTGATTTATGAATGGCGTATTGGCGCCCTGGATTTTGCCGCCAGTGGTAAAAAAATACTAAAAAAATATAAACATCTTAATCAAGCGAATCGTGCTAAATGAAATGGTGGTTGAGTAAAACACAGGATCCGGTGACTACAGTTGCCGGTGAAGGTTCATTCGAAGAAACGGTGCAGCAGAGCATCGTGTTCAGCAAATTACAGGAACTGTTGGCCTGGGGTCGCAAGAATTCCATGTGGCCTTTCAATTTTGGTCTTTCCTGTTGCTATGTGGAAATGGCCACCAGTCTTACCAGCAAATATGATATTGCCCGGTTTGGGGCGGAGGTGATTCGTGGAACACCCCGGGAAGCGGATGTGATGATTATTGCCGGTACGGTTTTTATGAAAATGGCACCCATCATTAAGCGACTGTATGAGCAGATGATGGAGCCACGCTGGGTCATTTCCATGGGATCCTGTGCTAATTCCGGAGGCATGTACGATATCTACAGTGTGGTGCAGGGAGTGGACAAGTTTATGCCGGTGGATGTTTATGTGCCGGGATGTCCCCCCCGACCGGATGCCTTTATGGAAGGATTAATGTTACTGCGGGATGCTGTGGGAAAAGAAAAACGACCCTTGAGCTGGGTTATTGGGCCGCAAGGTGTGATAAAACCGGAAAAAATTTCTTTGAGAGAAAAAAAGCGGGATGATCGTAAGAAGATGACCATTCTCAGATCGCCCGATGATGTCTAAAAGGTGAATATTCATAGCGGATAGAATTTAATAATGTCAATGGACTCGCAGCAGAAAATTCTGGAAACACTGAAAAAGAAATTCGGGGAAGATCAAATCATTCCCCAATCAACCAAAGATGATTTTCCCACCCTGTGGGTTTCCAGCGAAAAGCTGAAGGATGTCTTGGGGTATCTGAAAAACGATATTCAGGATCCTTACCGGATGCTGTACGATCTGACTGCCATTGACGAAAGAGCCCGGGAGAACCGGGATGATCAACCGGACGGTGATTTTTCCGTCGTTTACCATTTGCTCTCCTTCGACCGGAATAAAGATATCCGGGTAAAAGTGGCTCTGAAGGGAGAGTATCCCTCGCTGCCCAGTATATCCAAACTCTGGACAAATGCCAACTGGTACGAACGCGAAGTTTATGATATGTTCGGAATTAAATTCGAAGGGCATCCCCACCTGAAACGTATATTAATGCCGCCCACCTGGGAAGGGCATCCATTGCGGAAGGAGCATCCGGCCAGGGCTACAGAAATGGGACCGTTTCAATTACCGGAAGACAAACAGGAAAGAGAACAGGAAGCATTACAGTTCCATCCGGAGGAGTGGGGATTACAGCGAAAGAGCGAAGATACCGATTTTATGTTCCTCAATCTGGGTCCGCAGCATCCCGGTACTCATGGAGTACTCCGGATTATCCTGCAACTGGATGGCGAGGAATTGGTTGATGCAGTCCCCGATATCGGCTATCACCACCGGGGTGCGGAAAAAATGGCCGAGCGGCAATCCTGGCATACCTTTATTCCCTATACCGACCGGGTGGATTACCTGGGTGGAGTGATGAACAATCTGCCTTACGTGATGGCCGTCGAAAAACTGGCCGGTATTGAAGTGCCGGAACGAGCCCAGGTAATTCGGGTGATGATGAGCGAATTCTTTCGCATCGCCAGCCATCTGGTCTGGTATGGAACCTTTGCCCAGGATATCGGACAGCTTTCTCCGGTCTTTTACATGTTTAATGACCGGGAACGAATTTTTGATATCGTAGCTGCCGTCACCGGTGGCCGGATGCATCCCAGCTGGTTCCGGATAGGTGGAGTTGCTCAGGATTTACCCAATGGTTGGGACAAAATGGTGAAAGATTTCGTGGAATACTTTCCACCCAATCTGAAAGAGTATGATAATCTGACCATGAAAAACCGGATCATCAAAGCCAGAACCAAAGGGATAGGGTGCTATACAACAGAAGAAGCAATTGAGTGGGGTGTCACTGGTCCCGGATTGCGTTCAACCGGTTTGGAATGGGATTTTCGCAAGAAACGACCCTATTCCGGGTACCAGCATTTTGAATTTGATATTCCTACCGGACAAAATGGAGACTGTTACGACCGTTCCAGAATTCGGGTGGAGGAAATGCGCCAGAGTTTGCGCATTATTGAGCAGTGCCTGAAAAACATGCCGGATGGTAAATATAAATCCGATCATCCCCTGGCCACCCCGCCCCGGAAAGATCGGACCATGAAAGATATTGAAACTTTGATCACCCATTTTCTCAGCGTGAGCTGGGGACCGGTTATTCCCCCGGGTGAAGCCTTCGTCGGTGTGGAGGCCACCAAGGGAAATAATGGTTATTATCTGATTAGTGATGGGGGCACCTCGGCATACCGCAACCGGATCCGGACACCCTCGTTTCCGCATATTCAGATGGTTCCCTATATCAGCCGGGGCCATACCATACCGGATCTGCTGGCTATTTTGGGGACGGTAGATTTTGTTTTAGCTGATGTGGATCGTTGATAAAAACAAGGTATAGTAATGCTGACGGACAAGGAAATACAGGAAATAGACAGAGAGATTGAGCATTACCCGCACAAAAAGGCGGCCAGCATTGAGGCACTGAAAGTCGTCCAGAAACATCGGGGATGGGTATCGGATGAGAATATCCGGGACATTGCCCACTATCTGGAAATGACCCCGGATGAGCTGGATGGTGTGGCTACCTTCTATAACCTGGTATTCCGGAAACCGGTGGGACGCCATGTAATCCTGGTGTGCGACAGCGTAAGTTGCTGGGTGATGGGATTTGAAACGTTGATGGACCATCTGAAACAGAAACTGGGTGTTCAGCTGGGAGAAACCACCAAGGACGAACGATTTACTTTACTCACCATTCCCTGCCTGGGTACCTGCGATCATGCTCCGGCACTGATGATTGATAATGATCTGCATCGGGACTTAACCACCGAAAAATTAGATAAAATTTTGGAACAGTATAAATAAAATGACTATGGAAAAACCGCTCACTAAAAATATTCGTCCGGACCAGCCACCGCTTGAGGTGAAGGAATATGAAAAAACCGGAGGCTACCAGGCTGCCCGCAAAGCGCTGAAAGAAATGTCTCCCAAACAGGTTCAGGAAATGGTAAAGCAGTCCAATTTGAAGGGCCGTGGCGGAGCGGGATTTCCTACCGGCATGAAATGGGGTTTTGTCCCGCTGGGTGACGATGCACCTAAAACCAAATATCTGATCGCCAATGCGGATGAAATGGAACCGGGCACTTTTAAAGACCGGGTGCTTCTGGAGGGCGATCCCCATCTGCTGATCGAAGGTATGCTGATCAGCGCCTACGCCATCCAGGCCAGTGTCGCCTATATATTTCTCCGCTGGGCCTATAAATCCTCAGCCCAGGTAATCGAGAAAGCGATTACCGAAGCCTATAACGCCGGTTATCTGGGAAAAAATATTCTGGGGACCGGTTATCATCTGGATTTGTATCTGCACACCAGTGTTGGCCGGTACATGTGTGGAGAAGAGACCGGATTGCTGAACGCGCTGGAAGGGAAAAGGGCCAATCCCAGGGCCAAGCCGCCATTTCCACAGATCAGTGGACTATTTGGAAAACCGACTATTGTCAATAATGTGGAAACCCTTTGCAGCGTTCCGGGAATCATATCAAACGGGGCAGAATGGTATAAAAAATTAAGCCACACCGAGGATGGCGGAACCAAACTCTATGGTGTGAGCGGTAAGGTAAAGAAACCGGGTGTTTGGGAATTACCCATGGGTACCACCATGCGGGAAATTCTGGAAGAGCATGCCGGGGGAATGTGGGATGGTTTGAAGTTTCGTGGTGCGCTTCCCGGCGGCGCCTCTACTGATTTTATGGTGGAAGAGCATCTGGATGTGCAAATGGATTTTACCAATGTGGCAAAAGTGGGAAGCCGATTGGGTACCGGTACAATTATCGTCCTGGATGACAAAACCTGTCCGGTGGGTATGGTAAAGAACCTGCAGCATTTCTTTGCCCAGGAATCATGTGGTTGGTGTACCCCCTGCCGGGATGGTTTGCCCTGGGTGGAAAAGATCCTTGATGCCATTGAAAAAGGGGAAGGTCAGCCGGAAGACCTGGATGTTTTGGCCATGCATTCAAAATACCTGGGTCCGGGAAATACCTTTTGCGCCCTGGCACCGGGAGCAATGGAGCCGCTTCAGAGTGCACTAAAATATTTTAAAGAAGATTTTGACCGGCATATCAAGACAAAAAAATGCCCGTGGAGGAATTAAGGTGGCAAAGATTTATATAGAAGGGAAACCCTACCAAGTAAAAGATAAGAAGAATCTGCTGGAGGCCTGTCTCTCGCTGGGTTTCGATCTTCCTTATTTTTGCTGGCATCCTGCCATGGGATCCGTTGGTGCCTGCCGCCAATGTGCAGTCAAAAAATTCAAAGATGAAAATGATAAGACCGGTAAGATTGTAATGGCCTGCATGGAGCCGGTGGAAGACGGGGCCAGAATTTCCATCAAAGATCCGGAAGCGGTACATTTTCGTTCCACCATTATTGAATGGCTCATGACCAATCATCCTCATGATTGTCCCATCTGCGACGAGGGGGGCGAATGTCACCTGCAGGATATGACGGTAATGACCGGCCATAATTACCGGAGATTCCGCTTTAACAAGCGAACCTATCGCAATCAGAATCTTGGACCTTTCATCAATCATGAAATGAACCGCTGCATCCAGTGCTATCGCTGCGTTCGTTTCTACCGGGATTATGCCGGCGGGCGGGATTTCGATTATTTCGCATCCAAAAACCATGTTTATTTCGGACGCCATGAAGAAGGCACTTTGGAAAATGAATTCAGTGGCAATCTGGTAGAAGTCTGTCCCACTGGTGTGTTCACCGATAAAACTTTAAAACAACATTATACCCGGAAATGGGATTTGACCAACGCACCATCCATCTGCCATCTTTGTGGGTTGGGTTGCAACATTATCGCCTCGGAACGCTACGGTGGGCTACGGCGGATTCTCAGCCGATACAATGGCGCAGTAAATGGTTATTTCCTGTGCGACCGGGGCCGGTTTGGTTACGAATTTGTCAATAGCGAGAAACGAATCCGCCAGGTTTTGCAAAGAGATCATCGGGACAAGAATCTGAAAACGGCTGAAAAAGATAAAGTGTTAAAGGAACTGGGTAAATTAATCTCCGGAACAAAAACCATTGGTATCGGTTCGCCCCGGGCTTCACTGGAATCCAACTTTACGCTGAAGAAAATGGTGGGGGAGGAGAATTATTTTTCCGGGATGTCCGAGAGGGAGCATCAATTATTAAAAAAGATTATCACTATCCTGAAGGAGGGACCTGCCCGCACGCCTTCGCTCAAAGAAGTGGAAAGTGCGGATGTCGTTCTGGTACTGGGGGAGGATGTTACCAATACCGCCCCCATGCTGGCACTGGCAATCCGGCAGGCAGTAAGGATTAAACCAAAAGAGAACATCGAGAAATTAAACATACCGTCCTGGCAGGATGCCGCGGTTCGGGAAGCCATTCAGGATGAAAAAGGACCGCTTTTTATTGCCTCGCCCAATGCCACCAAATTGGATGAAGTTGCCAGCAAAACCATCCGGTTAAATCCGGATGAAATTGCCCGGTTTGGATATGCCATTGCTCATGAGATCGATTCCAAATCTCCGGCGGCTAAAGAATTACCAGGAGAAATCGGGAAGCAGGCGAAAGAGATCGCCGGGATTTTGAAACAGGCCAGGAATCCGCTGGTTATTGCCGGAACCAGTTATCTGAATGAAGCAATTGTATCTGCGGGGGCAAATGTCGCCTGGGCACTCTGTGACGATAAAATAACTGCCAATCTCACTTTTACCGTACCGGACAACAATAGTCTGGGTGTAGCCCTGCTGGGTGGGAAAAGTTTACAGGAAGCGTTTACCCGGATCAGTTCCGGAAAAGTGGATACGTTGGTCATCCTGGAAAATGATTTATACCGGAAGGCAAACAAGAAAACGGTGGACAAGGCGCTTGATAAATGTAAAAATATCATCGCGCTCCATTACCTGGAAAATGAGACTTCCCTGAAAGCGGATTTTGTAATACCAGCAGGTTCGTTCGCCGAGGCTGATGGTACCCTGGTTAACAATGAAGGCCGGGCACAGAGATTCTATCAGGTATTTCCGCCAAAGGACGATGTTCAGGAGGCCTGGCGCTGGTTAAAGGATATGATGCATGCTGCAGGTCGGAAAGATATCCAGGCGCTCACTAATTTCGACGATTTCGTTTCATCGATGGTAAAGGAAATGCCGGTTTTTGCCGGAATCGAAAAAGTGGCACCGCCGCATGATTTCCGGATCGCCGGGCAAAAGATTCCCCGGGCGCCTTACCGGTTTAGTGGACGCACAGCCATGACGGCAAATATAAATGTAAGTGAACCCAAACCACCGGAAGATCCGGATTCTGCCCTTTCTTTTACTATGGAAGGATACCGCGGAAAACCGCCATCATCGATCATTCCATTCTTCTGGTCACCGGGATGGAACTCGGCCCAGTCGATCAATAAATTTCAGATCGAAGTGGGTGGTCACCTGCACGATGGCGATCCGGGAGTGAGGTTGATTGAACCGAAGAATAATGGCAAGAAGTCCTATTTCACAGAAATTCCGGAAACTCCACAACCTGGAAAGAATGAACATCTGGTCATTCCCATGTATCATATTTTCGGATCGGAAGAATTAAGTATTTTTACCAAAGGTGTTTTGGAACGAGCGCCCCGGCCTTATCTGGCGGTTCATCCGGAAACAGCCGGTCATCTGAAGCTGAAGGAAGGTAAGAAAATAAAACTTAAATTGAATGACCAGGAAATCAGTTTGCCGGTACAATTCAGAACGGATTTACCGAAAAATATTGTGGGCGTACCAACTGGATTGCCGGAAATGCCATTTTTGGATATGCCCGGTTTGGGAGTTATCTCAGGAGGCGAGAAATGAGCCAGACAATCCTGTCCTTGATTATTGTTGTCGGTGTTTTGTTGGCGATGGTGACCATCGCTGCCGGGCTGATCTGGTTTGAACGCCGGGTACTGGCCCTCTGGCAGGATCGTTATGGTCCAAACCGAACCGGACCATTCGGCTCTCTCCAGGTGGTGGCGGATATGATAAAGATCTTTTTTAAGGAAGACTGGATACCTCCATTTGCAGATAAAGTGGTTTTTGTTATCGCTCCGGGTGTTATTGTGGCAACCGTCCTGATGGGCTTTGCCATCATCCCGTTTACCTCTCATATTGTGGTAGTCGATTTTAACATCGGGATTCTCTTTTTCCTGGCCATGTCTTCCCTGGGAGTTTACAGCCTGGTTCTGGGTGGATGGGCCTCCAATAATAAATACAGTCTGCTTGGCGCCCTGCGTGGGGCGGCCCAGATGATTACCTACGAGGTTTTTATGGGGCTATCTCTGATGGGTGTGGTTATGATGACCGGTTCATTCAGCATGCGGGAAATAGTGGAAGCCCAAAGAGATGTGTGGTTTGTTATCCCGCAATTTGTCGGATTTGTTATTTTTATGATTGCCGGAATCGCCGAAACCCATCGTCTGCCCTTCGATATTCCGGAAGCCGAAAGTGAACTGGTGGCCGGTTTCCATTCCGAATATTCCGGGATGAAATTTGGGATGTTCTTCGTTGGCGAGTATCTGGGAATCGCTCTGGTTTCCGCACTGGTGGTCACCCTCTTTTTTGGCGGGTGGCTTGGACCTTCATTTTTACCGGGAGTGGTCTGGTTCTTTATAAAAATGGGTGTATTCCTGACCATGTTTGTGCTGCTCCGGGCATCCATGCCCCGTCCGCGTTACGACCAGTTGATGGGCTATGGCTGGAAAATCCTGTTACCGCTGTCCCTGTTGAATCTTTTGGTGACCGCGGCAATTTTGCTGGCAAAATAAATAACTAGGAATGATTATGATGTTTTTAAATATAGATAGGGGTCAGTAAATGTTTAGTCTGCTCAGAAGCATGTGGGTTGCCTTTATGCACATGTTTCATAAACGCGTAACCGTGCAGTACCCGGATGAAAAAACCGTTCCGCCGCCGCGCTGGCGGGGCAGAATTGTATTGACCCGCGATCCGGATCATAAAGAACGATGTGTGGCCTGTTATCTGTGTTCCTCGGCTTGCCCGGTGGGGTGCATTTCCCTCCAGGCCGCGGAAGAGGAGGATGGACGCCGATATCCCAAATTCTTCCGGATCAATTTCTCCCGCTGTATTTTCTGCGGCTATTGCGAAGAAGCCTGTCCGACCTACTCCATTCAACTGATCCCGGATTATGAAATGGGCGAATATAACCGCCAGAATCTGGTTTACGAAAAGGAAGATTTATTGATAGATGGGGAAGGTAAATATCCCGGTTACAATTTTTATAATGTCTCCGGATTGGCGCTTGCCGGTAAGGACAAAGGCCAGGCGGAAAAAGAAGATCCGCCAATCGATGTACGGGATCTTATACCATAGACGGATTAAAAATGAAGGTGAAACGGACAAAATAAAATGATGATTATTTTTTACATTGCTGCAGTTGTTGCGGTTATTTCCACGCTCCTGGTCATTACCCGGACCAATGTGGTGCATGCCCTGCTTTACCTGGTGGTCTCTTTGCTATCTGCGGCAATTATTTTTTTCGTGATGGGTGCGCCTTTTATTGCGGCACTGGAAGTCATTATCTATGCCGGTGCCATAATGGTGCTGTTCATTTTTGTGATTATGATGCTGAATATCGGGAAACAGTCCCAGCAACAGGAATCCCAATGGTTACAGCCCAAAACCTGGATCGGACCGGCAATCCTGGTTTTGATCCTCTTTGCCGAGTTTATCTATCTGTTTATCTCAACCACTCCGGATATAATCGAAAGCGCTATGGTTTCTCCCAAAGACGTGGGAATGGCACTTTATGGCAATTATCTGCTGGGGGTGGAATTATCCGCCATGCTTTTATTGGCTGGAATCGTCGGGGCATATCATCTGGGACACCGGACTAAAAAAGTGGTGCACCGGTTTTTGGAAGAGGAGAAATCCGTATGATGACCATACCTCTGGAAAGCGGCCTTATCCTGTCCGGGATCCTGTTCTCATTGGGTCTGGTGGGTGTTTTAATCCGCCGGAATATTATTTTTATTTTAATGTCCATCGAAATTATGCTCAATGCAGCGGGAATGGCTTTTATATTTGCCGGTGCCCGCTGGGGGCAGCCGGATGGTCAGGTAATGTTTGTTTTTATTCTGACCATGGCCGCGGCAGAAGTTTCGGTCGGCCTGGCACTGATATTACAAATTTACAGCAAATTCAAATCCCTTGATGCCGATGCGGCAAGCAAGATGAGGGGATAAAATGTTTCAATTATTGTGGTTAGTTCCGGCATTACCTTTTTTTAGTTTTTTGATTCTCGCCCTGGTAGGAAAACGCCTGCCGCGCAGTCTTGCTGCAATTCTGGGTGTTGGTTCGGTTGGCATCTCGGCCCTGCTGACCATCGGGATCGGAATTCAGTTTATCTCCTCACCGCCAGTGGATCATATGTTTATCCAGCAGCTCTGGAGCTGGCTGGATGTGAGCGGTTTCTCACCCCATATTGCATTTCATCTGGATGCACTTTCGCTGGTTTTTATTTTTGTTATCACCTTTGTCGGATTTCTGATTCATCTTTATTCATCAGAATTCATGCTCGATGATGAGGGTTTTTCCCGGTTTTTTGCCTATATGAATCTGTTTGTTGGTTCGATGCTTACCCTGGTGTTGGCCGATAATTTGTTACTGCTCTACCTTGGATGGGAAGGTGTGGGATTGTGCAGTTACTTGTTAATTGGATTCTGGTATCAGGACCCGGCCAACGGATACGCGGCCCGGAAGGCTTTTGTGGTTACCCGGGTAGGCGATACCGCCATGGCCATCGGATTATTCCTGCTTTATACCCATTTCCGGACTTTGAACATTTCTATTATTCTGGAGCAGGCGCCGGTACACTGGATGGTCGGCTCATCCATTGCTGTGACGGTTGCACTGCTTCTTCTCGGTGGTGCGGTTGGGAAATCTGCCCAACTGCCATTACAAACCTGGTTGCCGGATGCCATGGCCGGTCCGACGCCGGTGAGTGCATTGATTCATGCCGCTACCATGGTTACTGCCGGTGTTTACCTGATTGCCCGTACCCATGTGCTGTTCGAACTGGCCCCGTTGGCCCAGACGATTGTGGCTATTGTCGGAGCGCTTACCCTTTTGCTGGCCGGTTTTAGTGCCATTACTCAATATGACATCAAACGGGTGCTGGCTTATTCCACCATCAGCCAGATCGGATATATGTTCCTGGCGCTTGGTGTGGGTGCCTGGTCTGCCGGAATTTTTCACTTTATGACCCATGCTTTCTTTAAGGCGCTTCTCTTTTTGGGAGCCGGTGTGATTATCCTTGCTCTGCATCATGAACATAACATGTTTAAAATGGGTGGATTGAAGAAGCAGTTGCCGGTTACTTTCTGGACGTTCCTCATTGCTTCCGCCTCACTGGCAGCACTTCCGCTTATTACCTCCGGATTTTACAGCAAGGATATGATTCTCTGGTTTGCTTTTTCCAGCGAGCAGGGGAGTCCCTGGCTCTGGGCGGCTGGACTTTTTGGCGCTTTTATCACTGCCATCTATACTTTCCGGATGGTCTTTATCACTTTCTATGGAGAGGCGCATCAGCAGATAAGCCACAAACCGGGAATCCGGTTAAAAATACCACTGGTTGTCCTGGCATTTTTGGCTCTGGTGGCCGGTTTTATAGAGATTCCCCACACTCTGGGTAATCTGCCCCTGCTATCGGATTTTCTCCATTCGGTTCTTCCGGAACCAAAAGTGTTGCACGATAGCGTAGGTCTGGAATTGGTCCTGCAGATTGTCTCGGCCGTGGTGGTTCTGGTAGGGATTTATGTTGCTTATGTATTTTTCCTGAAAAGGAGAGACCTGACCGAAAAGATCGGGAAAGTGCCCATCATGCAGACCCTTCACCAATACTGGTTCACTGGCTGGGCATTCGACTGGCTGTACGATCATATTTTTGTTTTCCCATTGGTCTGGTTTTCCAAAATCAACAAGAATGACTTTATCGATCAGGTGTACACCGGGATAGCTGCACTCAATCGTTTTGGCAACCGCTTCTTCAGCCGCACGCAGACAGGTAATTTACGCTGGTATGCGGTTGGTCTGGCATTTGGTGCATTGGTCACTATAACAATTGTGATGTTCTTATGATACTATTATGGCTTATCGTAATTTTAATTGCCGGTGCAGGATTAGCCTGGCTCGCAGGCCGGTGGAGTAAAATCCTCCCGCGCTGGATATCGCTTCTGGCCTTGGCAATCGACTTTGTGCTGGTGCTGTATATCTGGATCGGTTCGGGCAAAGAAATTGAACTGACCCAGAATCTTCAGTGGCTGGTTGAATTGAAATGGAAATGGATCCCTCAGTTCGGGATAAACTTTCATCTGGCCCTGGATGGTTTAAGCTTGTTGTTGATCATGCTTACCATTTTTTTGGGAATACTTTCCGTATTAACCTCCTGGAAAGAAATCCAGGAACGGGTTGGCTTCTTCCACTTTAATATGCTCTGGATACTGGCTGGCATTATCGGTGTTTTCACCGCTATCGATCTTTTCCTGTTCTACTTTTTCTGGGAAGTGATGTTAATCCCAATGTATTTCCTGATCGGTATCTGGGGGCATGAGAACCGGATCTATGCCTCCTTCAAATTTTTTATTTTTACCCAGGCCAGCGGATTGCTAATGTTCCTGGCAATTCTGGGACTTTATTTTATCCATGGGGCTAATACCGGCGTTTATACTTTTAATTACATGGAATTGTTGGGAACGAGCATTTCTCCGGTTATGGAAATGCTGCTGATGCTCGGTTTTGTGATTGCCTTTATCGTCAAACTTCCGGCTGTGCCTTTCCACAACTGGCTACCGGATGCCCACACCGAAGCACCCACGGCGGGTAGCGTTATCCTGGCCGGATTGCTGCTGAAGACCGGGGCTTACGGTTTACTGCGTTTTGTGCTCCCCCTGTTTCCGGACGCTGCGGTCAAATTTGCGCCCATTGCCATGCTTATGGGGGTACTGGGAATTCTTTATGGAGCCAAATTGGCCTATGCCCAGACGGATCTGAAACGGCTGGTTGCCTATACCAGTGTTAGTCACATGGGTTTTGTCCTGCTGGGGATTTTTGCCATTAACCAGCTGGCTTTCCAGGGCGTGGTAATGCAGATGCTCTGTCACGGTATAAGCACCGGGGCCCTTTTTATTATGGTCGGCGCACTGCAGGAACGCATCCATACCCGGGATATTGCCCAAATGGGCGGTCTCTGGGAAAACGTGCCACGCATGGGCGGTGTGGGAATGCTCTTTGCCATGGCTTCGCTGGGTTTGCCGGGCCTGGGGAATTTTATCGCTGAATTTTTGACCCTGGTCGGTTCTTTCCAGACCAGTGTTTGGATTACCATCCTGGCTACTCTGGGCCTGGTGGCAGCAACGGTTTATTCCCTCCGTATTGTGCAGCGGGTCTTCCACGGAAAAAAAGAGAAGGAATGGTCGCTGCCGGATTTAGGCGTTCGGGAAATGATCATCATGGGAGCGATGATCATTGTTATTGTCTGGTTCGGACTTTATCCCCAGCCGATTTTTGATACCGCCAGGCCGGCGCTGGAAAAGGTGGAAGAAAATGCAATTATATCTGTTGTTCCGAGCCTACCTCTGTATAAAAGTCATTCTACCGAAGATGGTCAGTTCCTGATTAAGAATGTGGTGGATCACCATAAGGATAACAATTTAAATGAAATAGGAAATCCGGCAGCAAAACAAAAAACATTTGACAGAGGCATAACCGGGGGTCAATTGTGAGCGGGACAGATGTACTGGCATTAATGCCCTATTTAATTCTGGCAGGTGCAACAATCATTATCATGTTGCTGATCGGAATACGGAGAAGTCATTTCATCGTTACAGTCTTCAGTCTGCTGGCATTGGTGATTGCCTTCTTTTCCCTGTTCCGGGTTGCGGCGCTCACTCCACGGATCATCACCGGGATTCTGATTATCGATCAGTTCACCCTCTTTTATCTGGGATTGTTGATTGCTGCGACTTTTGCCATTGTCCTGCTGGCCAATGGGTATCTGGAAAATCAGAACATCAAACGGGAGGAGTTCTACCTGCTCCTGTTTATAGCTACTTTTGGCGCCTCCGTTCTGGTAGCCAGTTATCACTTCGTAACCTTTTTCCTGGGATTGGAAATCCTCAGCGTTTCTCTCTATACCCTGATTGGCTATTTACGGTTTCGGGAGCAGAACATCGAAGCCGGGATAAAATATCTGATTCTGGCGGCGGCATCTTCTGCCTTCCTGTTATTCGGCATGGCGCTGGTTTATGCGGATCTGGGAACAATGGAGTTTACCGGCATTGCCAAAAGTCTGCTGCTGGGTTACGGGGATCACGTGCTCTCCCTTACCGGATTTGGCCTGATGATTGTCGGTATCGGATTCAAGCTGGCGGTGGTGCCATTCCATATGTGGACGCCCGATGTTTATGAAGGTGCCCCTGCACCGGTAACAGCCTTTGTGGCGACCGTTTCCAAGGGTGGCATGTTTGCCCTGTTATTGCGTTTTTTTGCCGGAATCAATGGATTTCAATACGGCCCGTTGGTAATCGTTTTCAGTATTATTGCCATTGCTTCCATGTTCATCGGTAATTTTTTGGCCCTCATGCAGGATAATGTAAAACGAATTCTGGCTTACTCATCCATTGCCCACCTGGGCTATTTACTGGTGGCATTTCTGGCCAGCGGCACTTTTGGGGTTGAAGCGGCTACTTACTATCTGGTCGCCTATTTTATTACCACCATTGGGGCGTTTGGGGTGATTACTGTATTATCCACAGAAGACCGGGATGCGGATCAGATGTCCGATTATCAGGGATTGTTCTGGCGCAGACCCTGGCTGGCTACGGTATTTACCGCCATGCTGTTTTCCCTGGCCGGAATTCCCCTGACTGCAGGTTTTGTCGGAAAATTTTATGTGGCTGCAGCAGGTGTCCGGGCCTCCCTCTGGTATTTGGTTATCATTCTGGTGGTGAACAGTGCCATCGGATTATATTACTATCTGCGGGTGGTAGTCGCGATGTATTCCAAACCGGAGGAATTACCGGAGAAACAGGGCAAAGTCTCTCAGGCAGTGCCGATGGCCAGTTTTGTGGCCCTGCTTGGCATTATTATATTGTTGGTTTGGTATGGGATTTATCCGGCGGAGTTGGTAGCCTGGATCAAATCCATGGCAATCAGTTTGAAATATACCAGTGCTTTTGTTTCCCCGGTTTTTTAACATTAGAGATAGGTAGAACTGTTTAATCTTCCTGATCACCATACTTGTCAATCCATTTACCAAAGCTATGCTCCTCCCGAAATCAGACTAAAGCAGAGTACACTCAAAACAATAAAAGCAACCAGGACATAGATGTAGTCTTTTTCATGTAAAAAATTGACAAAGGTGAAAAGGACCCGGGCAACCGGGGTGAGCATCAATAGCAGCAAACCAAACTGAATGACATCTTCTGAACGCAGAGAAAACACGTTCTTTATAATTCCGGTAATGCTCTTTAATTCGGCCGGTTCGCCCCGGAAAATATGATATTTCGGCAAGGCGTTTCCGGATTTAATCAGATAAAAAATACCACCCACGATAACAAAAAAAGTGGAAAGGATAACCCCTGAGATTAAAATGATGCTAATAAATTTTTGGGTATCTTCCAGCCCGACATATTTTTTAATTCGGTTCAATTTACATGCCTCCGGTAATTCCTTTGTAAATCATTTCTATAGCCAGAAATAATATAGCAATGCTGAAAACAATCCGGAGTACCCTCGTCTTCGACTTCACCAGAACCCGGGTTCCGATTAAAGCTCCGGAAAGTACGCCCAGCATTACCGGCATGGCCAGGCCCGGATCGACATAACCACGATTCAGGTAAACCCCCACACTGGCGGCGGCGGTAACCCCGATCATAAAGTTGCTGGTAGTGGTGGAAACTTTGAAAGGCACCTTCATGATGTGATCCATTGCCAGGACTTTAATGGCGCCGGAACCGATGCCAAGCAGACCGGAAAGTATCCCGGCGATATACATCAGGCCGAAACCACCGGGTAGGGCCCGGACGGAATATTTCGTCTTTCCCTGCCTGGTTGGATATTCTGAACTTAATTTAAAGAAATGGATCAAACCTTTATCCTGTGCCGGAATAATAACATCCTGTTTTGGTTTAATGGAAAGATATGCTGAATAAAGCAGAGCCATTCCAAAAATAATAGCAATCGTTCCCGGAGCAATGTAGGCTGCAACAAAGGCGCCGGAGAGCGCTCCCAGTGTGGTGGCAACCTCCAGCAGCATTCCCAGCCGAATGTTGGTAAATCCTTCTTTCACATAGGCAGCTGCAGCACCTGAGGAGGTGGCGATAACCGAAACCAGAGACGCGCCGATGGCATACCGGATATCGACCCCAAAGATGATCGTCAGCAAGGGAACAATAACCATCCCGCCGCCCAGGCCGGTGAGCGATCCCAAAAAACCAGCGGCAAGCGAAATGAGAAGAATGAACAGGGTGAACTCAAGGATTGTCATAAATATGGAACTAGTGGTTTTATGAATTTTTTAATCATTGGTGGACTAAAGCGCAGAAAGAATTCCAGAGATACCGGCCACTCTCCGTAAATGGGATGCAATTCTTTATCGACCAGGTAAAAGGTCGCCAGTGCACCTGCGGATATATTCAGCGAATTGGAGGAAAGCAAATTTCGCGTCCCGCCGATGGTAAATGCATTCACCAGAAAAAGACTGTCAACATACTGATAAGGGCTCAAATTCTGGGTCGGTTTCTGGACAAATTCCAGCCGGGAAAAGAGTGAAGAATTTTTGGTTTGATAGTTCGCTTCCAGCAGTATAGAATGTTGTTGGTCATTCACGTCCGGCAGATTGATTCCCCAGACGAGTGAAGCGGATAGATTTTTCTTATTCGGCAGAGGCAAGTTATATAGAACAGAAGCAACCGTGCGGTGATAATTAACATCGGTCTCCATCGGATCGGGACTTTTCAGGAAAGCGTAGGAAACCTGCAGGGCCAGATTATCGGAAGGATTCATGGAAAGCCGGATACTGCGGGAATCAAATTGTGGGGTATCTATATCGAACCGATTCTCATTGGGTTGCCGGCCGTTAAATATCGAAGCATCCAGTTTATAATTTTTCATGATTATTCCCGCAGTGGCCACACCAAAGGAAATATGCGTCTGATCCTGCCAGCGGTAACTTACAGGCGCATCCGGCAGGTTCATGGCCGATGGACGCTGCAGAAAAATGGGCGGGCCGGTGGCCGGTTCGCCGGGCAGACCAAAATATAGAAAAAAGGTGGTGTCCCTTCCAATGTCATAATTGATTCCCAGAGCTAATTCTGTGAAAAGGTCCATCGGGTGCTGGCGGTCAATCAGTAATTTGTTGTCATAGGTGACCCCGGTCTGAAACAACAGAGGATAACCGCCGGCTCCTTCGGTGAGCCGCTCCAGGCTTAAGCCTGTTCGGAACATGATTGTGGTTCGTGCCGAGATCGGCCGGGCAACCATTCCGGAAAACCAGTTGGGGGCATCAAATTTTGCCGCTCCCCGGTTCCCGCTTCGGGTAATGTCCTGGCCGGTGTACCGGGCAAATACATTCCCGCGGAAAAGGAAGCTCCAGGAATTTTGTTGAAAGGTATAACCGGTTAAGGGTGAGGAGTTTGGGAGCCATGCGGTTCCGGATACTGATGACATCTTATTTTGGGCAAGGAAAAAAGTATCGGTCGTGTCAGGTAGAAAAATCTGGCTAAAGCTTTGAGTATAAAAAAGCAGAAATAATATCAAAATGTATGAGATATATTTAAACGCCGGTTGCAAATAGAGATAGAAAATACTTTTTTTGGCTAACCTGATAAGTTTCATTTGGAACCTACTTCTTCCATAATGTCCCGGACAATGGAATCAAATTTATGGCCGATGCGGTGTCCACCGGGCAACATAATCGATTTCACATATGAGCTGTTTAAATTCTTACAAATGGCATCTTTATCATCTTTTCCATAAAAACAAAGCATTTTATATCCATATAACTTTTCTAATTCCGGTTGTACCGGATAACTTTTCCCCGAGGAATTTCCACCCAGCCAATCGGTGAGATGAAACTGAAATTCGGCAAACCGGCTTGGTCCCAGAAAAACGACAAGCTTAATTTTTGATTTCATTTCATCGGGAAACAGATTTATCACAAATGGCAGAACATCAGCACCGAAGGAATAACCGATGAGGATGATTTTATCTTTCTTCCAAAGTGTGAGATAATGAGTTATAATCTGCTGAACATCTCTGCTGGTTTCCTCCGGAGTGCGATCTTTCCAGAAATATTTCAGGGAATTCAGACCGACAACCGGAATGCCGTTATTAGCCAATTCCTGTGCTATACCTTTATCCGTAACTCCCCAACCACCATCACCGGTAAGGTGAATGGCCAGGAAATCGCCAGTGGATTCTTTTGCAGGCACTTCGATTAGCGGTAAATCCCGGATCCGAGTGGATTCACCTTTTTTCTCCGGTTTGGTTTCTCCGGAGGATAAATCACTAAACGCTTGTTTGAATTGAGGCATCCAATTTTTTTGCACCGAAAAACCATGCCCAACCTTTTTCAGTAAAACAAACTTTGTTCCTTTGGTTGCTTCTGAAAAACTTTTTGTTTTTGACGCGTCGCATACCTGATCAATATCGCCTTGCAAAACAATCCAGTGGGAGTCAAGATCTTTTGCCGGTAAAAAAGATAAACCTTTACCATCCGGTAGTTTATCAAAGGTTAATCCGCTTCCCGGACAAAACGGCTTCGTGATCGGTAAATCCGGGCAAAAACCAAGACTAATAGCACCCTTGAAAGTGGTCGAAGGAGCCTGAACCAGGGTCGCATAAACCAATGTTGCCCCGGATGAATACCCGACCAGAATTGGTATGATGTAATCTGAAAGGTTATAATTTTTTTGAACATATTTGCTGAGCATTTCAAAATCTGAGGCGGGGTAAGCGCACTTTTCCGGAGATTTTTCAAGTTCGGGGAGATAGTGTGTGATATCGATGCCAATGACCATCGCATCCAGGGATGCAAGGGATTTAGCCATGTCGATTACCCCGAGATTCCACCCTCCATCGCCGGAGACAAAAAGCACGACTTCTTCAGGTGAGGTTTTATTGCCATATACATGGATTTGCCCAAACCGGCCAAATTCCAGGACTTCGTTACTCTGAGCAAGTAAATTTAGTTGACACCCTAAAGTTGTAAGCAAGAAAAAAATCAATATTCTTTTCAATTTAATTATCCTTATCTCTGAAATTTCTGCCGGGAAAAGTTATTCTTCCTCCGGTGTTTCAGACACCTTTTTAAAAATATTCCTTTCCCCACTAACGGTCAGGACTACACTTATTATTCCCAGGGTAATAAAAACAGTAGCGAAACCAATAATGACGATCTCCCGCGCAATGTTAAGCTCCAGCAAAGCCATGGCCGAGAAAAAGAGTAATAATACCCCCTTGATAAAATTGGCGATCAGGGTTGAGCGGGGAATATCCTCCCGTCGGAGAGCTCTGAGGATAGCCTGGGAAGCCCAGATGGAGATCAGCCAGCCAATGCCGAACAGGATGAGGGCGATGATAATTCTGGGCAGAAATAATATGCCCCTCTCCATTAAATCGGACAGGACGGTAAGTTTCCAGGCGCTGAGTGCATTGTTGACAAAAATAATGAAGATGATAAAGAAGGCGATATTTCCCAGGAAGTTGTAGAAACCAAAACGGACATCGCCTTTGGAAAAATCCCGGCCCCAGCGAAACCGGATAAGAAAACGTTCCAGTCGCAAAATAACCGCTAATTGAATGATTACCCGTTTGGCAAACCAGCCCAGAAACCAACCGATAAACAGTAAGACAATCCCGGCCAGAAGATCCGGAAGATAGCCAATGAATTTATCGGTCAAATTCACAAATGAACCTGGCAATTTATCATTCATTTTCCACTCCTACAGTTTTATACGATCTAAAAAGCGAGGCCCAGAAAGAAGGTCGCTCTTCATATTCTTTGATCCACAAAACCGGACATTTAACCTGTTCGGTAATTTCCTGGGCGAGGGATTTGGCCAGGAGAAGCTCAATAAAATCGCCGGTTCTTCCGCCCATTAAAACCAGGTCTGCACTCCGGGACAATTTGACGATTGCTTTTAAGACTTCCCTCTCCTGCACTACCTTTAGTTCTGCGGTTACTGAATTTTCGTCCAGAAGTTGTTTAATTTCAGTAACTCTCTTTTCTTTCTCAATCGGAGCAGTGTCCGGATCAACTACCAGACCGATACGGAGTTTTGCGTTAAAGTACTCAATGAGGGCTGGAGCGATTTCAGTGGCCAACCTGGTATGGATATCTTTTCCAAAGGGAATCAGGATCTCCTTGACTTCATCCCGGGAAAATTCGCCATGCAGAACGGCTGCTTCGCTGGGGGCTTTCTGGAGAACGGAATCCATGAGGGAGGAAAATACCCGGTCCAGAAAGGTCGGTTGTTTTTCCCGGCCCATAATAATAAAATTGCAATTTTCTTCTATGGCCGTATCGATGATACCCTGGGAGATGCGGTGTGAGACCTTAATGATAGAGCGTGCCGGAATACCGGCCTTATCGGCCTGTTCTTCCGCTTCATCAAGAACCGGTCTGGCCCGGGCCGAAGCCTCCAGTCCGGCGCGGAGACGTTGTCCCTCTCCCACTTCCATCACATGCAGAAAAATAATTTCACCCTGATGTTTTTTGGCCACAGAGAGCGCCACTTCAATCAGACTTTTTAAAGATTTCGGATTGGCGACGCAGACCAGAATATTATATTCCTTCCTTTCGATCCTTTCCAGGGCTTTTACTTTGCGGATATGTTCCACTTCCCGGTGAGCAGCATACCCCCGATATACGGTTAATCCCATCACAATCCAGATAATGGTCACAATCCAGGCGGTGAGACTGTAATTCAACATATAGACAGCTAAAAAGAGCAAAAGTATTATTCCGATGATAGAGAGCCAGGGAAACAAGGGGACAAAAAAACCGCGATCCAGATCTGCCCGCTTTTTTCGCAAACGGATCATGGCAATATTTACCTGAAGAAATAAAAGAAGGAACATGATATCCGCCGCACTGGCCACGTCTTCGATGGGCAGGGAAAGCGCCATAAAGACCACAATGACCAGTGAGATAAGGATGGACCAGTAGGGGCTGTAATTTTTGGAGTGCACTTTACTGAAAAAAGTGGGGAAGTTTCTGTCCCGTCCCATGGCAAAGGCAACCCGGGAAGATGAATAAATCGTGGCATTCAGGGCAGACATGGTAGAAATTAGTCCACCGATCAGTATCATGACCCCACCACCCACAAAGAAATGCCGGGCAACCTCTACCAGGGCAATTTCTTTTTGCTTCGCCAGATAAGCCCAGGGCGTCATATCACCAGGCCGGACAGAACCGATTGCAGCGATCGCCACCAGCAGGTAAATCGGTACCACAATCAACAGGGATAAAAAGACCGCCCGGGGAATATTCTTTTTGGGATTTTTGATTTCTTCCGAACTCTGGGCAATAACCTCAAACCCCTGGAAGGCAATAAAAGTGAGACCCATGGCTTTGAATACCCCGCTGAAGCCATAAGGCAAAAACGGACTGAATGTGGCTTGCCAGTCTCCTTTCCGCAGGATTATCTCAAGGCCAAAACCGATGAAAATAAACAGGATGACGATCTTGGCAATGGTAACCAAATTGCCGATTTTTCCGGTTTCCGATGCACCCCGAAAATTGATGTAGGCAAAAAAAATGGCTGCCACTGCGGCTAATATTTTATGTGGCGGGAAAATTGCCCAGTGGGGTATAGTGATAGATAGTTCGGTAAAGACGTGTTCAAAATAGGCGCCAAAACCAATCGCATACAAACTGCAGGCAACCGCATGGGCAAACCAGCTCATCCATCCGGAAAGGAATCCGTTCCAGCGGGGCAATCCCTCTTTTACCCAGAGATATCCTCCCCCGGCATCATGGTAGCAGGAACCCAGTTCGGCATAGGCCATGGCAGTTAGCAGGGCAATACAGCCGTTGAGGGTAAATGTGATGATCAATGCCGGGCCGGCTACGCCTGCGGCAATTCCAATAAGCACAAAGATACCGGCACCAATCATGGCGCCCACCCCGATGAGGGTGGCATCCATCAAACTCATTTCCCGGGCCAGGCGAACTTCGGTCTCAAATTTTTTCACACACCGCTCCTTTTGGTGTATTTCACTTGAATCAAAAAGCCAGGTCTATATCATTTACAAAGAGTTTCATCAACACATTGAGTTTAGTATAAGCGAACAGATTGGAAATCAAGAAATTCTATTTTCTATGTTTTTGTTCTTTCTCCCCGGATTCACGCCTCTCAATATGTCTTTCCTGCTGCTTCTTTTGAGGTTGTGCTTTCTCTTCTTTACCCTCCTGCTTTCTTTCCCGCGGAACCTGTTTTGGTGCCGGACGCAATATTTCCCTCCGGGTTTCTTCTCTTCTCTGCTCAATTCTGTTTCTTTCCTCTGGTGGCAATTGCATCCGCTGAAACTCATGATCCCTGAATCGGACTGG
The DNA here is from genome assembly GCA_964617285.1 of uncultured Calditrichaceae bacterium. GTDB lineage: Bacteria > Calditrichota > Calditrichia > RBG-13-44-9 > RBG-13-44-9 > CAYVKM01. The sequence goes on along the minus strand of CAZTXJ010000010.1, from coordinate 991 downwards.
TTCACGCTGAATTCTGGTCTGAGGAACAGGATGATTGACTGACCTCTCGATTATCCGGACATCCGGCTCCCGGTCCCGGATAATTATTCGCTGAGGTTCCCTCCTGGGGAATCCGGCAATTCGATGCCGGCCAATGTCATCATCCAGGAATTTGTTCCGGTTTACTACAACCCAGATATGAATCCGGCTGCGCTCCCAGGGTTCGGGCCAGACAACATTATGTGGAGGAAGCGGCGCCCAGCCAATGTAATCTCCGTATTCGATCCAGCGGACCCGGGCAGGAGACCACTGATCTCCCGGAATCCAGAACCAGCCCACTGAAGGATCATAATCCCAGAAGCCGTAGTGAAAAACTAGCCATCCGTAGGGTTCATAAGACACCCAGGCCCACCCCTGATCCGTCCAGACCCAGTTCCCATAAGAAAATGGTTGCCAGTTGTCGATCACATAAGGCTGCCAGACCTCACCATAGGGTGGAACTGTTAACCAGCGTCCGTATCCGTCCAGTTCCGGATAATCCGATACATATCCGGGTTCTTCCGGGATTTGCGTCCCGCTGGAAGCACATCCCCAAAACACCGAACTCAGGATGAGGATGATACCCAGGAAAAGAATCTTCCTCAATGATTTTTCTTGAGATAATTTCATAAAGATTTATCTCCCTTACAATTGAGTGATCTTAAAGTTATTTCTACTTATTACTTTCCGGATGAATCGGTATCAATAAAAATGGTACCGGGCATTTTTTACAAATCTTTGGGGTTATACTTCCTGCCCAAAATGCATCTATTCCTTTTTTGGCATGGGTTCCCAGAGCGATAAGATCGATTTTCATATCCAGCGTAAATTTGGTAATAACATCTGCCGGGTCCCCGCGAAAGACATCGGCTGTGGCAGTAAAGCCTTCTTCCTCCAATTGATCTTTTAGCTTACCCAGATATTCGGTTGCATTTTGTACCTCAATATCCAGTAATTCAGTAGTTGAGCCGGG
>CAZTXJ010000009.1:5495-40009 GCA_964617285.1 uncultured Calditrichaceae bacterium | reverse complement strand
CAGATACAGCTCCGCCCCCTCAAAACATCCCACCACCGCAGCATTCCCGGATATAAACCACCCTCGTTTCCAGACGGAGGACGTCAGAGTAAGGCCAGTCAAACTATTTTTAATACATCTCTATATTAAAAAACGAGTTTTTTCGGATTTCCTGGATTTAATCTAAATTTCCCAAAAATAAATATCAAGAAAAAAAATAATTGGTCATTTCAGGACCGGGATCGGGGTACAATAAAGAGATTATTTTACCCGAGCAGTGTAATCTTGATCTTCCTTTCAAAAGATTTCTGAATTGAATAATAGAAAGCAGAGGAAAACAAATATAGTGAGTAAGAAAAATAAAATAAAATTTTTAAGTTATAGGCAGGGGATAGGGGTAGTATCCTGTTCACGGTATTTTTTGTTACAATATACTTGTTTTAATGAGGCTAATTTTCTGGAAAAATAAACATTCTTACCGGTTTTTCCCAATCTATCTTTTCAGCTTCTCTGGCTATTAGTTCATCATTTATTTGAATGTTAATGTTGCGAAAATGTGAGATCAATTGTTGATGTAATGCCCGTTCAGAATAATAAAGCTTATAATTTTCAGGTGTGTTCATTCCCGGAAGTATCCCATCAGGAATTTTGTCAGGCACAAAATTTTTATCATACCTTTTTTTATAATATTCTGCAATTTCAGAAGGCAACTCGAATTTCTGATATAACCTCTTTAAATAGTATTGATAGGCTAATTCCTGTGTATATGCATGCATAGTTGAGTCAATTTTAGTTTCATTATTAATGCCATTTTTTAAGGATTCATTTAGTAAGAATTCATTCCGAATCAGAATACCAATATCATCTTTTAATTTTAGGGCAGAAGATATTCGCGGTCGTTTGTCCCAGGGAATAGAATCAATTTTATCTAAAAATTCCCCAATACTCCACTTATTTTTATTGCTGACCATAAAGGGATCATCCAACTGATTTTTCAGATTTTTTCGGAGAAATTCTATATCTTGATCTGACAGGTATTTATCCTTTTGGAATTGAATGACCGGTTCATCAAAATCAATATGTAGCAGTTGGATGATTTTAGAAAAGGCCTCTTTCTTAACTTTGATATGGAAAGGATCTAAATAATTTTTGAGATAATCTCCCGCGGCCAATCCCTCTTTTCTTTTTCTTAACTTTCGTTCGATCTGATCATGTTTTTCCCGGTATTCGGAATCGGTGATCATCAAATTTTGCTCTCGATTTGTCACGAGCAATATGTGGTATCCCCAGGGACTGGAAACCGGTTTGGAATAATCACCTGGTTTTAGATTATAGACAACATCTTCCAAGCTTGGATTTAGATCTCCCCAACTAATCATACCTAAATCTGGTCCACCTTGCTCTGGCGGAATACCAGCGAAAACTTTACCAGCCAGAGTATCAAATGGTACGCCCGCTTCAAGGGAACGATATAAATTCTCAGCCTGCAATTTATCGGGGGCAAATAAATGTTTTACATGTAACTTTACAGACATACGCAGGTATGCACTCTTAATTTCAGATTCTGAAACCTGAACTTTATTTTTGACCTTCTCTTCATAAAATGATCTTATGATTGTTTCATTTCTTCTATAATTCAAACGTCGTTTAAAAGGGATACTGTCTACTACTCCTTCTTCCTGAGCCAATTTCTCACATAATATCTTATCAGTAATTTTTTCAGCAAATTCTCGTAATCCATCTGTGCCCTTGCGAATTCCAGGAAAACCTGGATCTAATTCGTATGAATTTCGGAAGTCCTTTACGAAAATCTTTGACTGACCCACCTTCAAGATTATATCTTGATCAGAATTTTTGTCGCTGGTGCAAGATAACAAAAACAAAAAGAAACTTGAGATGCAAATTATCAGAAATAATTTTATAAGAAATTTTTTACCCATGTTTTAAAAAATGATCTCAATATAAAATGTGAATCAAGAATTTATTTTCATTTTCCAGATCGAATAAGAAAACTGACCACTTTCCCGATTATATTCAATTTTTAAATACCTGGATTTTATACCGGGCAATTTGATAAAATCTTCACTGTCAGACGATTTATTCTTTTCGAAAACCAATTCCCAATTTAAATTGTCGTTGGATTGGAAAATCTGGAATGTTTTACTATAGACTATTTCCCATTCTATGCTTAAACTTATTAATTTAATTTTCTTTCCAAAATCTATCCATAGCCATTGTGGTTTATTTTCTTTAAAATTCCAACGACTCTTTATTTTTCCGTCCACTATATCATATACCTGTTGAGTGGATGATTTGATTTGGGCTATATATATTTTTTTCTTTGCCAATTGCTTTTTAACAGTACTCTGATAATCGGATTTTCCTATATACCCAAATAACAAATTCCAAAAATACTTTTCTGCGACAGGATCATAGCGCCGATCAAATATTCCGTAAGAAGCTTCCTTTGGCAGTAAACGACCGCGAATTTGTAATCGGGAAATAAGTATCCAGCCTCTTCCATAGGGGATTTCCATGATGGCAGGTACAGCGAGAGAAAAATTACAGGAAGCAACGGTATGAAATGGTTGAGTTGGTCTGACAAAATGTTGACTAACAATTTCACCACCAATCGCTCCGTTCAATAGTTGAAAATTTTTCTTGTTTAAACCTTTCCATATAAAATGAGAATTATTTTCCGGAAACACATAAGAATCAAATCCACCTCTTTCCTCATCTCTTCGATATTTAACATTCAATTCTAAATTATCCACAATTTTGAATTGCGCTTCTTTGGAGACTCCCTCTTCCGGTTCCTGTAAAATGAGGATACCGCCTTGACTAACGAACTTGGATATTTTAATGTTTAGTTTCCGGGAAATTTTTTCTATGCCTTTTCCATTTAATAAAATAATCCCTGAATCCTCTATCCCCTTCGGGAATTCATAATAATTGACCTGGTTGATTTTTAAGAATTCACAAACCTCATTAGAAGGATCAGCCAAAGTTAATCTGGGGATATTTTTTATTTTAGGTTTTTTGATGGGATTAAATATATAAACTGGTTTGCGACTTTCAGCGAGATTGGTACCGTTAGAAGAAGATATTTTGGCAATCAATTCGTTTGCACCAGCTTTAATTGGAAAAGTTATTTTTGTATGAAGTTTTAGGTGTTCCCCGGCCTTTAACTGAATCTTTTGCTTTAATAAAATCTTTGATGAATCTTTTTTAAAATAGATTTGAAACGTTATGGTCTGATTTTTTAAACCATCATTAATTAGAAAAACAGGTATATCCCTTTGCTCACTGGAAAGAAAATGCCGGTCCCACAATTCTATACTTACTAAAACCGGTGAGAAAATCCGCTTAATTGTTTTCATGACTGGTTTTAATTGTAGTTTTGAAAGGGTTCCGGTAAACCAGTTAGCTGTAGGGCCAGTTCCCGCACTTAAATATATGAATGGCATGATTGCGTCTATATTTAGTCTTCTCCACAGCTCGGTCAATTCAGTGACGATAAATTTTTGCTGGCTTACTATTTTTGCCAAAGATGGATTATTCCCTAACCACCTTTCTAAAACTATTTTAGTCAATGAGGTTGGTTGGTTGTTTCTATCCAGCCACCACCAAACATATTCACTAACCATTGTCGGTTTAAGACTTTTCTGAAGTTCAAATATTGAACGAGAATGTCCAAATTTGTCGCCGTTCAAAACCGGACCAAGAGAGTAGATATATGAATGATCATCTGTGAAATCAACACATTCCCAGGGGCGGGTTGGATCAATTTTTTTTAGTCTGGGAATGATACCTTCGGTAATATTCGAATCTTCACTTTCATTCAATGGATCCCAGATAATAATGCTGGGATGGTTTATGTTTTCCTTGATCCAACATTGAAATTCCCGCTCAATTTGATTTGGTGTTCCCGTGCTGGGCCAAAACATCCATTCATCCTGTAATAAAATTCCAAATTCATCAGCAATATCATACCATTTGTTATAGGCATGACCAAGATGTATACGAAAGAAAAACATGTTATGCGATTTAGGTATATCAACCAGAACCTTTTTGATCCACTTCAAATTCCATGGTAACAATCCGCGGGTCTCATCAGAAAGCAGCCGGTGAAATGCAATGTTACTTCCCAGAAGCGTTCTTCTTGTTCCATTGAGATAAAAGTGTCCGTCCCGGATCTCAAATTTCCTCATCCCAAATTGAATTTGCTGCTGGTGTGAGATTTGATCCTGGTCCACTATTTTACAATTCAATAGATATAGAAAAGGATCTTCAGGAGACCATAAATGTGGATTGGGTACTTCCAGGTCCAGTTCTAATTCATAATTTTTTGCTGGTAATACTGAAATAGCCCCCAGGTTCTTGGTAGAAATAATTCTGCCCTTATTTTTCTCCTGAATCTGGAATTCGAGCCGAAACTTTTTTACCTGATTTGTGAAATTTTTTAACTCGGTAAAAATGTGGACACTCTCTTTTTCAATATCGGGAATTATTCTGGTCCATTCAATTTTTCCCGGACCATAGAAGTGGAGCCAAACATCACCCCAAATACCCGGTATGAAAGATAACTTTTCGAAATCATTACCAACAGCACTATGTGTTGGCAAAGTATATTTTGATCCGACCCTAACTAATAAAGTGTTCGGGGAGTTTATAGTTACAAAATTTGTTAAATCGAATTCCTGACTGGTATAACATGGAATATCACTTCCGACAAATCTGTCATTTAACCAAATTTCCGTGCCATATTTAACCTGTTCTAATTGAAGAATTACTTTTGCGAATTGACAATTTTGGGGAATTCGAAAGCTTGTGCAATACCAAAAATAATCATACTTTTGCCAATTAAATTGTAGTTTTGATACATCAATCAGAGCTGGAACTTCACAATTATGATTGAATGAGTTAGGTTTTGCCGAGCCCGGTTCGAGTTTCCACTTTCCGTTTAGATTTATTCTTTTATACATGAGCTTCACTTTGAATATTAAAAGTTACAGAAAATCCCAGATTAAAAACTGGGATTTTTTGTATTGACAAATTGAAATTGTACTTCACAAGAAAATTTCAATTTCTTTAGGATTAAAACCTTGACAATTTATGATATTTTTTATTACCTCAAAATTATCATTTTCTTTGTGTCAATAAAATTATCCGCCTGCAACCGATAAAAATAAATTCCAGATGATAAATCATTTTTCTGGATCTGCACTTTATGCTCACCTGCGTTCAATTCTTGACCTTGATAAACTGACATTACCCGCTGACCTAATACATTATAAATTTCCAAACTGACCTTAATTTTTTTAGCTAAAGTAAATCTAATTAATGTACCGGCATTAAATGGATTTGGATAATTCTGTTGCAATTCATAGGTCAAATTGGATGGGTTATTTTGGTCTTCAAGACCCACTGTCCAGCCAATTGCAGACAGCATTTGTGGTATTTCGGGATTTGACATAAACATATTCCAACACAAATGCGTTCGATAATTTTCCATCATGATTACCATTGGACCCTGATCAATGCCAATATAACTGCTGGCATACCAATTTTGTCCAGGATTAAATGCATCCCTGAATCCAAACTCACCCCATAAGTCCGGGCCTAACACGTAATAAAAATGTTTCAGGGATGCGATTGATTCTTGTGGTGTATAAGGCATAGCACTAATGGCGGCAGTCGGAGAAATAGTGCCGTTATCGTTTGAATAAGGGGCATGTGCACTATAACCACCAGGCTCATCGCTGGCGGTTAATCCCCATACCAATGAGTCGTAACCCACATGGCTTAATGGATTGTCAATACAATACTCACGGTGAATGAGAGAAATATGGCGGTTATTTTCAAAATAATCGCAGAATTGGTCGGATTTATTTCGCGGATCAAATCCCAGAAACGAATAATGAGTGAAAAAAAGCGGACCACCATAGGCAGGCCCGACCCATTGCATATATCCATAATAGGTATTTCCGTTCACGTAACTTACCGGGGATGCCCATCCATTATAATAAAGGGAAGCCGGTACTGAGTGGGTAGGAGAAGCTATGGCTAATAAATAAACGATCATTGCTTCATTAAATCCGACTACTGGCATATTCATTGTCCAACCATAGTTGGGGGACCAGTGCCAAAATATAAAATTGCTGGATGGAGTCTGACGGTACCAATCCCATTCAACGCCCTCCCACATTAGGGTTGCCAGATTACGGATTTCATTTTCAATGGTGTTGTTTAAATTAAAATACTGTCTTACTGTTAATACGCCTTGTATCAGGTAGGATGTTTCTACCAAATCACCCCCGTCGTCATATTGGCTGAAAGGAATGGTCTCCCCCGTACTTCCATGAATCCAATGAGACCAGGCGCCATGATATTTTGTACAATTATTTTGTAAAAATTGAAGAATTTTATGAACTCTTGATGCGGCGGAATCACGAGTTATAAAACCACGATCAGCTCCGACCATTATTGACATTAAGCCAAATCCAGTTGCTCCGGTTGCACATTTCTCGCTATTACCGGCTCCATTTCTTTCTCTTGCTAATCCGCTTGTGGGGTGTCCATAATCATAGAAATAACGAAACATTGCTTCCTGAACAGAGGATAATAGTTGATCCTCGGTCATTGCATAAGAAGTACTAAAAACTGTGTCAGATGCTGGTGATTCTTCATAATTTTGGTTTGCTGCGGTAATATAGTAGTAATATGTTTGATTGTTCTGCCCAAAAAAATCGCTATACAGATGTGTCTCATGAAAGGTTGGATTTAATTTAGTGTATGTTCCAGATAATGTTTGGGATCGATAAATAAAATATCCGGCAAGATTTGTATCAGTATCTACTGTCCATCTTAAATCAATACGACTATCATGCCCGGTTGCAATAATGCCCTCTGGCCTATTGGGAATTCCGGGACCGGTTCCACCCGATCGTATCGCACGAATTTCATCCAGCCAGGCAAGATGTTCAACGCCGTCTGCCGTTTTTTGATAATGAAAAATTGTTTTAATTCGGGTAAAGTCACAATTATTTGGTCCCGGTTGAAAGGCATTAATTGGGACCATCACTTTTTGCCAGCTATTGGAATCGGAATCCACCCCGTTAAAATAATCACCCAGCCAAACACGGGTGCTATGGGTATTACTTAAATCTTCCAGAACTAAATCTGGTAGGTCGGCCTGATTTATTGCCTCAGGTGAATTTATCCAATATACGATGCTATCGTATTGGGTAAGATCGTGCCCTGGCCAACCGATTGAAGCTACCGCAATTCCCCAATCTCCTCCACTGGCTGAAGTCCAGTGTAATCGAAGGCTATTTGAACCTTGATATTTATGCAAAGTATCCACTGGAAATTTGTCGCTTCCTAATCCAACTAACTCCAATTGACTTGGTGCATTTTTATATCCCCAGGAGTAATCATAGAAAGAGGGATCGGGACTGTCACCAAAAAAAACTATATAACTTTGAGTGAAACCCCTAATTACGCAGAATAGCAATAATAAAAAAATAGTAGCGGATTTCATAGTACACCTCAAGTTTTTAATTGAATATTTTTATATCATTCCTATATAATTTTTTCAAAAACAAATAATGATCAAAAGTTTTGGCAAAGCTATTTTCAATATGTTTATGTGATATCAACTCTAATTTGTATTTTTAAGCCTTCTTTTTGTAGAGGAATTTTGTTACTCGGTAATTTTTTTCCGTCCATTTTTATTTCAATATTACCTGATTTTTTTGAATATGGATTAAAGATTTCTATCTGGTAAATTGAGCCTCGAAATAATCTCCTTATCTTCACCTTTTCCCATTTTTGAGGTAAAGTAGGATTAATAATCAATCCGTCGTAATCAGCTTGAATCCCGATCAAATAATCGTAAGTCACGCGAAAGAGCCAGGCAGCAGAACCTGTATACCAGGTCCACCCTCCTCGTCCATAATGAGGTGAATCTTGTCCATCAATGTTTCCCGGCGTGAGGTAAGGTTCCGCCAGATAACGGTTTGGATTCATCCCGTTGTAAATCGGGCAGATTTTTTTATAAAGTCGATAAGCAGAATCCGATTTTTTCAATTTTGCAGCTGCCCAAATACTCCAGGTGGCAGCATGGGTATAAACACCGCCGTTTTCTCTTGCACCGGGTGCATATCTCGAAAGATAGCCAATATCCGCATCCGGATTTGTGTATGATGGTTTTAACAGCATTGGTCCCACATCGCTTTCTAATTCATCTTCAACCATTTGCATAACCTTTTGCTGTCTGTCTTTATCGGTACTTTCAGCGATGATTGACCAAATTTGCGGATTTAAATATATAGTACCTTCCTTATTATGGTGACTGCCAATTAGCTCGCCATTATCCTTGCTTGCACGCCAAAACCAATTACCGTCCCACCCAAATTTATTTATTGCGTCTTTTAATGATTCAGCTTTATCCTGATATCTTGCCGCCGTATCAAACCTTTCCGTTTTATTAAGAATTACAGAAAACTCGTTTAATATATAGTAGAGAAAATGGGCTAACCAGACCGATTCACCTTTTCCCAGTAAACCTACTGCACTTAATCCATCGTTCCAATCACCGGCCATAATGAGGGGCAAACCACGTTTACTGAAACGATCCTGGACTTTATCGATAGCCAGGAGACAATGATCGAGTAAACTTTGGGGAATTGGATCGTCGTAAAAACGAATCTTCTCTTTTAACGATTTCCAATCCGCAGTTTCTTTCAAATATTGGATAGTTACAAATGGCAACCATAACAAATCATCACTGGCATTAGCATCCAATCCTTGTTCGCTAATTGGATGCCACCAGTGGAGTACCCGACCATCTTTATATTGATGAGCAGCATGCAAAAAAAGCTGCTTTTTGGTCAACTCGGGCTGGGAATATAAGAAAATTTGACTATCCTGGAGTTGATCACGGAAGCCAAATGCACCGCTCTGCTGATAGTAGCCTGCCCGACCCCAGATTCGTCCGGAAATAGCCTGGTATTTTAGCCAATAATTAGTCATGAAATTTAGCGCTTCATCCGGGGTTTCTACTATTGAAGCTTCTAAGATGGAGGCCCATTCTTTTTTTACCTGCTGAAAGGCAGCTTCCACATTCTTTTCATCACGAAATTTTTCAATTTGGGAATAGATTTCCGATTCTTCCGGATGGGCTCCCAGGAAAAAATGAATCTCTTTTTCTCCCAAAGAATTTAGCGAGATTAATTTCTGAAGGCTGGCGATAGAATCATTCCACTTGCCTTGCGTCCTGGATAATTCTCCTGTTTCAACTTCTATCGGATTGGCCATAGTCCTGGTTCTTCCAATAAAATTTTCTTTGTCACACTCAAAACCATCTACAGATTCGCTACAGGCGAAAAAAGCAGTGTTGTTCCAATCTGTATTCCAATGTCCCTGCTTTGTTGGTATTTCCCATAATCTTTTTCTGGCTAAAATTGTTTGTTTCGCTTCATTGAATTCAGTCTCCAGAAATGTCTTATGGAATTCCCGATGATTATCCGGGGCTGCACCCAGGCACCATTCGAAATAAGTATATATTCCAATTTTTCTGGGATGATTAGCTAAATTCTTTAGTTTTAACGTCCATATTTCAAGATCATGGTTGAATGGGACAAATATCCTCAGATTAACCAAGATATTCTGATATTTTGATTCGAAAACTGTGTATCCAATTCCATGTCGGCAGGAATATCTTTCGACCTCATTTAAAACTGGTTGTATGGTAGGACTCCAGTATACTCCGCTCTCCTCATCTTTCAAATAAATAAATTTTCCCCAGTTGTCCTGAATTAAGTCCTGATTCCATCGTGTTAAACGATTAAGATTAGCATGTGTTATCCAGCTGAATCCTCCGTTTACCTGTGAGACAACTAAACCATAATTTCCATTTGAGATGACATTAATCCATGGTCTGGGTGTTTTGTAATTGGTTATTACATATTCCCTCCCATTATTGGTAAAATATCCATATTCCGTTTCAAACTTCTTTTCCATTCTATTGTGTCAATTCATAGATTATGATGATTAAAAATGGATTTCTACAGAGAATCGGTGAACGTCGTTTAATCTTCCCCAATCGGCATATGCATAATCCAGGTATAGAGGTATACTGTTAGTTAAATAATATACAATGCCTGTACCCAAAGTCAGTCCTTTTTCAGATTCATCTTCATACAGAGCTTGATACCCACCGCGTAGAAAAAATCGGTGGCGGAATCCATATTCCATACCGAAACTTAGACTCTCTGTATTGTCATTGGGATGTCTTGCTTCAATGGCTGCTGTTACCTGATTCATTTCCTGATTCATAATCTCCATCGCAACGCCAAATCGAAAAAGGAGTGGTAAATCCCACTTATCGGTTTGTAGATCAGCAAAAATATTTTCATTATCTCCATGCTCATTCGGATTAAAATCGTAGTTTATGAAAATATCTTTTCCAGAATATTGTAGCTTTGGACCAAAATTAGAGATATCCATACCAAGTGTTAACCAATTGAAATCTGTTTTAAAAAGTATACCAATATCGAAGGCGATAGCAGAAGCTGACATATGCCAGATTTGCTGGCGAATGTATTTTGCAGTAATTCCCATTCTAAATCGATTAGTAAGAGTCCGAGCATAACTCAGGCCAATTGCCATATCCATTGCACTAAAGTATTCTCCAGTGCCCTCCGGTTCAAATTCTGTGCGTACTTTCATATCCGGCATAGAGAGCGAGGTAAAACTCAAACCAAAAGTTCCAAAACTACCTATTCTGAGAGCAACTGCGGCAAAATCGAATTTCATTTCGGCTAACCAGTTTGTATGTACAAAATTTACACCACCGTTGGGACCCAAATGAGTCAGTCCAGCTGGATTCCAATAGAAGGAGGAAACATCGTTAGCGAGTGCAACATAAGCACCCCCCATACCGATAGCACGGGCACCAATTGGAATTTTAAGAAACTGTCCTGCTGTGGTACCACTTTTGGTCAATCCCCCGAAGATACTAGCCATTGCATTAGAAAATGTTAAAATGATAAAAAATATAGTTAGGTATATGCCACTTCTCATATTCGTTCCTACTGTTATTTAATTAATGCGAATCTCCCTGTCTTTTTGCCAATGCCTGGAGCTTCCAAATAGAAAATATAGATACCCGGAGCTACATCTAAATTATCTTTGGTAGTTAAATCCCATGGTTCCGCTCCATCAAGAAGATCGGAGTGATGTTCTAAAGTTTTTATGTGATCTCCACTCACCGAAAAGATACGAATGGTACAATCTCTTGGTAAATGAATGAAGTAGACTCTTCTTTCTCCCCTTCCTGTAGCAAATTTTCGTGCTGGTTCCCAGCGAGCTGCAACTATGTATGGATTCGGTACAACTGCGACATTGTCTAACTCTGTTTTTGCCATTTCACGATTTACTCTGGCAGCTTTGGTGGTAAATTCATATATATCACCGCTTCGGAAAGGTGTTTTAATCTGAATTCTTAACACATCTCCATCCTCTGGTAGTATGGCTGTTTCTCCGCCATATGGCTCCAGAAAACTTATCCGCCAAATTTCTCTTGGGATACTCCCATCTATAATGATGATTCGAATATATTCGGTGGAATCATTCAGCGGAACGGAAATTGTGCTGTCCCGGGTCGATTTCCGAGGTTCTTCTAACATAAAAAGAACCTTCTTATTTTCATATATATCCCATACCGTAAAGTCTACCGGAAATCTTGGGCCAAACCACCAGGTTGTATCCGGTTCTCCAAATCTTATCTCGTAGCTGGAGGGATAGCCAGGCCTGCGATGAGGGAAGACATATTTTCTGTCCACCTTAATAGGAATATTCGAATTCCCCTTTATCCATCCAGAATTTTGTCCATCCCATTCAATGGTGTCATTTAGAGCAAGAAGCCTCATACCGGTAAATAAAGGATTGAAATCCTCCGCGTTAATATAGGGAGATTCTTTGAATATTGTGTCCTTTTGCATGGGGTTAGTTATATTTACTAAACTATATCGTATTGAATCAGTATGAGTTGTATCATCAAAACTGATTTGAAAAGTTTGCTCTCCTTCCACCAGCAACGGATCTAGCACATCAATCCAGACATTTCCAGTTGCAAAACCATTCGTGTGGGAAATGGAATCTTGGATTCCTCCGGATTGGTATCCCGCGACAGGGGCTTGCGGCGTAACCTGTACTGTATTTGCATCAAGTGTTACATTACCATTAATATCCTGCACAATTAGACGGCTGCACTCCGATGGATACATACTCGAGTCCGGATCGCCACGGTCGTATGATACAACAGCATAGTAATATGTTTTACCATTCATTACATCCGTATCCGTCCAGGAATGTTTTAGTCCTTTATTTTCTCCCATAAAAATCTTAATTCCTTGATAATCTAATGGGAAGAATCCCTCCACATCATCGCGAAGGTCAAATTGGGCAACTGGTTGCAAAAAGGTTTGTTCTCCAAAAGCATTGGTGATGATTCGGGCATCAATAAATCCGGGATCGGTACTTCTATAAATTTTATAACCTTCAAAATCGTATGGAGGTGTGGAAAACGGATCATAACTCTCTTCAGCACGGTCATCCCAGTATAAAGTTACTTTTTTATCACCTGCCACTGCCCAAACTTGAGGTTTATCCGGTGGTCGGGCAAAATTGTAGTTTTCATTATAAATTCTCTGAACGGTTTGTTTGTTGCGGCGAATATCAGCTAAATTTTCCCCAAATACCAGACAGACAGAAAAACGCTCAGTTAATCCTGGTCGCAGCGGGAAAAGACCAGATCCATAAAGAAATGCGATATTTCCGTTTTGTAATTGGGTGTCGAAATGACTTACAAAAACCCGGTCCCAAACATCATCATCTTTATAGAAGGCAAATCCCTGTCCGATATAAAATACGTCGAAAGCTGTTAGGCCAATCTGGTCTGACTCATCCTTATCGGTGGCATCAAAATGTGGTTCCCCGGCAGTTGGAATCCCATCTCCTTCACCAAAGTCACCAGTTCCAGCTAAACCATCAGCGCCGACATCATCTTTTTCAGGATCCCAATCCAGGTCGTTATCAATACCATCATCGCGTCGTTCATCAATCATTTCATCTATTCTGCCATCTCCATTATTATCTATTCCATCTGCATATTTAAATCCAATATGGACTTCGCTTTCGTCAATCAGGCCATTATTATTATCATCAATACCGTTATCCGGGATTTCTCCGATAATCATGTTAGGATTTACAGTGGGACTGCCTTCTTCTCCATCCCCATCATCATCAATATGATTAAAAGCATTGCCCGGACTTTCCAGAAATGCATAGCCACAATAACCGGTAGGTCCCCAACCACCTTGTCCAAGACCATTGGTATCCCAGGAATAAGTAATATCATTTTGCAGATCAAAAGAAGCATTATCATCATTAGAGTCATACTGACCGCCAACTCCAACATCCGCATACATTCCAAAGATCATTTTTTGATAATTTTTGGTTCCTTCATTTGTAATGTCGTAATGCCAAAATATAAGATCTTCGGCCTGGACATTTTGCCATTGAAATCCTCTAACCCCAACTCGTAATGCTAAACCACGACGGCTCTGATCAGTTGAATCCGGATAAAAATCCTGTCCATCATCTGCGTCATCATCCATAACAAAAAAACTTTCTTGATCCGCATTCGTACGTTTCCCAAAATACCCATTCCAGTAACCATTCCAACTTGCATCCTTATCCACCCATTGATTTGGCCACGAGTTGGGATTGTCACTCATAGCAATGTTATCCTGTTGTTGATTGGCATAACCCGGCCGTGGTTGCCAACCTCGTTCAACACCATCTGGAGAAATATCCATTAATTCGCGATAACCTGCCTCACACAAATAAAGTGTATCTCCGTTATGATTGACTACCTGAGTAACTACAATTGGAGTGATTCCATCCATGTATGAATGGTTTGTTCCTTTAGGCCATACGCCGGAAGGTTGTCTACCCCACCAGGCCACCTCACCAAAGTTATAAAAAAGAGTCTCTACCAAATTTCCGTTATGAGTTCCTTCTTTGCGGTATTTACGATTTCCTCGCATATCTTTTGGCACGGTAATTTGGGCGATTAGGGATGTCGTTAGTGAAAACAGGATGGTGAAAATGCAGATTTTGAACCATCTCATTGAAGCATGTCCTTTTATTTTAAATTTTAATCATAAGTCTATATTTCGAAATATTTATCAAAACACTATTCCTTAATGAGATTCTTAATCTCAAAAATCGAAGTTAACCCCAACAAGTATTTTTCGAGGCTCAGAATAATAGTCCGGTCTATTTAACCACTCATCTAAGGTGTTGATGTGTCCGACCCGATCACCCAGAAACTGGCTTATCAATGAATACCCTGCACGTCCCGTATCAGTATAAACGTCAATTTCGTTTTTCCGGTCGAATAAGTTATACACCTTAAAAAATAGATTAAAACTTTCTTTCCACAACATTATTTGGCGGGAAACTCGGAGGTCAACGTTGTAATTAAATGGTTTTCGTCCACTATTCTCGAAAGTTGTTTCAAGGCTCTGAATGGCAGGAGTGTAAGGCAAGCCACTCTGGAATTGTGCAATAAAACCCGCGGTAATGATACGTGGATTACTATATGTCGCAGACAAATTTATGGTGTGACGTTGATCCCAGTTGAGTGGTACGACTTGAATATTACTTTTTTTCGGTGGAAAAGACTGCTGATTATAATACTGTTGATCCGGATCAGACGCATTTCCCTCGGCCACTTGAAAGGTATAATCGAAACTAACGGTCAGATGATCCCAGGAAGATGGCCTTTTATTCAAGGAGAAGGTTATACCTCGAATATTACCATAATCACGATTAACGTAAAGTGCATACCGATCTCCACCCACATATGTTGAGTAAATCTCTGTTCCGAGTAGATTTCTTGCGTCCTTATAATATCCGGTTACATCAATTCCAATCGTCCCCGCAAATTCTTGTTGAAATCCTAATTCATAGATAATGGTTGTCTGTGGTTTCAAATCGGCATTTCCCATAAGGGTAGATAAACCACCTGGGGCTACGGCAAACCGGGGATTTTTATAGATATATTCATAAGGTGGTACCTGGAAAAAATGGCCGTAGGACGTATGGATCACACCGCTTGCAGAGATAGGAAAAGCTAAACCAATACGAGGACTCCATTGGTGTTGGATTGTAGAACTTTTATATCCAGAACCCGGCAAGTTTGCCTGAGGATCTCGCAAATCCGTAGGCACTTCTCCTCTCGAATTAAAATAATCATAGCGCAATCCCAAATTCACCGTCATGTTGTCCAATTCAATCTTATCCTGAAGATATGCTGCTCCCTCAATGGCATTATGTGAATGTTCTCCGCGGTTAAAAAAGTCGATTTCGCTAAATACACCTCCTCCAGGTATCCCGCGGTAATTAGCTTCGAAGTTGTTTTCGTCAAAATTGTTATATTTATATTCTAATCCCAATTTTATTTGATGTATTTTTGTCATCTGTGAGGTGATATCTAATTTTGCATTGTCCACTGTGGTCGAACGGTATGAATGGGTCATTACTGTTCCGCCGGTAAGAAAACTATAAGCATCTTCCCGGTTCCTTAAAATCAGTGGATTTGCATAGCGTGGATCACTTGGATCCTCATAAACATATGATTTAAAATCATAGTAATTATGAGATAATTTGAGGGTATAAAACGTTTTGGTAGAAAGTACATGATTCCAATCCAAAATGTTTGTTAAACCGTATTCGTGGTCTGTCTTATTCCCGTCCGGGTTGTATTTATAGAGTTGATCATAATATTGACGTTTAAATTGATTACCAAGAAAATTATAGTTTAGCTTTATTGTAGGAGATAATTTGAACACTAATTTGAAATTGCCATAATACTCATCACTAAAGTTCATCGGAACTGGTTGATTATCACCGGTTTGCACAATTTTCACCGGGGTAGCAGTATATTCCGATGAGTCCTTGGGATTGAATCGTCTCTGACCATACATCCAGCCATCATTATAAAATTTTCTGAACGACACATAAAAGCTCAGTTTCTTTCCGATAAATGGCAACGGACCGGTAAGATACAATTGATAATTATAAATGGAGGTTGGATTCAGATTATCAATATTATAAAAAAGATCTGAATGAGAGCTTACATAGTCACCTGAATAAAATGAACCACCAAAATGGAATTGTTCCTCAGGATCCTTGGTTATTACCTCTACAATGCCAGACATTACCTGACCATATTCTGCATTAAAGGTTCCACTAATAACCTTTAATTCTTGTATTGCGCCTTGGTCAACATTTACCGCAGCTTTTCCATTGTAGGGATTTGTAACTGAAACACCATCGACCAGGTAGGCAATTTCACTGGACCTTCCACCACGAATATGGAAATCTCCCTTGTTATCAACTACCACACCTGCCTGCAGACTGAGAATATCGTTAACGTTTTCCACTGGCATGCTGTGGATTTCATCAGCGGAGACTGAAGAAGAGGTGGCGGTCATATCTTTTTGAATAAGGGGTCGCTCTGCTTCTACTGTTATGGTTTCACCAAGTTCTAAGGATGTAGGGTTTAACTTAAAATCCACACGGGTAGTTTGGTCTACTGAGACTTTTACATTTGTTACTCGTACTTCCTGATAACTTAACATAGAGCCAACCAGGGTATAATTGCCAGGTGGCATATTTAAAAGGATATAATCGCCATCCATATCGGAAGCAGCACCCATTGCACTTCCCTCAATCACTATATTGGCGCCGGGAAGAGCATCGCCTGTCGTGGCATCGGATATACGGCCAACAATTTTTCCGGTTTGACCAGTCCACCCTGATTGGGTTACGATTAACAGATAAAATAAAATCTTAACGATGCGGAGTTTTTTTATATTCATCATTTTTCAAATTAATTTAATAATTGGAAAATTAAAGGGGACATCTTTTTAAGATGTCCCCTTTAAATAGAATATTTACTTTAGAAGCATCATTTTTCTGGTCTGGTTGAAATTTTGAGCAGACATTTGGTAGAAATATATACCACTAGCAACAGAATTACCGAAATTATCGGTTCCATTCCACACTACCGTGTGTGAACCAGCATCTTGTTTACCATTGAAAAGTGTAGTCACTTTGCTTCCAAGGATGTTGTAGACATCAATAGTAAGGTTAGAAGCAGTTGGTAAGTAATAGCCAATGCTTGTTGTGGGATTAAATGGATTGGGATAATTTTGATCCAAGCGATACTCTACTGGCACAGTAGTCATACCGGCATCACCGATTCCCACGGCAGTTTCATTAGAAAGGATAACTTCGCGATACATATAATATTTTTCAAAAGTCGGATCAACCCATTGTGCCCCCCACCAATTTGGAGCATAATCCGATACATGTATATCATAGGCGTCTGCTGAAGAATAATCGAGATCCCATATTACTGTACTCAATATTACTGTATCCAGGTTAGCATAACCAAAAAAATCAGTATGGACGACAACTTCTCCGGAATAACCATGATCAGGTCCACCGGTTTCAGTGTGTGTAACCGTTCCTACCGGTTCATAGGACATCCCTTCTGCACCTCCAGTTGGCACATTTGCGCTTAACTGAAATTCTGCAGAACTTCCTACTGTATTGCCAAAGTACATTAGTTTAATTTCCATTCGATCACCAGCACCTGGGATTACTCCTTTAAAGGTCATCCACAGAAAGAGCCCGTCAGCCTCCCATCCAGGTGACCACTCACATACGGACGAGTCATTGGATTCAAATCCAATATATAGATCTGTGCCGTTATGTGCAAATTTAATCATGGCCATGCTGGTATCCGTATAAGAGTTCAATGAATCTCCCCATTGCATATAATAGCCACCTGTTGATTTGCGTGAACCTTTACCGACCATTACATAATCGGCATTAGCCCAGAATGATTCATTTAATTGGCCATCGAGGAAGATTGGATCGGTAGTATTGATTGCGATTTTTCTGGGTGGGTCAGCTAATCTTAAAATACGTGTGACAGGACCCCATTCACTTCCCCACCAGCTTTTATAATAGGCACCGATTGTGCCATAAGGATCCATATTATCCAGATAACCATCAGGATCAAAAATATTCATGAGCACAGGAATGTCCGTATCATTGGCAGTGTAACCCAGATGGTCAAGGTGAATTACCATCTCTGCGGTATAGCCGGAATCCGCTGCAGTAGTGTCGTTAACGATCGTGCCGGGATGTTTCCAGGCAGCGCCAGCACCGGAACCGGGATAAAGCGCTGGTTCTTCGTATGCAATATCCGGGTCAGTGCCCCCAAGATTAAAATAGAGCTTATACTCTACTTGAGTACCCCCGGCATCTGCAATTTTCATAAAAAGGCCATCGCCTTCCCAACTTGTTCCGAATTTACCCACTGACTGATCATCGGACTGTAAAGAAATATACAAATCCAAGCCGTAATGCAAAATCCTTACAATAGTAGTAGTGGTATCAGTATAAGTACCATGAACTAATACATCTCCTGATACATCGTATTCAACATCGCCGGGAGTAAAATTAGCCCGGTAGACCAGTATATCATATCGTCTTGCCCAGTCTGTTTCTGTTAGTTCTCCGTCAACCGTAATAGGATTTTCAGCGGAGGAGATTTGTAAATAGGGCGGATCCATGTGTCCTGTTTGGCTGACTGCCTTTCCTGAAAAGACCAGGAAGAGTGATAAAACGACAACTGCTGTAAATAAATATTTCATGACATACTCCTTATAATTAGTTAGATGTTAATATTATTTAAAATATCTTTTGACCGGCTTGGTATAAACACCCACAAGAGCCACCAATTACCAGACTAGTAGTTAGTACCTCACGGTATGGTAATTTTGAGTCAACTTCGCCGCTAATCATTTTAAAAAGGTATTGAATAGCCTTGCTACCTAATTCTTGAATAGGAACATGTACAGTGGTTAATCTTGGTTGCAGGAACCGGCTCATATATATATCATCAAATCCAACAACTGCAATATCATCGGGTATTTTTATGCCGCTCTCACGAGCAGATTCAAATATACCCACTGCCATCATATCATTTGCTGCAAAGATTGCATCTGGTTTAGGAGTTTTATTAATAAGACGTTTAAAGCCATCGTAACCTGAACGAGCAGTAAAATCCCCCGAGATAATAAGATTCTTATCTAAAGATAAACCAAGTTGTATTAAAGCTTCCTGATATCCTCGTAACCTTTCCTCAGCATCACAATTTTCCGACGGTCCCGAAATTGTCGCAATCTTTTGATAACTATGTTTAATAAGGTGCTCCGTAATTGCAAATGCTCCTTGATAATTATCAATATTAAAGCTAATTACATCTCTTAAATCCTTACATACATTTAGTAATATTACGGGTCTTTTACTTTGTTGAATCAATTGAGCAGCCTCTATATGGAGTTGAGGTACCATCAATATTACACCATCTACACGTCCACTGCCCATAAATTCCAAAAGTGTTTCAATGATATTTCTTTGAGTGTGAGAACTTGAGATTAACACAAATTTATTTGCCCGATAGGCCTCTTCATCTATCCCATGGATGATATCCATAAAAAATTCATCAATTAACTCAGGCAATATCACGCCAATTGTGTCTGTTGTTTTTCGAGAAAGACCACGTGCATGTGGATTGGGTACGTAATTTAATTCTTTAGAGATTGAAAGAATTCGCTGACGTGTTGCTTCCCGTACCGCACCATTGTTATTCAATGCGCGGGAAACCGTAGCAATTGAAACGCCTGCCATCTTGGCAATTTCGACAATATTTGTGTTCACAAAGGAAGTAGTAAAAGTTTATCGATTTATATTAACCTTATATTTGTTGAATAAAAATATTAGAAATCTAAAATGTAAACGTTTACACCTGGAATAATATAAATTTATTTTATGAATTTGTCAAGATGTATTCCGGTGAAAATTGATATTTTCTAATTTTTTAATTTTTATAATTAAAATAACAAAATTTCCGTTTTTGATAATAACGCCAAAGAGGAAGCGAAATTAGAAAATGACTATTTTTTAGGCCCGTAATAAGAGGCTTTAGTTTCGATCCTTAATAAAATCAATTTTATTTAACATTTCCCGAATTTCTGGATTGGCCATAAATGATTTCCAAATCAATCCGGAACGATAATTTTCGATCATCACTGTAATAGGTGCCTGATTCAATCCCATATAAATATTTGCAACCCAATTCTGTGAAAGATTGAAAGCATCACGAAATCCATAGATTCCCCACAATTTATCACCTAAGTCAAAATAGAAATGCTTCAGCGCTTCCATAGATTCATCCGGTGTATAAGGAAACGATGCAAGTGCACCGGTGGGGGTAATTGTGCCATTATCCATCCGAAGTACCGGTTCATGTGCCATATATCCCCAGGGATCATCACTGGCAGTCAATCCCCAACATTTCTCCCCATAGCCCATAAAATTACCAGGATTGTCAATACAATACGCCTGATTGATTAGAGCAATGTTTTGGTTGTTTTTGAAATAATTGGTGTAACGGTCTGTAAATTCGTGCGGATCAAATCCCATGAATGAATAGTGGGTGAAAAATAATGGTCCACCACTGCCTACACCAACATCCAGTGTTATTCCGTAATAGGTATTGCCATTCGAATAATGGTCGCCATCCTTTGTTTTACCCCAATTTCTTCGGTATTGAACCGCCCTGTCGGATTGCCCGGCCCATCCTGAATAATACATATCAACAGGAACTGGATGAGTAGGGGAGGCAATTGCTAAAAGGTAGACAATCATAGT
The DNA here is from genome assembly GCA_964617285.1 of uncultured Calditrichaceae bacterium. Lineage (GTDB taxonomy): Bacteria > Calditrichota > Calditrichia > RBG-13-44-9 > RBG-13-44-9 > CAYVKM01. Next base: position 19,162 of record CAZTXJ010000009.1, on the reverse strand, counting down.
TTCGTTCCAGCCAATCAGGGGATGATTGATGTGCCACTCATAATCCGGTGACCAGTGCCAAAAAAGAAAATCACTGTCCGGTGAACGTCTATACCAATCCCACTCCACGGATTCCCACAAACGGGTAATGGAATCTCGAATTTCCTGTTCCTCCTTCGTTTCTTTATCAAAATACTGGCGGGTGGCCAGCAAACCCTGAATCAGAAAAGCCGTTTCAACCAGGTCACCACCGTTGTCATATTTACTAAATAATGGGATTACTTTTCCCGTGGTGCCATCTATGAAATGTGGCCATGCCCCATGAAACCGATCTGCCGTCTCTAAAAAACGGACTATTTTAAGCATTCGTGAAATCCCTTGCTCTCTGCTAATAAAATTGCGCTCGATACCAACAATGATAGCCATAATTCCAAAACCGGAAGCCCCAACAGCGACCATATTTTTGTCTCCGGGAATATTTTCAAGAGCCAAACCTGCTACGGGGTGTGCAGCTTCCCAGTAATATCGAAAGCAAGCCTCCTGAACCATTGATAAGAGTTGATCATCCGACATGGGATAAGTTGTTGCTGAAGTTTTTTCGGATAGCTTCGACTCATTATAATTCACATCCATCGCACTTATCCGGTAATAGACTGTTCTGTTGGTTTCCCCAATAAAATCTGAATAACGATGGAAATTAGCTTTTTGAATCCCGACAGGCTGGTATTTATTTCCATCAAAGGATCGGTAAATTTTGTAAGCCTGTAAATCGTTTTCTTTACCTGCATTCCAAGTCAAATCAATGTGCCTGCCATAAGCTTTGGCAGAAAGTCGAGTCGGTACAGCCGGTGATTGTTTGTTCGTAATTTTATCATGATAAATCTTAATTTCGTCAATGTAAAAGATGTGCTCCTTCTCATCCGGTGGTCCCTGTGAAAAACGGATAATTTTAATCCGGCTGATATTCAGCGTTTTTTTCCCTCCATTGAATAATTTCAGGGGAATTTTGATCTGCCTCCATTCGCTGGGAGATATCGCATTCACAACACTATTTAAATAAACTTTTGCAGAGACATTACCCGATATATCTTCCAGAGAAATATAAGGTAATTCGTACCCTTGGATTACTTCTTCTGAGAAGAGCCAGAGAGAAAGTGTATCACCCTCAAAATTAATATCCCGGTTTCTCCATTTTCCAATTTTTAATTCGGCCACCCATTTTCCGCCTTTTACACTTATCCAGTTTAATTTCAGAGAATTTGGCGGGCTGAAAAAATGTTTCTTTTCAACCGGAATTTTTCCGTCCACTAGAGAAATGTAGCTGGGAGAAGAGAACTCACCATAAGAGTAATAATATGAACCATCGGTGAGGCTATTATCGAAGAAGATATGTTTATCATAATCTGATTGGGCGAAAAGCAAACTAGTTCCAACCAAAATCATTATTAGAATAGCTTTCTGTCTCATCAGATTTACTCCTTCTAAACCATAAAATGTAGATTCAGGTGAATTTTTCAAATTATTCGATAAGTTTAAAGGAGGTTGTAATAACGTCCTCGGAATTTCCACCAATCATCACATCAAACATACCTGGCTCGATAATTTTTTTCATATGAGCATCATAAAATGAGAGCATTTCCTGAGTAATCATAAACTCTATCGTACGAGTTTCGCCAGGATTTAAATCAATTTTTTGAAATCCTTTCAATTCTTTAACCGGCCGGGTAACGCTTGCTACCTGATCCCGCAAATAGAGCTGTACAATTTCTGATCCCGCAATTCTCCCAGAATTTGTGATATCAATGGAGACTTTGATGTTCTCATTAATATTCGCTTTTTGTGAGTTAACTGTTAAGTTGGAATAAACAAACCGGGTGTAGCTCAATCCAAACCCGAACGGGTAAAGAGGTGTCACAGGAGAATCGATATATTTTGTGGTGTATTTGTCATTAGAGTCAAATGGGCGACCAGTGGATTTATGGGCATAATAGATGGGGATTTGCCCAACCGATCTTGGGAATGTTACAGGAAGTTTGCCAGATGGATTGTAATCACCAAAAAGAACGTCCGCTACCGCATTACCGGCTTGGTCACCCAAAAACCAGGCATCCACTATAGCGGGGATGTTATCTGCAATCCAGTTGATGGTTAACGGGCGACCATTGATGAGTACAACAACGACTGGTGTTCCTGTTGCATGTATTTTTTCTACCAGTTCTTGTTGCGCACCAGACAAATTTAATTCGACACGGCTTGCTGCTTCTCCAGTCATGAATTTTGATTCTCCCACCACCAGAATCGCGACCTCAGCTTCTTTTGCTAATCGAATAGCTTGATTGAATTTCTCGTCATCGTTACCTGAAAGTTCACAGCCCTCAGCATATTTAACTTTTGTCTCCTGCGAAACTTTTGACTGAATTCCCTGCAAAATTGTGATTACATTACCGTTGATCGGTTCACAGGTCCAAGTACCTAGCATCTCATCCTGTTTATCCGCCAGGGGACCAATAACAGCAATAGATTTTAGGTCATTCTTCAAGGGAAGAATATTGTTTTCATTCTTAAGAAGAACAATTGACTCCCTGGCCAATTGTAAAGCAACCTTCTTTTTTTCGGAATCCAATAAAGGATTGTTATTAAAATATCTGATTTGAGAATACGGACGTTCGAACAAACCAAGGCGATATTTAATTCTTAACACCCTGCGAACTGATTCATTGATTATTTCTTCGGAAATTTCTCCTTTGTTTACTAATCTTCCCAGGTTAGGTGAATAGACATTTCCAGTGAGCGTATCACCCACCATGTCCATGTCGACACCAGCTTGGAGGGCTTCCGTTGCCGCCTGGGATTTGTCGGCTGCAACTCTATGAAAAATTAGTTCTCCGATAGAATTGTAATCGCTTATTACAAAACCATCAAATCCCCATTCATTTCGCAATATTTGAGTAAGCGTAAAATAATTACATGAAGCTGGGATACCATTTAAGTCATTGAAGGCGCTCATCAAAGTTGCAGTTCCTGCATTAACAGCGGCATTGAATGGGGGAAGGTAAACTTCCCGTAAAGTTCTCTCGGAAATATCCACCGTATTATAATCCAATCCGGCAATAGCTGCCCCATAGGCAACGTAATGCTTCGCACATGCAGCAATACTTTCTAGGTCATTCAAATTTTCCCCCTGAAATCCTTCTACACTTGCTTTTGCCATGATGCTGCCTAAATAAGGGTCTTCGCCAAAACCTTCCGCAATTCTGCCCCACCGGGGATCTCTGGCAATATCTACCATGGGTGCAAATGTCCAACGAGTACCATTTTGAGCAGCTTCATAAGCAGCAATCCGGCAGGCTTTTTTCAGGAGTTCTGGATTCCAGCTTGAGGCAGAGGCGAGTGGAATAGGGAAAGTAGTGTGATAGCCGTGAATAACATCGTTTCCAATGATTAGCGGAATGCCTAATCTGGTTTCTTCCACCGCTATTTTCTGTAGACGGTCAATCTCATCCCGGTTTCGGATGTTCAAAAATGAGCCAATGCCACCGTCTCTTAACTTATTTTCTCCTTCAGAATTAGAGCCGTTCCATTGAACCAGTTGTCCGATTTTTTCCGGGAGTGTCATTTTGGCAATCAGGCTGTCTAAAAATTTTTCTTCTGAGTACGATTGGGCAAACAATTGTGTTTGAATAAAAACAATCAGTATAAACAGCAGAATTTCCAACAACAGTTGTTTCACTTTTTTCATGGAGTCAATCTCTTCTTTCATTTTCCTGATTGAAAAAAAATTAAAATGTTAACCTTTCACACCACTCATCATGATTCCTTTAATATAATATTTCTGCAGAGCCAGGAACACCACAAGTACTGGTATGATAGTAATTACCGAACCTGCCATCATGAGTTCGGGATCTTTGGTGTGTTCACCCATCAGATTGGCGAGAGCAACTGGCAAGGTGTACATTGAATCATCAGTGAGGGCAATTAGAGGCCAGAGGAAGTCATTCCAGGTTCCCATAAATGTGAAAATTGCCAGGGTAATCAGGATAGGCAGACAAAGTGGAAGAATGATAGTGCGATAAATCATGAAATCTGAAGCACCATCAATCCGGGCTGCTTCTATCAAGCTGTCTGGTATTGATAAAGCATACTGTCGGATAAGAAAAATCCCAAAGATATTTGCCAAACCGGGTATAATTATCGCAAAATAAGTATTAATAAAACCTATGGATTTTAACATCAAAAACAATGGTAGCATGGTAACTTGAGCGGGAATAATCATAGAACTTAATAAAAGGTTGAATATTTGGTTCTTACCCCTGAATCGATATTTAGCGAAAGCATATCCAGCCATAGAATTGAAAAATAGAGAAATGAGGGTTACAGTTACTGCCAGAAAGAGACTGTTAAAAAAATTACGTGCTACATTTAGGCGTAAAAATAAATGGTGATACTGCTCCAAGGTAAAAACATCCGGCAGAAAACGGGGTGGGTAGACGCTTGCATGACCATCACCCATAAAAGAAGCCGAAATCATCCAGATAAATGGTGCCAGAGTGATAAAGCCGCTGACAATAAGAAAGATATGTAAGTAGATTTTTTTAATCATTGTCAAATTTCCGAAGATTTTTGAACTCTAAATTGGATAAGTGTACCAAGAAAAATAATAAAAAACAGGATAAAGGCAATCGCTGCAGAATATCCCATATTCCACCATCTGAATCCTTCTTGATACATGTACTGAACGATACTTAATGTTCGGTTTAACGGGCCGCCTTGGGTCATCACGTACGGTTCTGCAAAGAGTTGAAAGAATCCAATCATTGTGATGATACTGACGAAAAGGGTGGTTGGTGCTAACATTGGGATGGTGATGTTTTTAAATTTTTGCCAGGCATTAGCCCCCTCAACTACTGCAGCTTCATATAAATATTCAGGAATATTTTGCAGACCTGCGATAAAGATAATCATATTATAGCCGAAGTTTTTCCAAACTGCCATGAGAATTATTGCCGGCATAGCCCAGTCAGGATTTCCCAGCCAATCAATTGGATTGATACCAATGAATCCTAACATGTAATTCAATATCCCAAAACGAGGATGGTATATAAACCTCCAAACAATGGCCACAGCCACCAAAGTCGTGACAACCGGAATAAAATAAGTCAGCCGAAATATCCCCTTAAATTTTACCAGACGAGAGTTGAGTAGCATGGCAGCACCTAATGATACCGCAATAGACAAAGGTCCGGCAACAATCACGAAATAAAAGGTATTTTTCAGAGCTTGCCAGAATAATGGATCCTGAAATAGATTGAGGTAATTTCTCAATCCGATGAAACGGGCATTTGAAAAATTTCCAAGTGAGTAGATATCAAAATCGGTAAAACTAATAAGAAAAGCGGCGATAACCGGTATAAAAAAGAAAAGAAATATTGCAGTTAATGCCGGGGCTAGAAAGAAATAGGCTGTCGAAATCCGAGTTCTCAAATGTCATTCCTCTCACGAAAAAGGCAGCATAATAAATAATTTCATCCTTAATGATTTTTGCTTAAAAGCCATCTTCTCTTTTCAAGAATTCTGTTGACGTCTTCATCTAATGATTTAAGGGCTTCATCCGGTGTCATCGCTCCTCGAGCAGCCATTTCGGCATATTGCTGAATTTTCGAAAACGCGATCTGTTCCCATTCGGTAATTTTGGGAGTAGCCACAACGTATTGAAATTGCTGGTAGAAAGCCTTCATATACGGGTCGTTTTGTAAAGTGGAGTCCTTCCAGGCGGATTTAACTGCAGGCAGATCTGAAACCAGTCGGTAGAATTGAATCTGAACTTGGGGCAGGGAAAGATACTCACAGAATTGCCAAGCGGCATCTTTATTTCGGGATTTTTCTGAGATAACCAGACTTGAACCACCTGCCAGTGAAACACCCGGTGTTTTGACATCCGGACCAGGAAGCGGTGCTGTCATCCATTTATCCGCCAGTTCGCCAGTCATCCACTTTTTGAATTCCCGTACATTCCAGGGACCGGAAATGTACATGGAGAAATATGCATCTGCGAATGCCTGGTAAACGTTGGTGACCTGGGAAATTCCAAGTGGAGCTAGTTTTTCTTTATGAAACCGTATAAGGAATTCAAATGCCCGTTTGAAATTTTGCCCGCTAAAATTGCCAAAAGAATTGTTATCCTTCAGTAATGTTGAATGTGCCTGCAGACCAAAAATGACAAAGGGCGCCCATTCGTTGGTCGGGAGATAAATCGCATATTTTTCCTGACCTTTGAACAATTCTTTGATTCTCCTAGATACCTCGTAAAGTTCATCCCAGGTTTTCGGCGGTAAACTGAAACCTGCTTCCTTTAAAATATCGGTTCTATAAAATAAAACTCGGGTATCGATGTACCAGGGAATCCCATAAATTGTACTATCGATGAGATTAGTATCCCAGATGCCTTTAAAATAATTCTCTTGATTTATTTGGTCCGAATTTTTTATGAATTCATTCAAATTTTCGATAGCACCCAATGCTACAAACTGCGGAACCCAGGTATTTCCCAATTGAAAAATATCAGGTAAATTACCGCTCGCGTAGGCCGTGATTAACTTCTCCTGCGCGGCCGTCCAGGGGATCATTTGTGATTTGACCTTAATTCCAGGATAATTTTTTTCAAAATCCGGAATCAATGCTTTAATATGTTCCCCTTCGGCTCCCATTCCCCAGAATAGAATATCAATTTTATTTGTTTTTTGAGAATTACAACAAAGATTGAGGGTGAATAAGATTGTTATTGAAGTAAGTATAAATATTTTTGAACAGTTGCGCAATTTACATCCCAGACTTAAACAATCATTGAAGGTGAGTTCTCTTATTTAAATTGCAATCGCTTACTTTTTATAATTTAGTTTCGATTAAAACTTCTGTCAAGATAAATGAGGTGTTGTATTTTAGATAAACCATAATTTGATGATCATACTAAGTCAGTAAATTCTCTATGCCAAATTATATTAATAGTGGTTTGAACCGGTAAATTGATTGCAGGTTAAATTTGAATTGAGTCACTCCGGCTGGTCTCGGAATGAAACAAAATAGAATAATTTCCATGAAGAGCAAATTATGGACTTTATTCAAGCATGCATAGTAATATTTAGTTAAACTTGTAAAGAAAACGTAAAAATTGAAGAACAAGGGAGGCAAAATATGTAAATTCAGCCTAAAACTAGGCATAATATTAAAAAAGTTGATTTACCTAATTATTAAATTTAATTTTGACGCCTAAATTTGAAGGAGGATTGCAGAAAGTTTATTGTTTGTGCAATTTGAGGGGTAGAGGTAAATAGAAAAAATCAGCCCCAGTAGCTCAGCAGGATAGAGCATCGGATTCCTAATCCGGAGGTCACAGGTTCGAATCCTGTCTGGGGTACCAGTGAAATGAAATAACCAGGAGATTCAAATGTTAAAACCTTATCGCAAAATTACCAAAAAGGAATTAAAAGAAGATAAATTCGTGATGTATACCATCAAGGCCAAGGAATATGTGGAGAACAACAGTAAGACCTTGTTATGGGCTGGGGTGATTCTTGTTCTGGCTATCGTGGCGATTACCTGGTATGCGCGCTCTAAAAGTCAGGCCAATATTACTGCCAATCAACTGCTGGGACAGGCACAGTTTGCCTTTGCTCAGGGGAACGACAGCCTTGGTATAAAACAGATCAAGTCCCTGATTGATGATTATGCCGGTGTGCCGGCAGCCGGACAGGGATGTTTTTTGCTGGCCAAGTATTACTGGCAACTGGACGATTTTGCCAATGCCAAAATTTACTTCAAGAAATATATCGATGATTATGGCAATGACGAACTGCTGACCTCCGGGGCAATGGCCGGTTATGCGGATTGTCTGATAAAAGACAATGATGCGGCCAGTGCGGCTTCCTATTATGAAAAGGCGGCCGAGGTGAACAAGAATCTCCCCCTGGCACCCTCGTATCTGTACAGCGCAGCGCTGGCGTACCAGGATGCCGGAGAACTTGATAAAGCGAGCAAGATCGCCGATCAGATTATCAAAAATTATGACAAAAGTGATTACAAACAGAAGGCTGAACTTCTGCTGGAAATGATTAAACTAAAGACTTGAGAAATTCTTGTAATAGAGAAGAAGCGGGATAAAACATTATCCCGCTTTTTTATGATATGGTCATTTCACCCTTTTTTAACAGGTAGGTATCGTCAATTTTCAGGGTTGGTTTGGTGATAATCCCATCCACATGAAAACCAACATCCACCGTTCCTCCCATCGACACATTATTTCCCAGGGCAAGATGAACCGTTCCGGCCACTTTTTCGTCCTCCAGGATTTCTCCGGTAATAATCGCCATATAGTTTGTACCGACACCTAATTCGGCCAGATTCCGGCCTCTCTCTCCTACGGCTTCGATCATCTGGTTCAGTTTCCGGGCTTCTTTCCCGCCGGTAACTTTTACTGCCATTCCGTTTTCCACGATAATTTTAATCGGCTCATCCTCAATTTTCCCGATCCCGGCCATGGACCCGTCCACGATAAATAATCCGTTTGCTTTACCTTCTTCCGGCATCAGATAAGATTCCCCCGAGGGCAAATTTCCAAACGTTCCCGCTTTTTGAATCAATCCGGTAGAGGAAATAGCTTTGATGCCCTTTATCGGAATCCGGATATCGGTGCCCAGGGCGGTAGTCAAATGGGCCGTGCTCCCTTTATCCAGAATCTCTGTTACTTTATAAGTCAGTTCAGCGATCCGGTTATAGTCAGCACTCATGGTACGGATCATCACCTTTTCGGTAATCCCGGGAAGCGTTCCCACCCGGCTGCCGGCTTTGCAGGCCTCCCGTCGGGCATCGGTATGGGTAAGGGATTTGGTGGTTGGGCATAAAACCACATCTGCCAGTTTCATCATTTCTGCTACCTGCCCCGGAGGTTCCTCACCATTCATCTCTCTGGTTTTCATTTCCAGTAGAAAAGCTTCATTTCCCAGTTTCAGGGCCTCCTCAAAAAGTGCCAGACCAATTTTCCGGCGTAGCGGATCGGTAATGATTAAAACAGTCTCATCTGGTTTCACCGCCATGCAATCTTTCAGGGCAATACGGGCTGCCTTGGATAATTCACTCATAACCGGATTCTCCTCTGTTGTCTGTTACAATTTTAAGGGTATGGCCACAACTGGGCAAGAGATTATATAATTTTCCGGAAACTTATACCTCTCAGGAAAATAAAAAATGATTATTTGATGGTTTATTTGGAAATTAACTTCATCCGGAAAAAATAGGGTAAAAGGAAAAGAATGCGACACCTGAAGATTTCTCTGTTCATCTGGATATGTATGTTTATTGTCTCTGGTCTGTTTGCAATACCGGCAAAGCAGTTAACTGTGGAGGATATTTATGCCACCCTTAAACTGAAGCCAAAATATGGGAAAACCCTGCAGATGCTCCCGCAGGGTAAGCAGGTTTCATATATTGAGATTAATGCCGGCACCGGTGATCAGGAATTATGGATTTGCGATATCAAAAGTAAGGAGCGACGGAAAATATTATCCAATGCGGAGTTACCACAGATTGGTGCGGATTCGTTGCTGCTTTCCCTGATGGCATATCAATGGAGTGATAAGGAAGATGGTATTTTAATTGAAGACCTGGATGATCTGTTTTATTTCGATTTTACCTCAAACCAATTTATCCGGATTACCGATACGCCTGAAAAAGAAGAGAATTCACTTATTTCTCCGGATGGAAAATGGATCTCCTTTAACCGGCACAACGATCTGTTTGTTTATAATCTGGAAACCGGAAAGGAAAAAGCCTTGACCAGCAATGGGTCGGACGATCTGTTTAACGGAAAACTGGCCTGGGTGTATGAAGAGGAATTTTACACCCGGGGAGATACCCGGGGTTATAATTGGTCCCCGGATGGCCATTATATTGCCTTCTATCAGATGAATCAACAGAATGTACCGCTCTACCCGCTGATTGATTACCGCGATGTTCATACCGACCTGAAAATGACCCATTATCCCAAAGCGGGTGATCCGAATCCGGTGGTCAAACTGGGCGTCGTCAATGTCGAAAATGGTGATATTCAATGGGTGGATACCGGGAAAAATACGGATATTTACCTCCCGCGTTATTACTGGTTGCCGGACAACCGCACCCTGGCCTTTATCCGTCTGGATCGGCTTCAACAACACCTGGAGTTTCTGTTTGCCGATATCTCTTCCGGAAAAAGCCGGATTGTGCTCACCGAGGAACAACCCCAATGGATCGAAATTAGGGATTATGTTCATTTCCTGAAAAAGCAGAAGGCGTTTATCTGGGGATCCGAGAGCAGTGGCTATTGGCATCTGTATCTGTATGACTACCAGGGAAATATGATTCAAACGCTCACTTCCGGGGATTGGGATGTAACGGAATTAAACGGAGTTAATGAATCCCAAAATTATGTCTTCTTTACCTCAACCAAAGAAAACATCACCGAAAGGCAATTTTACCGGATCGGAATAGATGGCCAAAATATGGTTCGATTGTCGGAAAAACCGGGTATACACAGCGTCACCATGGTGGATAATTCAATTTATTATCTGGACAATTATTCTTCCTCCATTATTCCTGAGCAGATCTCTGCCCACAATGACGATGGACAATTTCTGGAATATATCGATGAAAACAGTCATCCGGAGCTGGAGGCCTATGATCTGCAGGAACCGGAATTTTTTCAGATTCCCGGCGATAGTGGACTCACGTTTAATGCCTATATGATTAAGCCGCCCGATTTTAATCCGAAGCGGAAGTACCCGGTACTGGTCTATATTTACGGCGGGCCAAACTCCCAGTCGGTGGACATGGAATTTAAAAATCTTTGGCACCAGATGATGGCCCAGAAAGGATATATTATTTTTTGCATGGATAACCGGGGTACCGGATTTCGGGGTTTGGCCTGGAGCCGGGTGGTTTACCGGCAGTTGGGAAAGTATGAACTGGCAGATCACCTGACCGGGATTCGTTATTTACAGCGCCTTCCTTATGTGGATCCGGACCGGATTGGTATCTGGGGCTGGTCTTATGGAGGATACATGGTGTTATATGCCCTGACTCATTCGGATGTTTTCAAAGCCGGTGCGTCAGTTGCCCCGGTATCCGATTGGCGCTATTACGATAGTATATACACCGAACGGTATATGGGTTTGCCTTCGGAGAACAAACAGGGGTATTACGACAGTGCACCGCTTCACTTTGCGGGCGATTTGAAAGGCAAGCTTTTTCTTGCGCACGGAACACTGGATGACAATGTCCACTTTCAAAATTCGGTGATGATGATCGATAAACTGATCGATGAGGACAAAAAGTATCATCTGGAAATTTTTCCAAATCATGGTCACAGCATTCTGAATACGGCGGATCGCATTTATCTGTTTGAAGCAATTACCGAATTTTTACGGGAAAATTTTTAGGAAAAAATGGTAAAACGTCTTGACATCGAAAGTTTTTATACTTTATATTTTTTAACTTTTAAGGTATTGAAGACCTATATTTAGTTGGATTTATGATGTTAAATCAGGCAGTACTTCTGTTAAACCAGAATTATGAACCACTCACCATCTGCAATGTTAAACGGGCGGTGATTCTGATATTTCTGGGAAAAGCAGAAATGATCGAAAAAAACTCCGGTGTTTTACACTCGGTGAGTCTGGAAATGCCAATTCCCAGTGTTATCCGGCTGGCCCGGAATGTGAGGGCGCCCCGCAAGCAGATTATGCTTAACCGGAAAAACCTGATGATCCGGGACAATCATACCTGCCAGTATTGCGGGCGGAGGGTCCAACCGCTAACCATCGATCATGTGATCCCCAAACATTACGGGGGTAAGGATTCCTGGGATAATCTGGTGGTGGCCTGTCATCCCTGTAACCACCGGAAGGCTAACCGCACTCCGGAACAGGCGGGCATGCAACTGATTGCTACGCCCAAGAAACCGCATTATTTCTTCTACCTGCACAAGGTCATTGGAATTAAGGATATTCACTGGAAACCTTATCTGTTTATCAAGGACTGAAGTCTGGAATTTTTCATATTAACCGAATAGTAGATTTATCTTATCTTCCTTTAATATTTGCTGTCCCGAAAAACTGTCACTATACTGTGTTTTGAAATATTTTGTGACTTTCAAAAGTGATGTTTTACATGTAAATTGGTCGCCTTAATGGATATCAGAGGTCGATAAATCCCGGATAATGCTATGGTAAAAATTAAAAATAAAAGAGTATTGAGTGGTATTCAGCCCTCGGGCGCCCTGCATATTGGTAACTATTTCGGGGCTATCCGGCAGCATATTGATTTTCAGGAAGATAACGAGTGTTTCTTTTTTGTGGCCAATTTACATGCCCTGACCACCATTCTGGATAAAGCCAAACTGGAGGAAGCTACCTTTCAGGTGGCGCTGGACTACCTGGCCCTGGGCCTCGATCCCAACAAAGCGAATCTCTTCATCCAGAGCGACATCCCGGAGGTGACCGAACTTGCCTGGATATTGTCCAACGTCACTCCGATGGGACTGCTGGAAAGAGCCCATTCCTATAAAGATAAGCTTTCCCGCGGTATTGCCCCAAACCATGGCCTGTTTGCTTATCCGGTGCTGATGGCCGCGGACATCCTGATCTACGATTCCGATATTGTGCCGGTGGGAAGAGACCAGAAACAGCATCTGGAGATGACCCGGGATATGGCGATTAAATTTAATAATACCTTCGGGGAAACACTGGTGGTTCCGGATGAATACATCATGCCCGAGGTGGCAGTGGTCCCGGGCATTGATGGGCAGAAAATGAGTAAGAGCTATGGAAACACTATTGAAATATTCTGCGATAAAAAGACATTGAAGCAAAAGGTGATGAGTATCGTTACCGACTCCACGCCGCTGGAAGCGCCCAAGGATCCGGATAAAAATAATGTTTACCTGCTCTATAAATTATTTGCCAATCCCGAGGAGGACAAGGAAATGCGCCAAAAGTTTCAGGCGGGCGGATATGGATATGGGCATGCCAAGAAAGCATTGTTGGAAAAAATTGAAAACTTTTTCCAGCCGGCCCGGGAAAGGCGGGAAAAATTGCTGGCAGATAAAGACTATGTGCGGGATGTGTTAAAGGAAGGAGCGAAAAAGGCGCGAGTTAAAGCGCTGGAAGTGATGGAGCGGGTGCGGGTGCATAGCGGAATACTGCGCTTTAATTAAAATATTTGTATGTTAAATTGTCAAATGATCTAAAGGACTTGAATTTCGAATATCGATTAACGAATTATGAATATTTAAATCCATTTGACATCTATGAATTTGGTTTATAGGTAAAATTCAAAAGTGTTAAGGGTTGACAATAGAAAAAATGAAATTTCTAATAAATTACTTCAGGAAGAGAATTAATCTAATTTGCTTTGAACTTTCATTGGCTTGTCATTCCGGCCTCCGAGCCGGAATCTCAATAAGAGTTAGAATTTAATTTTTAAATACGAGATCCCGGATCAGGTCCGGGATGACATTTTTGAGCTTGATTTGATAGAATGGATGAACGTTAAATTTCTTAAATAATTTGGTTAGTCAGTAGCATATTAAAAACTAAAAAATATGACTTATAAAGTAAAATTGCCTGTCTTCGAGGGCCCGTTCGATCTGCTCCTTTTTCTGA
>CAZTXJ010000009.1:0-5395 GCA_964617285.1 uncultured Calditrichaceae bacterium | reverse complement strand
TATAAAGTAAAATTGCCTGTCTTCGAGGGCCCGTTCGATCTGCTCCTTTTTCTGATCAAGAAGAATGAGGTGGATGTCTACGACATTCCGGTGGCGGAGATTACTCATCAATATCTGGAATATCTGGAGCTGATGAAAATGCTTGATCTGGATGTGGCGGGCGAGTTTATCGAAATGGTTGCAACCCTCATGCTGATTAAAGTCCGGATGCTGTTGCCCCGGATCGCCTCGGGTGAGGATGAGGAAATTGAGGATCCCCGGGCACAGTTGGTGGCTCAGCTCCTGGAATATCAGCGATTTAAAGAAGTATCCGGTGATTTCGAAAAACTGGAAAACGAGCGTCGCCGCTATTTTTCCCGGGCAGTTCCGGAAGAGATGCGGAATAAGCTTAATGCCAACGGTGATGAACTACTGGACGATGTTTCGCTGTTCGATTTGCTTACCGCTTTCAAAAGAGCGCTGGACAACATTCCAAAGGTTACCGTGCATCAGGTGAATGTGGTAAAGGTGACCATGGAGCAGCAGGTGAAATTTGTATTCGAAAAACTGGGCAGACGATCCTATATGCTATTCAGCGAACTGACCAAATCGGTTAAAAATAAAATCGAACTCATTGTCACCTTTATGGCCATATTGGATTTGATCCGGCTGCAGTTTCTCTCCGCCAAACAGACCGATAATTTTGGCGAAATCAGAATGGTGGCAATTCAGTCCCCCAGTTATGAAAAATATCTTGAAGCCAGGGACAAGGAATTGGTCGAGGAATCAGAAGAATCATAATTTGGAAATATTTTTTGATAAGGGAATTTAAATTGACCAGGGAAAAAAATAAAAAAAATAACATACCAGATGTCAACCGGCTATCGGATGAGGAGATGACTTATCTGCCGATTATCGAGGCATTGGTTTTCTCCAGCGAATCGCCATTGCCTCTCACGAAAATCCGGGAAATTATTCCGGGGCTGGCTCCCAAACAAATCAATTCAATTATCGAATATTTGAATGAACAGTACCGGCAGGGAGGCCGTAGTTATGAGATCCGGGAAATCGCCGGGGGATACCAGATGTTCACCATGCCGGAGTTTGCTGCCTTCGTGGATAAGCTTTTTCAGGAAAAGCAGCAATCCCGCTTAACCCAGAAGGCGCTGGAAACCCTGGCTATAGTTGCCTATAAGCAGCCGGTAACCCGTCACGAAATCGAGGAGATCCGGGGGGTAAATGTTGATGGGGTGATGAAGACGCTAATGTCCCGAAGTCTGGTTACCATTTCCGGCCGGGCCCAGGCACCGGGCAGTCCTTTTCTGTACAAGACTACCAGAAAGTTTCTGGATTATTTTGGTTTAAAATCGCTGGACGATCTGCCAAAATTGAAAGAGATCGATGAATTGATCGATGTTGATGATGAAGACCGTCCCTATCACGAGACAATCCTCCGGGAGATTGATATCAGTGAACTGGGACTGAAGGAGAACGGGAATGGAGAAGCAAACAACCGGGAAGAAAATGGCGACCAGGAAAAATCAGATCAGGCTTAACCGGTATCTGGCAATGTGCGGACTCGGTTCACGCCGGAAATGCGATGAACTCATCGCCGGTGGCGCGGTACGGGTGAACGGTAAGGTTGTCACCGAAATGGGAACCCGGATCAATCCGGAGACCGACCGGGTGGAATATTTTAACCAGGAAGTAAATCCGGAAGAAAGATTTATTTACATTTTGCTGAATAAGCCATTGCGGACAGTGACTACCGCCAGTGATGAGAAGAAACGAAAAACAGTTCTGGATCTTATTGAAATAAAGGAGCGCCTGTTTCCGGTAGGGCGACTTGATTTTAATACTACCGGAGCCCTGCTCATTACCAATGATGGAAAGTTGGCCTATTATCTGGCTCATCCCCGGTTTGAAGTTACTAAAATTTATCGCGTATTGCTGGATAAACGGATCCGGCCGATCGATCTTCATCACTTCCAGCGAGGTCTTGACCTGGAAGGCCGGATGACCGCTCCCTGCCGGGTGGAGGAGCTCCGCATTCTTGATAACCGGAGTTATCTGGAGGTGGAATTACATGAGGGTCGAAACCGGCAGATCCGGAAAATGTTTGAATTGTTGGGATATAAAGTGACCGATTTACACCGGCTGGAATTTGCCGGTCTGCGGGTGGAGGATATGCATCAGGGGGACTGGCGTCCTTTAACACCCGGCGAGGTATCAAAGTTACGCCGGCTGGTAGAAGCGCATAAAGGTATGGTTCCCGAGACTCCCGGAAAATCCGAATGAAGAAGATTACCATTGCCATCGACGGTCCTGCTGCCAGCGGGAAAAGTACTACCGCCCGGGAAGTCGCCCGTCGTTTGGGATATATCTATATCGATACCGGTGCCATGTACCGGGCCGTAACGCTTAAAGCGTTGGAAGAAAAGGTTTCTGTCCATGATACCGATAAAATTGCCCAACTGGCCGAAAAAGTGAAAATAGAATTTGGGAAAAACAATCGGAAGACGATTATATATCTGGACGGCCGTGATGTGTCGGATGAAATCCGTACCCCACGAATTGATCAGCAGATTAGTCCGGTGGCGGCAAATCCGAAAGTTCGCAGGGTAATGGTAAAAAAACAGCAGGAAATGGGCCGACAGGGCGGTGTGGTTCTGGATGGCCGGGATATAGGAACAGTGGTGTTTCCCAATGCGGAGCTGAAAATTTATATGCTGGCCAGTGTGGAAGAACGGGCTATGCGCAGAAAGCTGGAAATGGAACAAAAAGGTCTGGAAATAGATTTAGAAAAGGTGGTGCAGGATCTCCGGTACCGGGACCAGCAGGATATGGGCCGAAGTCACGGACCGCTAAAAAAAGCCAGCGATGCGGTCGAAATTGATACAACCCGGTTGACCATAGAACAGCAGGTCGATCTGATATTTAAATTAGCAAAGGAAAAAATTTCCCAAAGTTAAATGCTTCTGGTACCGAAAAGGTATACCTGATATTTAACTTGACCGTTAAAGGTAATATAAATATATTCTTCAAAATATAAGCGGAGGTGCAGTATCGCAAAAATTTGATACGAATTAAAAGTCTGAGAATTTTTTGCGGAAAAAAGGATTTCGTCGATTTTGAAGCAAGCATTTTTGCACCTTTTGCTTATCATGGGTTTTGGCATTTTACCCATTGCTACAGCATACTCTCAAGGTTTAAAACCACCCTCCCAACCCCAGGGCGTTGTTCCCCTTTTTGAAAAGGATCTTCCCGGATTATCCCAGTATTATGCGGATTCCACTTTGCTTCAGGTGCAATTCGCTCGCTATAAAAGGCTGGTGACGCTGGACAGCAGTCAGAAGAAAATTCAGATTCGCGAGATGTTGAACGACCGGGATTATTATCTGCCTATTGCCCTTGATCTTGATCTGTACTCCCGGGACCGGATCGAGTTCGAGAATGAGAAAACCTGGCGGGCAACGGTACGAAAGAATCTGGGAAAAGAGGAAACCAGGGGTGCCGGGGGTATCGAGTTAAATATTCCGGTAAAAATTAAGAGTAAAGCATTCAAGCGGATCTTTGGTGGCGACCGGGTGGGATTGCGGGTAACCGGGAATATCTCCTTCGAGTTGGCCGGAAGGTCGGAGAAGCGCTCCGGATCGGCAGTTTCCTCCTTTGAGCAACGGGGAAATTTCAGCCCGCGCTTTAAACAGACCCAGCAGTTCCAGGTAGAGGGGAGAGTAGGGGACAAAGTCAGCGTAAAGGTGGATCAGAACAGCGAGGCGACCTTCGATTTTGAAAACACCCTGCGCCTGACCTATACCGGCGATGAGGATGAAATTATCCAGAGTATCGAAGCCGGAAACGTTTCTCTAAACCTGCCCAGTACCAATTATGTCTCGGCCAGTTCCAAAAGTCAGGGACTGTTCGGTTTAAAAACGGCCATGCAGTTCGGCAACCTCAGCTTTACCGGAATTGCCAGTCTGCAGCGCGGTGAAAAACAGAAACTGACCAAAACCGGCGGTGCCTCGGAAAATACTTTCCGGATCAAGGACTATGAGTATGTGCGTAATCGATTCTTCTTCATCTCTTATGATTATGCAGATTACTTTACCCAGGGATTTAACAATCAGATGCAATGGATTATCCAGTCTGCCGGTTCGCGGATCAAACAACTGGATGTCTGGGTAACGGCCCGGCCGAATGATCCCAATACCCGGGAAGGATGGGCTGTGATCGATCCAAACAGTATAACCGGGGATAGTCTGGCTAATTTACAGGTGATTAGCGGTGAGCAGGAATTTGGTTATTTCAGGCGCCTGGACGATAGTGAGTATAATTATGATGAATATCGTGGTTATTTCTGGTTAAATCAGAATGTGGATGATCAGGACGTGGTGGCCATTGCATATGAGCTCGAAAATGGGGCCTATGAAGGAAAACTTTTTAATCAGCTCACCGATACTTCATCCACGGTATTGCTGAAACTAATCCGGGCCCAGGGGGCAAATCCGAGCTATCCCACCTGGGGTTTGGCCATGCGAAATGTTTACAATCTGGGGGCATCCAGTATCTCTCAGGATGGCTTTGATGTCAACATCATTTATACCAAAACCGGAACCGATGTGGATGTCCAGCCTTATCCACCCAATCAACCCTTTATTTATTTAATGGGTTTAGACCGTTTGGATGAACAGGGCACACCGGTAGAAGGCGGCGATAAAAAAGTGGATGTGAATAACGGAAATATTTTTGATCTGGCCAATGGTTATCTGATCTTTCCCTCAACCACGCCTTTTTATCCCAAGAATGAAAGATTTATGATTGATACCACCAATCTGGCGGTAAGAATTTATAAAACTAAGGATCGCAGTGAAGAACTGAATGAGCACAAATTTGATATTGAGGTTACCACCAGTTCCACTTCCTCCACTTTTAACCTGGGCTTTAATGTGCTGGAAGGATCTGAAATTGTCCGGTTAAATGGCCGGGAGTTGGTCAAGGACAAGGACTATACCATTGATTATTTTGGCGGTACCCTTCAGATCTTAGCCCCGGAAGCCCGCCGGGCCGATGCCAATGTGGAAATTGAATACGAGCGGGGAAGTCTGTTTCAGCTGGATAAGAAAACCTTGCTGGGGGCCCGGCTGGAATATTCTTTTGGCGACCGTGGATTTATCGGTATGACCGGTCTATATCTGAACAGGAGCACCCTCGATCAGCGAATTCGCCTGGGGCAGGAACCGGTCAAGAATGTGATCTGGGATGTGAATACTGCCCTGAGATTCAGGCCGAATTATATTACCAAAGCCCTGGATCTATTACCGGTGGTGGAAACTTCTGCTGAATCCCGTCTGGTGCTTGAGGCGGAATATGCCCAGGTAAATCCCAATCCCAATACCTTCAATGAACCGGATCTGGG
>CAZTXJ010000008.1:34586-41060 GCA_964617285.1 uncultured Calditrichaceae bacterium | reverse complement strand
TGTAGGCTGCTTCCACCGGTGGTAGGCCCTGGGCCAGCAGTCCGGCTACAAACCCGGTGAGCACATCCCCGGTGCCCCCCTTGGCCAGACCGGCATTTCCGGTGGAATTAATGTAGATCTGTCCTCCGGATTCGGCCACCAGGGAAGGCGCTCCCTTCAGCAGGAGGGTGAGCTGGTTTTCTCCGGCGAATTTTCGGGCCAGTTCCGGAAAATCGGTTCCCAGCTTCTGTTTTTCTACATTGGGCAGCAACCGTAAAAATTCCCCATGATGCGGGGTGAGCACCCAGTTAAGATGTTTGCCGGAGAAAATATTCAAATGGGTGGAAAGGGCAAACAACGCATCGGCATCAATAACCACCGGTTTTTTGAAATTCTTCAGAATTTTGACGATTGTCTTTTGGGTTTCTTCCGCCCGGCCCAGGCCCGGCCCGATGGCCAGTACATCGCACCACTCCAGCAGATCGCGAATTTCCGGATTGTCCGCCGATACCAGGCAGCTCCTGCCTATCGAATCATAAGGCCGGGTAATGACCTCGGTGAGTTTGGTTTCCAGAATCGGGTTCAACTCTTCCGGGACGGCTAAAATAACCAGACCGGCTCCGATGCGCAGAGCCGCTTCGGCGGATAAGGCTGCCGCTCCGGTATAACCCGGGGATCCGGCAATAACCGCTACCTTTCCACTTTTATATTTATGGGTATCAGCGTGGCGGTGAGGCAGCTGAATATCCACTTCTTCAACCATTTGAATTTTTACTTCATCGGAGTTGCGGGTGGTATGGGGAATCCCAATATCGGTGATATAGAGTTCGCCTACAAACTGTTTGGCCGGATAGAATACATGACAGATTTTGGGCAGAGCCATGGTCACGGTGACGTCTGCCTGGACTGCTGAACCTTCAACCGCCGGTGAGTCGGCATTTAAACCGGACGGAATATCCACGGCAACGATGGGGCATCCGATACCGTTGATAAATTCGATCACTTCCTTCATAAATCCATAGACCGCGCCCTGGATACCGGTTCCCAGCAGCGCATCCACCACCAGATCCGGGGCATGTTTGTCTATTCCGCTCAAGTCTTTAGTCGTAGAAATAAACTTTATCGGGAGCGCCAGTTTTTTGATCACATTATAATTGATCAGCGCATCGCCCTTGATCTCCTTTTCCTCCCCGGCGATAAATACCCGCACCTGTACACCGTTATCCCATAAATGCCGGGCGATTACATAACCATCGCCGCCGTTATTTCCTTTTCCGCAAAAAATGTAAACAGTCGGCGCCGGCAGCTCATGGATCATTTTCTGAATCACCCGGGTGGTCCCCAGGCCGGCATTTTCCATCAGCACTGCTCCGGGTATACCCAGATCCTGAATGGTATAGCGATCCATTTCCCGCATTTCTTTGGATGTCACCACTTTTTGCATAAGGTCTCCCTGATCAAAATTTGACTATAGCAAAAAATTCATTATAGTTTCTTAATGCAACACTGACCGGGAAGATCCGAAAGGAGGACAATCAATAGCAGGTATGGTTACCGGCCGCTACTCGATTTCTCGATAGTTAATAAGCTGGATGGCTTCGGAAACTGCCCGGTCGATGCCCACCTGCAGCGCCCGGTTAATATAGTGTGTACCCAGAGTAATATCTTCCAGATTGGGTGTTTGGGCGAGCCCTGCAATATCCTGGTAACTTATATTGCCGGAACAGTTCACACCCATTCCCCATTTGCTTACCGCCAGTGCCGCTGATTTTATTTTATCCAGGGCAACAATTTCATCATTAATGTCATGCGCCCGGGTATACTCCGAGGTATCTATCTCCACATAATCTATGGCCAACTTACTCATGGCTTTTAAAGTGTCCAGTTCGGGTTTGATCAGCAGGGAAACGGATATATTATTGGCCTGGAGATCCGGCAAAATTTGCTGGATTTCCTGCTGGTGCTCCACCGGATCCACGGTAAAAGTTCTTCTGGGTTCATTGGCATGGACATCGACAAAAGTGACCATATCCGGGATAAGGGATAAAGCCATTTTTACCGCACTTTCCTTCATAGGAATGCGCAGATTGAAGAAGGATCCGAGCATTTCTTTGGCGAGGCGCAAGTCTCTTTCACGAATGCCGTTGTCATTTCCGGAAAAGGTAAAAACGATTCCATTTGCCCCGGAGTTTTCGCTTAAAATAGCAAACCGCACCGGATCAAAATGATCATCATTTAGTGCCGATCTGATAAATGCTATATCATCCAAAAGAACGCTCAATCTTTTCATGTGGTACAACCCCGTTTAGATTTTTAAATCCTGCCAGAAAGAAATATAATACTTTTCGCCGCGTTGAATAAACTGAAAAAGAACTTCACCGTTCAGTGGCGGTACGGCTTTCCCGCCATCCAGGGTTAAAGTAAAGGTAATATCATGTTCGATAATATATCCTTCAAAATTTGCCGAGGTATCCGGCGGAGAAACCGTGTCTGCCGGTGAGATTGTATTCCAAACCACATCAAGCGTATTAAAGTAACGGAACATCCGTGCGGTCGTGCGCAGCTCGATATCCCTTCCCCACTCGATGGGCATTGGCGGATACTCGTTATAGTCGGTGCTGCGAAAGATAAAAGTACTGTCCAGGACTTCGCTGTAGGTTAATGAATCTTTGTAGGTATAAGCATAGCGGAAATTTGAGAGCACCTCTTCGGGTGTGCGTTGCGGGGTGAGCAGGCGGGAGGTCGGGGTATTTTCCGGTGCCAGACTGGGAGCGAAGGGATTTTCGCAGGAGACATAAATGAGAATGAAAGTGAAGGCAATATATCTTAACAGATGCATTTTTACCTAACGATACGCAGCTTTTAGAACTGACCAGGTACTGTCTCCCTGGTCGGAACCGGATTTCAGATCTTCCCAGTAAAAAACGTACCAGAGAGATTGGGGCGAGCGGAAGATCTTAAAAATACCCTGCCCCTCGTAATATTCCCGGGTCACGGTTAAGTTAATTCGGATCTGATAAGAAAACTGAACCTGCAGTGTATCCTGCGAAGCGCCAAGGGGAAATGGTCCCTGGATGTTATAAATCTGCAGATTGAGATCGTTCCGGGATTTATCGGTAATCAGCTTCCGGAAATAATTCAGCTCATCCTGACGGGTCCAGTTTTGCAGCTGGTAAGCGGCTTCCTGCTGGGGAATAAAGGTGAATTCGATCGGGATTAATGTAGGATCGACCAGCAACGCTTCATAATAATTCCAGTTCGGTTCCTGAAAGGCATATTGCAATTGTTTGAAAAGCGAGTCCGGATTATTTTGTAAATTATTGATCGGTTGTATCTGGGTATTGGAAGATGGCGGTTTTGGTTCCCGGGTGTCGAAGGGATTGGTACAGGCAATAAAAAAACACAAAATGATGAAAATATTTCTTTTCATGACAGTTCAATTTAATTAAATATTAGATGATTTTCAAAAAGAAAAACGTATATGGCATTTTAACCGGATGCGGAGAGTTCGATGGCAGAGAATAAAGCACAGGCAGAAAAAGAGATCCGAAGTCTGCGGGAAGAGATAAACCGGCACGATTATCTCTACTATGTAAAGGCCCAGCCGGAAATTTCGGACTACGAATATGATATGTTGATGAAGAAGCTGGAGGAACTGGAAAAGCAGTGGGACCTGATTTCACCGGATTCTCCCACCCAGCGGGTGAGCGGGGAGCCGATAAAAACTTTCCGGGTTGTCCGGCACCGCAAGGCTATGATGAGTCTCTCCAATACTTACAATGAGGAAGAAATCCGGGATTTCGACCGCCGGGTACGCTCCCTGCTGGAATCGAATGAGTCTTACGAATATGTTTGCGAACTAAAGATCGATGGCCTGGCTATCAGCCTGTTGTATGAGGATGGCAAATTTACCCGGGCAGCTACCCGCGGGGACGGCGAACAGGGCGATGAGGTAACCCATAATGTCAAAACCATCAGGAGCATCCCGCTGAATATTCCTTCCGATAAATCTGATTTTCAGAATATTGAGGTGAGGGGAGAAGTTTATTTTCAAAGGGATGATCTGCTTCCGTTGAACAAAGAGAGAGAAGAAAATGGTGAGGCGCCGTTTGCTAATCCCAGAAATGCTGCGGCAGGGTCGCTAAAATTGCAGGATGCCAGGATTGTCGCCAGACGGCCACTCAGGCTTTTTTGTTACTGGGTAGAACAGCTTGAAGCAACCAGCCGGATTAAAACCCAGTATGAAGGTTTGGAATTGCTGAAAGATCTCCATTTTCCGTTAAATCCTAATTACCGGCTGTGTAAGAATGTGGATGAAGTGATCCGTTACTGGCAGGAATGGCAGGCCAAACGGCATAGTTTGCCCTATGATATCGATGGGATCGTGGCCAAGGTTAATAAAATTGAGCAGCAGAACCGGCTGGGAGCGACCGCCAAGAGTCCCCGCTGGGCCATCGCATTCAAATTCAAAACCGAGCAGGCCGAGAGCCGGTTAAAGGATATCATCTGGCAGGTAGGGCGCACCGGCGTGGTTACCCCGGTGGCGATTCTGGAACCGGTTCAGCTGATGGGCACAACGGTCAGCCGGGCTACCCTGCATAATGTGGACGAGCTGGAACGCCTGGACATCCGTATTAACGACCATGTGATTCTGGAAAAGGGCGGGGATGTAATTCCCAAAATTATTGAAGTCGTGAAATCGAAAAGACCGAAAGATTCGGTCCCGTATAAGCCGCCAACCAGGTGTCCGGTCTGTAACTCACCCCTGGTGCGGGAGCCTGAGGAAGTAGCACTTCGATGTGAGAATGTTGCCTGCCCGGAACAGGTTTCCCGGCGAATAGAACATTTTGCTTCCCGCCGGGCCATGGATATTGAGGGTTTGGGGTATAAAATTGTTGAGTTGTTACTGAAGAACAAATTAATCGGGGATTACGGAGATATTTACTCGCTGAAAAAGGAGACCCTGGCCGACCTGGAACGGATGGGGGAAAAAAGTGCGACCAATCTGATAAATGCCATTCAGGCCAGCAAGGAACAGCCACTGGAGCGAGTGATCTATTCCCTGGGAATTCCGTTTGTCGGGGAAGGTGCCGCCAGAATCCTGGCCGAATATTTCCACTCCATAGACAAGCTGATGGAATCTTCGGGAGAAGAGCTGGCCGAGGTCGATGGAGTGGGTGAGAAGACTGCAGCCAGCATTAAAGATTTTTTCGCTAACGATCGTAATCAGAAAGTGATTCAAAAATTGCGTCAGGCCGGCGTCCGTTTTGAAGAAGCCGATAAATCGCAAAAGCAGGTCGACGACCGTTTTGAAGGAAAGACTTTCGTCCTTACCGGATCCCTGGAAAATTATACCCGGGATGAGGCGAGTGAGGCCATACGGCTCCGGGGAGGAAAGGTAAGCGGAAGTGTCAGCAAAAATACAGACTATGTAGTCGCCGGAACCGATCCGGGATCAAAACTGGATAAGGCCCGTGAATTGAATGTGACAGTTCTGAACGAAGATGAATTCCGGAAAATGCTGAAGTGACAATTGGAAGGCAGGATTATTCATGCTGCGTAAAAAGGACATACAGTCGGTTCTGAAAATTCTTCATCAGGAATATGGCAATACCGGAACCGCGCTCTCTTTTGCCACACCATTTCAATTGCTGGTTTCTACCATGCTGGCCGCACAGAGTACCGATGTCCAGGTCAATAAAATTACCAGCAAACTTTATCGGGATTATCCTGACGCCCGCAGTTTTCTGCAAATGTCAGTATCGGAGTTAGAGGAAAAGATCCGCTCTATCGGACTATATCGAAACAAAGCTCGTAATATTCTGGCAACCTGTCGGGCCTTAGTGGAGAGGTATAATGGCAAAGTGCCCGACAGCAGAGAAGAGCTGGTAAAATTACCCGGGGTTGGCCGGAAGACCGCCAATGTGGTACTCAGTGTGGGATACAGGCATGATGCCATTGCGGTGGATACCCATGTTTTCCGGGTATCAAACCGGATCGGTCTGGCCAG
This sequence comes from uncultured Calditrichaceae bacterium, assembly GCA_964617285.1. Classification (GTDB taxonomy): domain Bacteria; phylum Calditrichota; class Calditrichia; order RBG-13-44-9; family RBG-13-44-9; genus CAYVKM01. The sequence goes on along the minus strand of CAZTXJ010000008.1, from coordinate 35,071 downwards.
TGCTCCTAATGTGGAAAAAACCGAAGAACAATTGATGAAGAATATTCCGCAGGAGAACTGGTCCGCCGCCCATCACTGGCTCATCTGGCATGGCCGTTCGATATGCCGGGCACAGAATCCGAAATGCGAAATCTGTCCGGTTTCCGATTACTGTGAATATTATAAGAAATCAATAAAGGGAAGTAAACGGGTCAAGTAACCGGTTATTTTGAGGAATGGGAGGTGATCCAGTTTTGGGGAGCGACTTTGCGGTTCAGGATCAACTCATTTCCTGTAATGTAAAGGGCCCGCGCTTTTTCTTTCAAATCTTTCTCAATCTCCGGATATTCAGCTTTACAGTCCTTAAAAGGAGTTTCTGATTGATACCTGTACAATGAGGAATTGCCTTCGATCCGGTCAATCAGATACCAATCATTGTAAATGAATCCCAGCGTGTTGTTCTCCTGCATCAAAACAAATCCTTTGTATTCATCGGGCATATGAAG
>CAZTXJ010000008.1:22627-34486 GCA_964617285.1 uncultured Calditrichaceae bacterium | reverse complement strand
GCGTGTTGTTCTCCTGCATCAAAACAAATCCTTTGTATTCATCGGGCATATGAAGAACATCCCTGCCGAAATTGGTGGTTTGATAATTCAGGTGCAGCATTCCCAGCAGTGTTTGGGTAAGATCAATATGTCCGCAAATGTTTTGGATTACCCGAGGTGTAATGAAGTTGGGATTGTAAATCAGACAGGGAATGTGAGTGGCTTGCAGGTTAAAATCGTATCCAGGAGTCATGGCTTTTCCGTGATCACCGGTGATGACAAAGATAGTATTCTTAAAATATTCTTCCTGCGAAGCCAGTTCCAGAAAGTACTCCAGTGCCCAATCGGTATAATCAAAAGTCGAGATAAATTTTTTACCGGGTACCTCCGGGATAATCCAGGGCCCATGATTATTGGTGGAGAGCATAATACCGAGAAAGGGTTCCTTGGCTTTTTTGAATTCATCATTCATTTTTTCAAATAGTTTATGGTCAGCCACTCCCAGTTTACTCAGGGCCTCGCCGGGAGAGAAATCGAACTGAGAGATGATATGTTCCACACCATTTCCCCGCAGAAAACCAGCCATATTTTCAAAATAGGGGTCATGCGAGACACCAAAATATGTCCCATATCCATTTTCTCTCAGAATGTTGATAATCCCGGAAAATTCCTGCTGTCCTTCATTTCTCACCAGAATAGTTTTGCCCAGAACGGAGGGCATCCCAAATAAGCTGGTAAAAATTCCCATACTGGTATGAAAACCGTTTGAATAGAAATGGGGGAAATAGATTCCCTCGTTTTTAATCTTGTTAAAATAGAGTGGTACACTATCCATTTCAAATTCATGGATGCCATAATCAGAGAAACTTTCCAGAAGAAGGATGACGATATTCTTTTTGTCTGGAGGTTGTTTGAAATGATAATCCCGCAGCGGAAAGTGAATGAATTTTCCGGTGGAATCTGAAATCAGTTTCCGGACAACTTCCTGGCAATGCTTATCATCCCTGATTTTTAATATTTCCTTCAGGTTTCCCAGATTTTTTCTTTGATACAGAATATCATCCGCCAGGCTGAATATCCCATTCAAAGCCAATTGATTTGCAGAATTGTACTCGCTGAAATAAGCGTGCCCCCAGCGTAAGGGAGATTTATATCCCATGGTACCGCGGATTCCGAAGAAAATAAAAGGCGCGATAAAAAGAAATATTAATCCCTTTTGGTATAAGCGATGTCTTGTATCCTTAAGATAGATTTTGCCTTGAATCCGTTTGAGTACCCAGATAGTCAAGAAAGTGATCAGTGAGATCAGAAGCAGAAACGGGATTACCGGATAGGTTTGCCAGATCATTTTTAGAATAAATCCGGGATCATTCCCCCAGTTGACAAAATAGGCGTTCAGTCTTATATGAAAATAATTAAAGAAATGAATTTCAGAAACACACAGGAAAATGTATAAGCCGGAAATCAGAGATAAATAAATTAGATTGAAAGTATGGATTCGCTTTTCCTGCCCGAACAGATACAATAAATAATTGAGCAGGAATAAAGGGACCAGGGCATAGAGGGTAACGGAAAGATCGAACCTGATGCCTACCAGAAAAGATTCGAGCAGAATAGTTGTGGGTACACCCTCAAATTGAGAAAAATTTGTCAGCAAAAGGATTAACCGGAAAGCGGCAAAAAGCAAAAGGAATATGATAGTAATTATCAGGAAAAAATTAATTGGCGGGAAGAAGAAGTTTTTTAATATTCGGCGCACTCTGGATAGATTCAAGACCTTCGAAACCCTTCTACGGTAATTATTAATAAATCTGTAAGTGCAGAACTTAAGTAAATCAAATATGACGAGCAATATAAACTATTTTGAACAAGTTTAATATAAACAACCCGGTATTATATTTTTAAGTTTGAAATAAAAATTTCCCCGTTGCTCCCATTATAATTTAGAAATTTTCATAGATGTCGCACTTGACATTTTAGTTTGAATCTCCTACATTATATTGTCATCCGAAAAAGTCAGTAAAAATTGTTCGAACCAATATAATTGGATTTGAAGAAAATGGAGATTTGGGTTAAGTCATACCACCTGTTTTCCCTGGTTCTTGCAGTTGTCATACTTTTAAGCTGGCAAATGGTAATTGCCCAGGAAGAAGAAATTTTTGATTCCATAATTCAGCAGTTGGAAGATGCAGACATAGAGGATGCGGACTGGCTGGAGTATTTCTGGGAGCTTGCTGAAGATCCACTGGATCTGAATGAGGCGAGTGAATATGATTTAGCCAGGATCCCCTTCTTGGCCCAGGATGTTATTGACGATATCATCCGTCTGCGCCGGAAAAAAGGAGAGTTGCAGTCGCTTGATGAGTTGTTGCAGATTGATAATTTTTCTCCGGAATTACTCGAGGCGCTGCGACCATTTATCACGGTAAGGCAAAAGTTGTTCTCTCCCAAATTTATCTACCGGGCGCAGTCCCGGATGGAATCGCCCGCCCGGACTGGGTTTGAAGGAAAATTTCAGGGAAACCGGCTCTACCTGCAAAATAGGTTGCTCTTTAATCTGAATCCCAACCTGGATGGTGGAATTATCTGGGAGAAAGATCCCGGTGAGGAAAACTATTTCGATTATGGGAGTTTTTTTCTGGCCTATCGCCATCCCGGAGAAAAGTTTAATTTGATTTTAGGGGATTATCAATTGAAAATCGGGAGTGGGACAGCCTTTTGGTCACCTTACGGTTCGCCGTTTTCCGGGCATATTCTCCCGCTTCTTCCCAAAACCCGCGTCCCCTTTTCCGGAAACCGATCGACCAATGAGATTGGATATCTGCGGGGAATAGGGATGAGCTATAAAATCCTACAGAACAGCGATCTCAGTTTTTTTTACTCGAATAATAAAATAGATGCAACTATGACTCCGGATGGAGAATTTGTCAGTAATCTTTATTCAACTGGATTGCACCGGTTTGACACAGAGGAGAATAAGCGGAATATTCTCTCGGAATCCGTAATAGGTGTTTCATCCAATTGGAAAATAAAACGCACCGATTTTCAATTCTCGGCAATCCAAAGTGAATACCAGCCGGATTTCATCGCATCACCGGGGGCGATGGTTCACACCACTGTTTCATATATTTATCAGGGAGATCAAATAATACCGGGTGGTGAATATACACTTTTTAATGGAAAGTATCCGGCAGTTCATCAATACCTTTATTTTCCCGGGGATAAGTTTAAGTACGAAGTGGCGGCCTACTATTATCACCCGCAGTACTTTTCTGCCCGGGGAAGGGCGCTGGGTTCCTTTTCCGAAACTCCGGCCAATAAATCAGGAGTTGCTTTGATGGTCTGGTATCAGTTGACCCCAAATTGGATTCTGAATGGAACGCTTCATTCGTACAGAAAGAATTATCAGGTAGATGAAAATCTGTTTACCCGTAAGGATTATCAATTTGAATTATTATGGAAACCAGGAAGGAATACCACGAAACTTCAATACTTTCGCAAGTACAGGGAAAATGAACTGGCAGCTTTTCCTGATCCGGAATTAAAAGTGAATGGCGCGCGGCTGGAAACCAGCTTTGTTTTATCATCCGAATTTAAACTGCGCAGCCGGTTGGAGCTTCGGTGGGCCCGGCCACTGGAGGAAAATATGCGATATTATGGTACCAATTTGTTTCAGCAGATGGAGTTTAAATTGATGCAGCAGATGCGGTTCATTGGCCGCTGGTCGGTATTTGACATTCCGGATTATGTTTTACGAATCTATGAATTTGAACCTGACCTTCCCGGAAATTTCCGGACGATCCTATTAAACGGACGGGGATATAAATGGTTTGTATTAATAAGGCTTGACATCGGAAAGGCCGTTCAACTGGACTTTAAATTTCAGGAGAGAAATTATCCGGATTTAAAGTCGGTCGGAAGTGGTCCGGATCAGTTTAATAGTAATCACATCCGTGATTTTCGGCTATCATTGATATGGAGATATTAGATCCTGCACACGGCAGGAATATTTTTATCCTCAGGTAAAATGTCCGCTTCCACCTCCGCAGGAAGCAGATGAACTGCGGCTGGTACTTCCCCCAATGGTGGCAAATGTTGAAACCAGTTTATCGGTATTTTTGCTTTTACAATTTGGACATTCGACATTCTGACTTTCACTGAAGGAAACCAGTTCTTCGAATTGTTCCTGACATTCATTACATCGATACTTAAATAACGGCATTAATTTTTACTCCTTAGATCCAAATCCTTTTTTCCTCTCCCATTAAATTCAGAACTAATTAAAAAGTTACAAAATTTTTAAATTACTTCCTGAATTTACGAAATGAACTCAGCTGGAATTTGTATCAGTCGTTTTTCAAGTTGATCGCGCAGTTCCATTAATGTAGATGAGGCCACCATTTTATTGAGTTCAAGATCCGAATAGTATTTTTGCAAACCATGTATTTTGGAAAGCGCCAAATCGAAGTGCTGTTCATTAATTTGCTTGTCAATGAGCGATAATTGGGTGATAAAATAATTTTTATATTTATTTTCTCTGCTCGGCACGGAGCATTTATTCCCCTGAACCGTTCAGGTGGAAATCCCAATTTTGGGAAGAAAATAGAACCATAATACCATAAATGCGAAGAAGAGAGCAATATGAATAAAATCTTCCAAAACAAACTCCTGTAAAATAGCCGTGTTTCTTTCACTAATAGCCAAAATGGGCTATATATTCAATTTTCCAGCATCTATCCATCACAACTTTCATGCCAGCTTTCAGGGCTTTTTCTGCTGCATTCTCATTGATCACACCCAGCTGCATCCAGATTGCTTTGGCACCAATTTGAATAGCTTCATCAACAATAGGTTCTACAAATTCTGATTTCCGGAAAACATCCACTAGTTCCACGGGCTCTGTGATGTGTTTTAAATCGGGATAACAGGGAATGTCGAATACTTTTTGGCAATTAGGGTTGACCGGAAATATCTGGTAGCTCTTCTTCAACATAAAATTTGCCACGGAATATGAATCACGTTCCGGTTTATCTGATAAACCCACCACAGCAATTTTCTTGTAATTTTCTAAAATTTCCACGATGTCCTGATTAATGTTCATATGCAGCCTCGGTGTTTAAATTTTTATGTGGCCAAATAGAATTAGGGCAAAAATTTAAAATGGTGGCTCGCTTAATAAAATGGGTATTATTATTTTATCTCTACTTTTACGTACAAGGGATGATTCAGCTCCCCTGGTAATATGGAAATAATATGAGAGGATTTATAATTTACCCTTCTCTTTTGTGTTTTTTATTTTTGTATTTTAACTGTATATTCAATTGTAAAAAGTGCAATCGAGGAATGTATGGGTGCTAAAGAGGAATTTCAGAATCTGATCGATATAATGGCCCGCCTGCGGAAGGAATGTCCCTGGGATAAGAAGCAGACCCCTCAGTCGCTTAGGCAGTATATACTGGAGGAGGCTTATGAAACGATAGAATCGATTGATGATGAAAATTGGGATGAACTCAAGAAAGAATTAGGCGATCTCCTATTACAGATCGTTTTCCAGGCAGAAATTGCAGTTGAGGAAAAACGGTTTACTCTGGAAGAGGTGATTCGGAATATAAATGAGAAATTAATCCGGAGGCATCCTCATGTATTTGGTGATGTAAAAGTTAATAATGCGGAGGAAGTAAAAGAGAATTGGGAACAGATTAAAATTCACAAAGAAAACAGGACGTCGTTGCTAGAAGGTGTCCCTCGGAATTTGAGTGGCTTGCTCAGAGCACAAAGACTTCAGGATAAGGCAGCCCGGGTAGGATTCGACTGGCCGGAAATTACCGGTGTTTTTGATAAGATCAAGGAAGAGATTGAGGAACTTGAAGAGTCCCTTAAAGAGAGAAACCGTGAAGCAGTGGAGTTTGAGCTGGGAGATCTTCTGTTTACTCTGGTTAATTTTGCCAGATTTCAGGATATTAATGCCGAGGATGCTTTACGAAAATCGATTAACAAATTTGTTTCCCGCTTTCAGTACATTGAAAAGAGATTAAAAGATTTGAATAAAACCATCTATAATTCCTCGCTGGAGGAAATGGATGCGTTATGGGAAGAGTCAAAAGATAAAATATAACACTCCGAACTTTTTATTATGATGATAAACCTGATCGGTTTTTTAATTGCCCTGGTAATTTTTGCCCATGTCCTTGTGATCGTTGGCTTATATCGACAAAAAGTGATGCCATTTTTTGTCCCCCTCTATATTTATTTAAATATTTTAATGATTGTGATTGAGATATGTACTCTGTTTTTTCTGCAAACCAGCCGCCTGGAAATCCTATCGGCAGTCTTTGATGCCCGCTTAATTGTAGAAGCATTTGTTCCACCGATCCTCGTTGCCCTTAATCAGGCATACAATTCCGGTGTTGCCTGGCCAAAGCCCAAATTGAATAATTTTTTCTTTTGGGGCATGAGCATGCTCATAGCCATTTTTGTTCTGCAGGGAAAGATGATTTCCGGTGTGGTAAACTTGAATGGCATTTTTTTCCCGCAATATGGTCGGTTTTATCCATTATTCTTGTCCTATTTTTATTTCTGTCTGATTTATGTTTTCGTTGATTTTTTGAGGAAAAATAAGAGTGTTGGTACCGATTCCGAAGCTGGTGCTATTAAGAAACTTATTCTGGTAGTGCTCCCGGTCTTTCTTATTCTTTTTTCCTTCTTACATCTTTCACCCTATTTGGGATTTATCCATCCGGTTATATTATTTAGTTATCCCATACTTAGCGTAATGCTCATTTATCTTGCCTTCAAATTTCATTTATTCGATTATAATGAAAGAGGTGTCAACGCCATTTCCTTCTTCCTGGTATCTTTGCTCTATTTGGTAATTTTCTCTTTTATCTCAATTCGCTTTCAGGTCTGGTCTTTTATTCTGTTAATACCTCTGTTGTTGCTGGTTTTTAAGCTTTACCAAATGATAGAGTTTTATACCGTCCGGATACTACATACCCGGAATTTTTCGGAAATGTACAATCTTGAGGAAGAATTGGAAGTTCTATTTACCGAAACGGGTAAATATATTGACAATCAAGCATTGGCTCAATTTTTAGGGGAGTATGCCCAAAAGGTGTTGAGATGTTCCAAATGCGCCGTGATAACCGCGCAATTTGATATTCGGCCGTATCAGATATTATATCTGGAAGGGTTCGAAAAAGAGCAGATCGATCCCATTCTGACCACCAGCAATTCCCCCCTTCTGGAAAAATTGGAATTGGAGAGACAGGTCTTAAATAAGTTTGACTATCTCCCACATTCCAGTGTCTATAAGCAGATGGAAGCGAGTCAGCTATACCTGATGATCCCGCTGATTGCCCATTCCAAACTCGAAGGATTCATTTTTCTGGGGGGTGAAAAAAGGATCACCCGGTTTTTAAAAAAGGATCTGGAATTCATTCGATTTTTCTCGATCAGTGCTGGTCATGCTTTCCATAATATCCAATCAATTCAAAATACGGTACAAACTCAAAAAATGGCCGATCTGGGAATTGTTGCTTCACAACTCGCACACGATTTTCAATCGTTCATCACCCTGGTAAAGCTGGATACATCGGAGGAAGACCGAGTACGTCAGCGGGCAAATTATATGGAAAAATTGGTAAAGGATTTGTTGAACTTTGCCAAACCAAAAGAATTGCAACTGACCATGGTCGACATCAATGAATTGGTCGACATGACCCTGGATGTTATCAAGATACCGGACAAAATTGTATTGGAACGCCATTACTCTCAGAGCATTCCCAAAATAAACATTGACATCGATCAGATGCGCCGGGTGTTTATGAACTTATTTGAGAACAGCGTAAATGCCATGAAAGATAAGGGCGGGCGACTTAAAGTGACTACCCGACCACTGAGACTGCTATCACCCATGCGCAGAAATACCTGGATGTATATCGAAATTTTGGATGAAGGGAAAGGTATTCCCGAGGAGTTTCTGGAAAAAATATTTGATCCGTTTTTTACCACCCGTAAAAATGAAGGTGGTAATGGGCTGGGGCTTGCTATCGTAAAGCAAATCATCACCCGTCATAAGGGATTTATTGATGTGACCAGCAAATTAAACAAGGGGACGATTTTTAATATCAGGTTGCCATATCTAATTTAGGTAAGAAATGGAAATCCCGAACAAAATATTGATTATTGAAGATAATGTGGCCTGGGCGGAAAGTTACCGGCGCTGGATAGGGGATCAGTTTGAACTAAAACTGACCTTTAATAAAACGGAGGCTCTGGAAGCTTACCAAATTTTCAATCCGGACCTGGTAATATTGGATCTGGGGCTTCCCCAAATTCAGGTAGGATTATCATTACTGGATGAGTTCATAAAAAAAGCACAGGATACAAAAATAATTGTGGTCACCTCATTCAAAGAACATGAATATGCCCTGGAGGCGCAGCGTCGGGGAGCCCACTCCTACTTTTCCAAAGGAGAGAATATAGAAGAAGAATTACCCTTCCTGGTCAAGCAGGCCATGAAGATGCTTCAATTGGAAAGGGAGAATAATGATTTGCGTCTGCAATTGAAGGATAAGTTGCATTTCGACCATATCGTCTCGATAAGCCGTCCCATGCAGAACATACTTGCCCTGATTGAAAAAATAAAAGAGAGCACCGAACCTATCATATTGACCGGGGAATCCGGTGTAGGCAAAGAAGTCATCGCCAGACATATTTTTGATCGCAGTCATGTTTTTAAAAAGCAGTTTATCGCTATTAATTGTGCCGCTTTACCGGCAAGTCTTCTGGAGAGTGAATTGTTCGGTTATGAGAAAGGAGCCTTTACCGGTGCGGTGAAAACCACTCGGGGAAAACTGGAATTGGCAAATGATGGGACATTTTTTCTGGACGAGATCGGCGACTTACCTCTGGAGCTCCAGGCAAAATTATTAAGAGTTTTAGAAAATAAAAAATTTTATCGCTTGGGAAGTGAAAAAGAAATTAGTGTCAATTTCCGCTTGATTACCGCCACCAATAAAAACTTAAGCGCCCTGATCAAAGAGAAAAAATTCAGGGAAGATCTGTATTACCGGATTAATGTTTTTCCAATTGCCATTCCACCCATCAGGGAAAGACCGGATGACATCCCAGCCATGATCGACCATATCAATAAAAAATTTTGCGCTGAGAATGGTTTAACACCCCCGCAGATTACCAGCCGTACCGTAGCTTATCTATCGCACCTGCGCTGGGATGGGAATGTGAGGGAGCTGGAAAATACCATTAAACGCCTAATCATTACCGGACACTCCACCATTGATTTAACAGATCTGCCCGCTGATATAATCGAACAGTCCAATAATTTTATGGATAAAGCATTAGCAAATGAGTTGACTCTGGAAGAAATATCTAAAATTTATGTAAAAATGGTGTTGGAGCAGAAACAGGGAAATAAGAAAGAAGCATGTAAGCTTTTGAATATCAACTATCGAACCCTGATGAGTAAATTGAAGAGCTGATTTTGTAGATTTTACAACCATATTACCTTGATGTTGTAATTTATACAATCCCATTCTGATAAATTCCCGTGTAACTTTCAATTATTTATTGCCTTAAGGTCGATTTTCCTCTTAACCTATTAAAATTAAACAAATTATCCTAATAATTTCCTGGCAGGGTTTGTGTTAGATAATAAGTAGTGAATGAATGAAAACATATCATTACTAACCATAACCACGGAAGGAAAGCACATGAAAGTACTGGTGTATGAAACAAGCAACGATCGGGCAAAACTCATCCGGGATTTGCTGGGTACTTACCGATACAAAGTCTTTTTCAATCATAATGACAACGGTTCCCTCGATTCTATCCAGGACATTCGGCCGTCCTTGATAATCATGAGTGTTAACAGTCGTTCTCACATCGAATTGCTGGAGAAGATTAAACAGCACAACCGTTATTCCAAAATTCCGGTTATTTTAATTTCCAAAATCAACTCACAGGAACTGGTGGACAGATTTAATAAAATGCCCAATGTGGATTACCTGGTTGAACCATTTAAGATTAAGAATTTCCGGCATATTGTCGAACGGTGGATAACATTCAGGAGTTTATACGTTAATTAATGGAAAGACTTTTTGTAAAAAGTTTAGAAGTTTTTTTATCCCATATCCACTTCATTACTCTTTTTGCCGTGCTGTTGGTCTTCCGGCTTTTTCCCGGCAAACAGGAATCGATTAAATAAGTTGTTGAATTTTGTCCACTCACTGTCCGGTACCTGATCATTATTAATGATCCTGAGTGCGGCGTTTGCTTTCACATCTAATTTTATCAATTGATCGAGGATAATTCCTTCGAGTGTCATTGGTGGGATTGGCGATCCGCTTTCCTCACTACCTTCTCTGCTTAAAATCAAATGCAACAGACTTTGCCCCAGTTCCTTCGGGAAATCCGGGATCTGCCTGATTATTTCATTTGTTTTTTCGAAACTGATGGTGACGTGTCCGATAAGCCGGCCCTCGGTCGTGTATTCAATGAAACCGTTGGTACCAAATTCGATGGGATTACCCAGATAGTGCAGAATAATAGCGGTTTTTAAAAGATCCAGATTGATGTCCGGATAATGTTCAAATAGAATCTGGGATAAATCTAATAAACATACCGTGTGCTCGAGTACACCATAAAGATAATTGTGATGCCACAATTTGCCCGTGGGAGATTTTACATAATTTTGCAGTGCATCATCATCCGGAAATGCTTTGTCCAGTAAAAGGTGGAGGTATTCATTTTTAATGCTTCCTATATGATCCTTAAACTTCTCTAGTAATCCTTCAATGTTCTTATCACTCTTCGGCAATAAATCCTCGGCATTTATTTGATCCTCTTGGTTAACCGGTCGGATTTTCTCGATATGTACTTCTTTAGTATCTTGAAATATTTTGATTTTCCCCTGGATTTTAACGATTTGACCCGACTTATATTTTTGGAAATGCCGCTCTGCTTTATTCCATATTTTGGCCTTCAAACGTCCGCTTTTATCACCTAATTCAAGTGATAAATAGGGTTCTCCATTTTGCTTATACCTCAACTCTTTTTTTCGGATAATACAGTAACCAAGAAAATCGTCTCCGATTTTCAGTTTTTTCATCCCTTTTGTTTTCATATAACCCTCCAATATATGATTTTACCGATGAGTCTAAATCCGGGATTAATACTTAATCTATGATTGGCTGCATATTACAAATTTTTTTTAAAGATATCTATTTTTTTATGAATTTATGAAATTTTTGGTAATTGATTCGATTATTTGATTGAGCTATTTTTGTTTAATAATTGACCTTGTTTATGAGATATTATGGAAATTGGTATTATATCCGATACGCATAATAAACTTCCCGATGAAATATTTGGAATTTTTAAAGGTGTTGATATCATCTTACATGCCGGTGACATTGGTAGTATGGATATAATCACCGGGTTGAATCAAATTGCCCCTACTAAAGCGGTCTATGGAAACACCGACATTTATTCAATCGCTTCTGTTTTGCCGTCCAAGTTAAAAATAGAAATCGAAAATCTGAACTTTTTATTGATCCACAATATCGGAAATATTAAAAATTTTTCCTGGAAGATTCTAAGAGGAGATTATAAACCAATTCCGGATGTGGTGGTATACGGTCATACACATGCCCCCACCTTCAGCAGAAATTCTGAGATTCTTTTTATCAATCCTGGCAGTGCCGGCCTGCCCCGTGGCGGATACCCGGCTTCGGTTATGAAAATTAAAGTTTCAAATGGAAAGATTGTTCAGGATCAGCTGATAAAATTAGGTCAACATTAAAAACAATGTTAACCTGAAATCCAATAGAAATAAAAAAAGTCCGAATAAAAATTCGGACT
>CAZTXJ010000008.1:0-22527 GCA_964617285.1 uncultured Calditrichaceae bacterium | reverse complement strand
AATGTTAACCTGAAATCCAATAGAAATAAAAAAAGTCCGAATAAAAATTCGGACTTTTAATTTTTCAGAGATTATTTCGCTTCAGGCATATACTTCTTTTTCATTACATTTGCAGACTCGGATATTATCTGTTTGATATTTCCAGCTATTGTTGTCTTCCGAAAAGACCGATTCTACTTTTTTTACATAGGTATATACATCCCCACATACCGGACAGCTTTGCCCCATTTTTTGCGCTTTGGCTACCTTCGAAGCGAAGTCTTGTTTCTTTGCCATGTCTATGTTCTCCTATTTTTCATATTTTTCAATCATTCAATAAATGATAAAGATTTTTCACTCTACTCAACGTCGGAAGAGTCCTTCGGTTCCTTCCGTTCATCATATTCCTGAAAAACCGCAATTGAATTTGGGCCAATTAATCTGGCCTGTTTTATAGACTCTTCTCCTTTTTTTATCACTATTTCTATATCACTTCCAAGATGATTATTCGGCACGATCCCAATATTAGCATAGAAATCAAATGCCTGACCGTTTCCCCATATTTTTTTGTCGCGGAGTTTCGACATTAGTTTTTCGGCAAATTCATCGATGCCATTTCCATTTTTCTGGACATTCGCAATCGCAAATGTTTCCTGAAAAAGCCGGAAAATATAATCAGTCTCTTTCAGGTTTGGCAACACTAAAGATAAAAATTCCGTTATTACCTGCTTGTACAGCTCTTCACTCTCTTCCTTTAGTTGGAAATATATTTTTAGGAAAAGCAGGTTGCAATTGAGATTGAACTTTAGTGCCCGTCTTATTTCACGGGTCATGATGTGCTTGAAGGCAGTCAGATTCTCCAGCTGGGTTAGCTCGTCCTTAAATGTGGTTAGTTTTAGTTTATCCAGAGTGAGAGTGGTTGTATGGAGTGTAGCAACCTGGTTGGCAATGGTCTGCAAAATTCTTTTATGCTGATCCTTAAAATTTTTTGGTCGGTAACTTTCCAGACAAATTGCCCCAATTATTTTCTTTTTGTTGGCGATGGGTATACTCAAAAGTGAGAGATATTCTTTGGATGGTGTTTCGTCGGTAGAAAAACGGGGAACATAATTTTCCTTGGTGGAAAAATCCTCTACTAGAAGGGATTGGTTTTTGCGCATCACCCAGCCCACCATACCTTCGGAAAGTGGGAAAATTTTATCTTTTTTGAGATTCCCGGTTCCGCCTTTAATGTCGAACAGTTTGCCCTGACGCTCACCAATTTTGGTGGAAACCGAGATTCTATCGCAGGGAATAATCTTCGGCACTTTCGAAAGCAAGTAATTCCAGAGGTCATCTACAGTCTGAATTTCATTTAATTCTTTGCTGACATCGAACAGAATATGGGTTAACCAGTTCTCTGATTCATACTCATATAATTTATTGCTATCGAAAAGTTTAACCGTTATCAGGTTACCAAATTGCTTCAGAATGTCCAGATCGTCGTTGCTGTATGCCTCTTGCGCAGCTGTATCGACACAGAGAACACCCACGATAAGCTCTTTGAAGAACACCGGCACCCCGGCAAATGAATTGGAGGGATTTTCGCCCTCTTTATAATACGGTAAAATTTCACTCCCCTGGGGTAAATGATTCTCAATCAGGGAGTTTCGGTTTCTGAGAACCAGACTGGGAAGTCCCTTGCTTATTTCAAAAGTTTTTGTGGTAATAAAATTAGATTCTTTATCTGTTAAAAATCTGCGGATGGTAAATTCTTTCTTTGAATAGTTGGCAAACAAAAGAATCACCGTATCCGATACCAGCACATTTTTGATAATTGAAAGGGTATAATCCAAAAATTTTTCAAATAACTCTTCCACATCTTCATCATTTTCAATATGAAGCCAGTTTTGCTCGTTCTCCTCGAGCTCGGGGAGTTCCTGATCTGTCTCATCCTCTTGATCTGTTTCTTCCTGGTATTGGGTTTGATAATACAGGTAAGCTACGAAGACGACAAAATAAAGTACCTTCAGAATGAGCCATCCCAAACTGGAGGGCAGCAAACTAAGGATAAAGAACACAATAATTCCTATAAGGATTGAGATATGAAAGTAGGTACGAGGTAACGGGCGAAATAAATTGAAAAACATGGATATCCGATAAAAATTCACTGAACAAAAATTTAGAGAACTTTTACCAATAAATCCAATGAAATTTTGATAAGAAAAGGCTGATTATTGATTGCCACCGACTTGCAAAAATCCTTCTTGTTTGATCCCGCTGGTATCATTACGACTGGAATCCGGAATCAAAGTCGTCTTCCCTGATTGCGATGGCAGCGCCTGACCCCCACCTGTAGATGACTTGCCAACGGAGATCTGAGTGCTGGCTGGTGAATTAACCGGTATCTGAGAGGTATCCGTAGTATTGTTAAAGACAAAGAAAAGACCAAGCGTGGCTAAAACAATTGCAGATCCCATAGCAGGTAATTTCCAATTTTGAAATTGAAAAGGAATAATCTGGGCTCTTTTTTCGGAGTTAAAAATTTGTTGTCTTAAACGCTGTTCAAAATCAGGGGAAGATGATATCTGAGGTAATTGCTTCAGACTTTGTTGGATGATTCTCATTTGTCTGAATATTTCCTGACAACTGGGACACACCGTAAAATGAGTATCCAAAGCTTTACGTTGTTCGGTTGATAACTCACCGTCTAAATAACTTGAAAAATTGGATCTAAATTTGTCACAATCCATCATAGGCAATCCTTTCTGTGAGGCTTTAGTTAGCACCTTTTGGTTCGTTTTCATATAAAAATTTTAAATCTTCCTGTAATTTCAACCGCCCTCTGTTAACCCGGGATTTTACTGTTCCCAGGGGAATGTTTAAAATCTGACTGATCTCCTCGTATGCAAAGCCTTGAATGTCCCTTAAAATAATTACTTCCTTAAATTTTGCCGGCAGCTTTTCTATTGCCTTTTGAATAATGTCTTCCTGAATTGTACTGTCAACTTTGCGATCGGGTCCGTGCTCTTTATCAGGAATATCAAAATCTCTTTCTTCATTGACAAAATTACTCACCGAAAAGATTTTATGCCTTTTTCTCCTCCGCAACTCCGTCTTGGCCAGGTTACCCGCTATCGTATATACCCAGGTGGAAAATTTCGCAATTTCCTTATAGTAATGTTTATTTTTATAAACTCTTAAAAATGTTTCCTGAACAATGTCTTCGGCATCAGTTCGGTTCCCGACAAATCGATAAACGAAGTTGAGCAACTGGTCCTTATATCTTCGTACCAAAATGTCAAAAGCTTGAACATCACCTTGCTGAAACCTTGCAATTAATTGTTCATCTGTAACTGTGGCTTTCTTTCGATCTTTTACTTTGGTTATCATGAATGAAACCGGATTTTTAACGTTAACATTATATTGAAGTTCCCACGATTTATTTTGAATTTAGGATTTGTCGGCTCAACATGTCAAGAATAATTTTGGCATCGGTTGTACTATTCTTCAAATCAACATCAGTTTGAGATAACAAATTTAATACGCTAAGGATTCCAGTGAATTTCCAGGCATTGCTCTGGACCTCATATTCCCGGTAATATTTGCTAAAAATTTTGAGCTCCTGACTAATTTTTTCCGGGTTTCGTGTCCCGGATCGATGAAATCCTTTTATCCGCCATAAAATTGTAAAATGACGAAATAACTGGCTTACAATGTACTGGGGAGAGACTCCGCTATCAAGGAGATTTGATAAAATAAGAATCGATTTTTCAAAATTTCCAGAGACCAACTGACGATTGTACTCGAAAATATCCTGAGTGACATAAACGGCGGCAACTTGCTCCACTTCCGGTGAATCGATCTTATTTTTATCGCTAAAGTACTGCACAATATTATTGATCTGTAAAGTGAGGTCAGTTAATTGCGAACCGACATAGAAGAGTAAAAGCTCCAGAGCATCGTTGCTTATTTCCTTGCCAGCTTTCCTGAATTCATCTCTGACAAACTGGTTTAAATCATTCGTTCTCAGTGGCAGAAGATTTACGGAGGTCATAAGATGTTCCAGCTGATTCAGCCTGGTCTGGTAAAGTGAAGAGTTGCTGGTGTGAAAAATAAGGCAAATCTCCGGTGGCATTTTTTCCATAAATTTTATCAGCCGCTCAACCTCATTTTGTTTCAGACTATGGGCTTCCCGGAGCAAAATTAATTTTTTCTGGGAAAAAAGACCGGATCCTGCCCCCAATGAAATCACTTTATCCGCTCCCTCTTCGCCAGCGTATCGGATAAAATAATTTAATTCCGGTTCAACTTTTTCAAGGAATGTCTTCTTGATTTTGTTGATCAGATTTTCAGCCAGCAGGTGCTCCTCCCCAAACAAAAGATAAGCGGTTTTAATAATACCATCTTCAACTTCTTTGATAGCCTGCTGGTAGTATAATTTTCTCGGTTGTTCAGCGGTCATTCTTTATCTTTTCCGATTTTTTGGATTCCTGTTCACGCTTATAGGCACGCTGCAGAAAATAAAAGAAGCCACCCCAGATACTGACCAGCATGACGATCATCATGATTATCGCGTTAGTACTCATCTATCAATTCTTCCTTTTTAGTAAACGTTGCTGGATGATTCCATTCAGGAAGAATAGCAGACCCAGGGCAATCATCCACTGCACAATACAAGTTCCCAGAGAGTCCGCCTGAAATGGATTATACCATCCCTTCGGATTCCATTCCATGCTGCGATAAAGCCACCAGACCAAAAGCAAAATTGCTTCGGCCGGGATCAGGTATTTTACGGTATGGTTAAACCATTTGCCTATTTTAATATCACCAGGCACAATATTGACAAATTCTTTCCGAAATTTATTTACCCCAAACCGGATAACCAGAACAGCAAAAAGCGACCCGCTGATGATCAGTCCCAGCCCCCACACCCAATCCTGATTTTTGAAGAATTTTAGATAAAGGGCTGAAGGAGCTCCCAGGACGGCAGTAACTATGGTTACTATCGGCAGCGCTTTTCGGCGTGGCAGTCCGAAGTCCATCATAATGCGGGTGGCTAATTCGAGCATGGAAATCAGAGAACTGATTGCTGCAAAAAACAGCGCCAAAAAAAATACCGCCGAAAAAAACTCAGGGGCCGGTAATTTACTGAAAAGCTGTGGAATGACAATAAAACTTAATCCGTCATTGCCGGCTTTTAATGCGTTCTCTGCGGCAATCAGGGAGGGTGCCAGTGAAAAAATTGCCGGAATTATTGCCAGTCCAGCCAGCAGCGAAGCCGAATTATTACCGAAGGCGGTAATAAAAGAGTTCAGGACCACATCTTCATTTTCTTTCATATAAACGGCATAAGTAAGAATAAGACCCCAGCCTGCTCCGGTAGACCAGGCAGATTGGGATAATCCTTCCAGCCAGACCCGGTAGCTCAAAAGATATTCCAATTTGATGCTGAAAAAATAATTTAAACCAATTGAAGCATGGGGCAAGGTTAAAGCCCGGATAATACCGATAAGAAGTAACACGACCAGGGAAGGCAGAAGTATCCGGTTGGCACGCTCGATTCCTTTGGTTACCCCTTGAAAAATGATGAAACTACCTATTAAAAGTGCAATCAGGTGAAAGATGAGCGGTTGGTAACCGGAAACGAATGTATTCCAAAACTGGGCGTGGTCAGTGACATCGATTTGCCCGGTAATGCTGACCAGAAAATATCGTAAAGCCCACCCGCAGACCACTGAATAATAAAACATGATGGCCATGGTACAAAATGCGACAAACCCTCCCATCCAGCTGTACTTGGATCCCATGATTTCGGAAAAAGAGCCGATGACTCCCTTCCGGGTTTTCCGGCCAATGGAGAATTCAATAATGATCAGAGGAATTGACCATAAAATTAAAAAAATAGCCCAGGGGATGAGAAATGCGCCGCCATACTGCCCGGCCAGTCTGGGAAAACGCCAGATGTTTCCGGCCCCGATGGCCATCCCAACCGTTGCCAGTAAAAGTGCCCAGCGGGAAGTAAAATGTTCCTGTTTCTCCATCTGATATGTTAATTTTTCATCAAAAATAATAAATTTATATCGGTATTGCCTTCGTTTTTTCAAATAAAAAAGCCCGCTTTTTGAAGCGGGCCAGATGATTAATCGTTTAATTCTGTACTCATTTTAACAAAAGACATTTTTTTGTCAGAGACTGACCACTGGTCTGAATCCGATAGAAATACATACCGGACGGAAGGTGCTGAGCATCCCAGGTTATCTGATGATCCCCGGCATTCTGGGTTCCTTTATTTAGTCGACTGATTAACTGACCGTGGATGTTAAATATGGCGATTTCCACATTACTGCGCACCGGCAAATAATATTCAATTCTGGTGCTGGAGTTGAATGGATTTGGATAATTCCCCTTAAGGTTAAAGCGAGATGGTGGTTTATTCTCTCCGGAGTTGATATCTGTAATCGCCGAATGTGTGGCAAGGTTATAACCATCCTGATGACCAAGGAAATGTAATTTTGCCCCGATTATCCCGGAGTAATTGGACCCGCTGGAGACAATTCCTGCATAGCTGGCATCGTAGGTATCCAGGATATACATCAGGCCATCTGCAGTAAGAATGCCATCTGAGGAGATGGTTGAATTAGAATTATCATCCACATATATAGCGGTAAAGTGGGGATTGGTGGCCACACCCCAGAATCCGCCAATAAACCTGTTTTCGAAATAATCCGAGTCATTCCATAGCTTTGGGATAATAACAGTCTCCGGGATTATTCCAGCTCCCGCTCCCTGCACCAGGTTGCCATACCAGGCGGTGAGCGTTCCGGAGGTGAGATTGGAAATGACCACTTCCCCCAGATTTGCTGAATTCTCCAGTGAGCCATTGATAGTTGTATCCCGATAGGTTGGATTATTTCCCGAGGGTGGTGGCAGGGCAAATAAATGCTGGCCGGGACTTACCAGCGTTCTCGATTGCAGATCGAAAACGGCACTGTGGTTCAACATGTGATAATTAATATTGGTAAAGGTTGGTGCCTGACCTGGCTCGGCCAGAATTACCGATTCATTACTTTTATAGAGAATGGTCACTACCCCTTCCCCATAGGCCGTGGCAATTAAATTTGGTTCCACACATAAGGCGGTATTGATACTCACCCCAATTCCCATAATGTTAGCTTCGCCATAGTCCTGGATTCTGCGGGCCAGCATGGGAACCAATCTGCCCAATCGCCCCCGGTCATGGAAATGTGAATCGGTAAAGACATTGGGAAGTAAATCCAGGAAATCATCGGTAAACGAAACCCTGTTGTTATAGGGGTTATAGGCAACCAAATCGGGGGAGGCACCGCCAAATTTTGCATCGAAAACCACGTCGCCTAAAACGGCAAGTCCGGCACTGGTACCACCAATAGCACCACCATGATTAAAAACATAGTGAATGGCATCTTCAACAAGCGTTCCCTTCCAGGTAGATACATAGGGCCACTGATCGCCTCCTTCAATAAAAATTCCTTTTGCCGTAATGAGTTCGAAATAGGTGGTGCTATCATTGGCGGTACTGCCAGTGGCAATCTGCATTTCGTGACTGCCTGCGCTGGCGCCCAGCCACTGGAAATAGCCGGGATACCAGCTTGAGGCACTGCTGACATCGATATTGATAATCTTGCCGGAATCCGCTTTCTGGACAAACCAACCATAAGGGAGATCGGACCAATCGTTATAATTCTCCTGGCCCCCCCCTACCAGTAAAACCGATCCTTGCGAAAATAAGTTTGTTATAACAATTCCGGTGAATAAAACACAGAAAATTTTCTTCATAATCTTTTTGGATTTTGCTTTTAGTAAATATTAAACGCCAGGAAGTGATCCCGGCGTTTAATGTCCACATGATGTTAAGATTCCAATACCTATTTCATCAGCATCATTTTGCGGGTAAGCGTCATATCCTTAGTCTGCAGCCGGTAGAAATAAATTCCGGAAGCGGCCAGGTTACCAAATTGATCGGTGCCATTCCAGGTTACTGAATGAGGTCCGGCGGTATAATAGCCGGAAGCCACGGTAGTAATCAGATTTCCAAGAATATCATAAACCTTCAAGTCCACCTGTCCGGCGTTATCCAGAGCAAATTGAATGTTTGTAGTTGGGTTGAAAGGATTCGGGTAATTCTGTGCCAATTGAACGGTTTCCGGAATCAAATTGTTGGATGGGTTGTCACCAATTGAGGTAATCAGGCCTTCGATACGAACAATACCGGAATCCTGGGTGCTAATCCAGATAACATTATTCTGAAGTTCCAGGTGGGTAATAATATCCTGCGGAATCTCGCCGCTGGTGGTGGCAACAGTGTACTGGGTATAGCCTGTACCAGGGATCAGGTGTACTAAACCGCCGCCATTGGTCGCCAGCCAAAGTTCATTGTTGGAATCTGCTTCCAGATCGTAAATCTCATATTTTAATACATCAATGGTGGTGGAATCGTGGATGACTACCGATGCATCTGGATAAATCTCGAAAAGATCCTGCGTATCATCATCCGGAACCCACATGTGATCGTTATTGTCCATGGTCATGGCATAGGTATAGAGTCCTTCAGTTTCGACAATTGGATGCCATACATTGCTTAAATCCCGATAAAAAACACCATACCAGGTGCATAACCACAAACGGCCCTGGGAGTCTTCTGCCAGGTCGTAAATTTCCGGGCGACCGGAACTCATGCCAATATCGCTGGCCGTCCATTTACTCCAAGTGGCACCCTCGTCTGCAGTAATAAAAATGGCCGCAGAATCCCGGTCACTCAGATATACATTGCTCTGCTGATCCACCTGAACGGTTCGGGTGTAATCGCCATCGGTCCAGGAAATTAATTCTGCAGTACCGTTGTTTCGCAAAACCGATAAGCCAAAGTGGGTGCACATCCACATGTTGTTACTGGCATCACTGGCCATATAGAATACCCGGTCTTCCGGAAGTGCAAGATCATTTTGGTTGTAGATAGTCCAGGTTGTCAGATCCGGCGCCAGCTTAGACACGTTGGCAATACCAACATTGTTTTTCTGGCCTCCAAACCAAATGTTCGCGTTTTGGTCAAAATCAATACAGTAAATCATATTGTAGGGCAGGTCACTGTTGGCAGAAGTAAACAGCGTATAAGTTTGACCAAAGAGTGTGAGCGAGAGCAGAAAAATCAAAACAAATGACAGTAATAATACTTTTTTCATAACAAAATCCTCCATATAGGGTTAGTTAATTAATGAGTTATTGGTTACAATGAAATTCCAAAGCCAAAGCGATGCACATCTCCTAATAATCCGTGAGTCGAGAAAGAATAATCCAGGCGAGAGTTTACACCGGATAATTTTATATCCAGACCACCACCGAGTGAATAAGAACCCTCATCGTAGTTCAGCCGGTAAGCCCCGCGAAGATAGGCGAAATTTTGAAATTCGTACTCCATGGCAAATATAACCCTTTCCTCATTATCATTGGGTACATCAACATCGGATATGAAGGTGAGATTCCAGTTCTCCGCAGTAATAGGATCGAATGCTACACCTAACTGAAAGGTTTGTGGCAGTCTGAATTCCGGCGTTAGCCTTTCGATACGTGGATTGCCCGCTTGTTGCCGCTCTTCCTCTTCCTTGATACGCTGATCAATATCGTCTCCGGAAAATTTCATTTTGCCGGCAAAATTTCTTACAGACATCCCAATGCGCAGGTTATAAAAATCTGTCTTATAAAGTGAACCGATATCCAGGGCAATTTGATTTGCTGTTTCGTTCCAGATTTTTTCCTGAACGTATTTGGCAGTTACTCCAAATGTGAATCTGTCGGTTAATGATCGGGCATAGGAGAGACCGATAGCAATGTCACCGGCAGTGTAATATTCGCCCGTACCTTCGCTGGCATACACCGTGGTGATTTCCATATCATCCATGTAGAATGAGGTCACGGAAAGTCCAAAGGTTCCCAGAGAGCCAAAGTTCTTGGTTACCGCACCGTAAGCCAGTTTGGTGTCCAGAAACCAGTTGGTATAGGATAAGTTGATGTCAAAATTTTCGGTATAGATGGCTCCAGCCGGATTCCAGTACAATGCCGCCGCTCCCTCTGCCAGCGCGACACCACCACCGCCCAGTGCAGCGCCTCGCGGTTCCACCGCTATCTGTAAAAAATTGGCACCGCTTTGCCCCAGATTACCCTGTGCCATAAGCATTCCGAAAGTAGCAGCCAGCAGAATTAAAGTAAGTATGATTGAATAATGCCTCATTTTTTGATCCTCTTTTATTTATGCTTATCGGATTATAGCAAAACGGCCCACTTTTTCGCCAATGGCCGATTTTACGTGATAAAAATAGATGCCGGATGCCACCGTTCGTCGTTCCGAAGTGAGCAGGTTCCATTCTTCCCGTCCGCTCTGGCTGGTATGTTCAAGGGTCTGTACCAGATCTCCATCCACAGTGAAAATTTTAATGGTGCAGGGTGTGGGAAGATGTGTAAAAGCGATATTCCTGATCGGTTCGCCGAAGGGAGTGTTTCCCAGCCGGGCTTCGTCCCAGGCAGCGGAGATAACGTACGGATTGGGAACCACTTTAATTTTATCCATATCCGCCTCAACCTGAATCGGTGCGGTTTCCGGTTTTACCGCAATCGCATTTGGCTGGTTGTTAATGTTGTTTATATCGGATAAAACTGCGGACTGTTCGAAAATCCCAAATTCAGTAATTCGATAGGCAGAAAGGTTGTAGAAATACCGGAAACCATTAAAGACACCATTTTCATCGAGATATTCGTAGGCCCGGTTGGTCACAGTTGAAGAATCTTTGTAAATCATAGGAATGGTATCCAGTGCCTGCCAGCTCTTGAGTAAAGGATCGGTGGTCCGGTAAATGATATATCCATCCAGATCGTTTTCCTGGGGATTAAGGGCTGGATTTTTATACTGAATGTCAAGGGCATTACTCCAGTATAAGTTGACCTTCCGGTCACTAACTTCTGCATTTATGGCTGGTGCGGGAATAACCGGGATATTAAAACCATTTTCATATGCTTCATGGATTTTATCGGTTACCTCCAAAAGATCCTGTTCATTATCACCAACCATCACTGCCACCCAGATCTCGGCCCGTTCACCCGGTTGGACATCAAACGGCCCGTTGCTGATGTAGGCCACCATCGGTCCGCCAACCAGGTTTCCGTTGGCATCGGTAATGCGGGAGGTTTCCGGATCGTCGTAATGTGTTCCGTCAATCGGGTTGTCTCCCAGGTGGAAATAATTAGAGACCGGAAAATCTCCATGGGTCTGAAACCGGTTGTGAAACCAGGAGGTATCACTACGCATCTGGTAGTAACTGACGGAGTCCCAGATTGCACTGTTCACGGCAACTTCGTCGATAGTAACGTCAATCCAGTGAAAATCAGTTATACCCAGGCCGTTTGGTGTCTGAAGAAAGGTAACCCCAGCCAGAAAGGGATCCGCTTCTCCCCATTCACTGCTGTAGTTATCCGAATCATAAAAATAGGCCAGGTCCCGGTCCAGATCCAATCCCACACAATCATCCGCCCATTCATTGGTAGCATTGTTAATGCCGCCGATGTCCAGATCGGAATAATAATTGAAATACATATCGGTATACGGTTTATCACTCATATTCTCGATTTCAAACTTCAGGACGTGAAATTTATCCACATCCTGCACGGCCCAGGTGTAGATGGTCTGGTGAACCCGCATATTCAGCAGCATATCGGTTTCGCCATTGTTGGCGTAACGCCAGTTGGTGGAATCGCTATACACGCAATAGCTATCCTGCTGGGAGAGAATAATAGGTTTGCCGGTGCTGTCCTGAACCGGCCAGCCGGAACTGGGCCAGGTAGTGGGATCGTCACTAATGGCGATATTTCCCTCACCCGAATTGTATCCGCCAATCGCATCGAATTCCTCAAAACGACCATCTGCCGCGCTTATTACATTTACCGGAACGCCAATCATCAAACATTGCCGGTACATACAAATGTGGCCGGAGTTTATGGGATACTCCAGAGTACGTTCGAACTGACCGCCATAGGGATAAAATTGGCCGATATTGGTGGTAAAATATCCAACCCGGTTAATGTTATGGGTAGCAAAAGCCCGGTCTTCCAGACCTGCATAAAGGCCGGATGTACTGAAAACGGTTACTACCATAAGGATACCTGTTAAGAACAGGAGCTTTTTATTTTTCATCTTTTTATCTCTCCGTGACTATTAATAATTAATTTCGATGCCAAAATACCAGATACGGGGCGGTCCCCAGTTTTCCGGATCGGCGGCATATTCATAGGTCCGTCCATAGCTGAAATCCGGCTTACCCGTCTCCGGATCGACGCTCACCACATTTTTTCTATTGGTCAGATTATAAACCTCAAGATAGGGTGCCAGGGTGAGGTTACCCAGGAAAATCCGGCGGTCAATCTTGAGGTCCAGGGTCCAGTTTTCCGGTAACCGTTTACTGTTCAGTTCGTAGGTTTCGGTTGCTCCCCTAATGTATTTTGAGTAAGGTAAGCCGCTGCCGTACAAGAACAGGAAGGAGAAACGAAATTTTTCCAGCGGATGAGTATTCAGTAGTTTGGGCCCGCTGTTTTCCGGAAAACGAAAACTTAGATTGGCATTTACCGTATGACGCTGATCGAAATTCAAGGGGAAGAATTTCAGTGTTTGGCGGTTCGCCTCCTCGTTTCCTACCCGTTCCAGCGGCCTGGAACTGCTTCCTTCGGCAACCGCGTAGGTATAGTTAATCTCTCCATAGAGATATTTACCGCGCAATTTCCGTAACTGGATTTCAAAACCGTTGTTGGAAGCAAAGTCTTCATTAATATGCAAGGTAAAGGTTTCCCAGTATTCCGGTTTATCCCCGGCAAAAAAAGTTCGGGAACCAGTCAGGTTTCTGACCTTTTTGCTGTAAACGGTTATATTTGCCAGATAACTGTTGGAAATCTGATGACTCAGGCCAAATTCATAGGCGATTGTCCTCTCCGGTTTTAGGTCCGGATTTCCGTATCGGCCATTCCCGTCACTCAGGCTGATAATGACATTTTCTTTATAATTATCATCGGACATACCCTTGTATATAAACTGGTATTCCGGCCGCTGGAAGTAATGGCCATAGCCAAAGTGAAAGACAGTTTTTTCCGAAACCGGATAGGAAATACCCAGGCGGGGACTAACCTGGTAGTTGATATCTGCTTTGGTAAAATTCTGGTCACGATTGTAATAAGCATCATAGGGATTCGGCCAGTAGCTGGAATTTGGATCGGTGAGATCGAACCGGACACCGGCACTGAGGATAATGCTGGAGAAGTTGATCTTATCCTGAATATAGGCAGCTACTTCCCTCGGTTTTCTTAAATAATCATCGATATTAGGAAAGGGATTGTACGGACCACTGATGTAGAAACGATCAATTTCCAGCTGCCGTAATTCAAAGCCGGCCTTGAACTCGTTGTAGTTGTTCGCCTGCCATAAAATGTCGCCCTTTAATCCAAATGTTTTCTGGTCATCTTTTTCATAACTGCTGACAAAAGCTTGCAGGTAAAATTCGTTATTAGAATCCAATCGATAAGTAGAGCTTAAATCCTGATAGTTATAATCGCCGGAATCATAATGATAAGCATTGTAATACAGATTTAGGTTGTAAAACAGATTGGCCGCAAGGGTATGGGTAATTCCAAAATTGACCAGCTGTGAATTTGTCCGTGGTTCAGTCCAGTATTGATCCGGGATATATTTCCAGCGGTGAGTATAGCTTTTTCGATTACCCTGGGAGAGATTAACTCCAAGTGATATCTTAAAATTTTCGATATGAGTGTCGGTCAGTTTCAAATATCCGTTTCCCTGGGTCCGGAAACCCCATGGCAGATAATTATCGCGATTGTCGTAGGTGCCGGAAAGGAAGAAGCTGGTTTTGCTGGAGAAGAAGGGACCACTGAAGCTTGCCCGGATTACATTCCGGTTGTTATCCTGGCTGGCATCGTTAAATCCCAGAGAAGATGATTTAACATCGATCTGGCTGTTGAAATAACGGCTGCCCTCTTTGGTGGTAATATTGATAATGCCGCTCATGGCGTTGCCATATTCCGCGCTATAAGTACCACTGATTATTTGCATTTCCGAGATAGCATTCTGGTTAATAACTTCCTGAGATGAGATATCTGAAAAAAGCGGGTTTACCAGCGGGACGCCATCCACGTAGTAGGTAATTTCTCCTTCACGGCCACCGCGAAAGTGCAAGTTTCCACCCTGGGAAACAATGCCAGGCTGGGTTCTCAAAATATCGTCCACGGTAACTGCCGGAAGGTTGGCGATGTCCTCAGCATTCACACTTCTTAATGTGGCAACATTGTCCTTCTGGACCAGAGATCGTTCTGCTGTGACGACAATTTCTTCTCCCTCGAAGACCGAGCTGGTCAGTTTAAAATTAGCGTAGGTGATCCGGTTTGCATTTACTTCCACATTTTCCTGAACCGCGGCGGCATACCCGATGTATTGGGTTTTGAGGGTATAAACTCCGGGTGGTACCTGCAGGATAATAAAGGTGCCCGAGGGGTCTGTTGCCGCGCCAATCATCTGACCTTCAATAACCACATTGGCGCCTATAAGTGGATCCCCGGTTTGCTGATCCACCACCTTTCCGGTTATCTTTCCATAATTTGCTGCCCTGCCAAGCGACAGGAAACAAACCAGAAGAAGTAAGATAATACCTGAATAAAACTTCATTAAAATCCTCCTGATCGACAGTGTTATTTAATCTTATTCAAAGAACTTTTCATGCACAATTATTTGTATAGACTTATTTATACTTATCTGCAGTGTTATTTGGATCAGTGTTTACAGAATTGAGCCAGAAAAGCCGGTTGAGTATTGATGTGAGCATATGAGAGGTGTTAGGGGAGATGCTCCGGATTTCTTGTAACAATCTTTGCATGATTATTATAATGTGTAATATTTTTTTCAAATTTAAAGTGCAGAT
Organism: uncultured Calditrichaceae bacterium; assembly: GCA_964617285.1. Taxonomy (GTDB): domain Bacteria; phylum Calditrichota; class Calditrichia; order RBG-13-44-9; family RBG-13-44-9; genus CAYVKM01. The sequence continues at coordinate 7,567 of CAZTXJ010000008.1, read as the reverse complement.
GAATTTTTGTCAAGGCTTTTATTAAAATATCGCATTTTTTTTGTTTTTAAAATTCTATCCCAAAGCCGAACCTGATAGGATAACTGATCTCTGTTCCAGACTTTTTAAGTTAGCTTCCCGGTTGGGTCTCATCGTCCCGAATTTTTGGAGCAATGCCCAGACCGGTGAATCCGTAAATCAGCGCGAAAACGAATCCCAGATAATTCATGAATGTCCAGGGCAGATATTCCAGTGTAGCAACACCCAGGGTACCGCTCATAAAAACGGCAGCCATACTCCAGGGGACCAGTGGCACAATTACTGTGCCTGAATCTTCGGTAGTGCGGGAAAGATTTTTTGCGGCAAGTTTTCTTTCCTTATATAAAGGAGAAAAAAGTTCGCCCGGGATGATGATCGACAGAAAGGAACTGCCAGTCATAATGGCTACCGAAATACAGCTGGTTACTGTGCTGGCAATAATTGCCCCGGTTGTTCTGGTAAATCTGACAAACCGGTTGAGGATGACGTTCAACATGCCGGTGGCCTGCATGATACCGGCAAATCCGAAGGCACAAAAGGCAATCAGGGTAACGCCCATCATACTCATCATACCACCTCGGGTGAGCAGTCTATCCAGAACTTCCAGACCGGTCTGTGATTTATAGCCGGTGGTAAGTGCGGTGAGCGCGGTGGGGATATCAATTTGCTGAAATAGCACACCAAGTATTACAGCGACAAACGAAGATATCAACATACCCGGGATGGTGGGGAGCTTTCTAACAGCAAAATAGAGCACGATAACAGGCGGTAGTAGCAGGAAGATATTAAAAGCAAAGTGAGTATGCAGACCGGTTAATAAATCCGTGGGGATTGCAATTTGCGAACTTCCCCCGGAGAATAAACCCAGAAATAGGTAGATCACTAAACCAATGATCCAGGCCGGCAGGGTCGTCCAGAGCATATGGCGGATATGATCGAACAGGTTGCTGCCCGCGGCAATCGGAGCCAGGTTCGTGGTGTCTGAGAAAGGCGAGAGTTTATCACCGAAATAAGCCCCGGCAATAATTGCTCCAGCCGCCTGAGGAAGGGGAATGTTTAATCCCTGGGCAACCCCGATAAAGGCAACGCCGATTGTTCCTACTGTTCCCCAGCTGGTTCCGGTAAAAATAGATATAATGCTGCAAACCAAACAGGCACTAAACAGAAATAATTTGGGGGAAATAAGTTTTAAACCATAATAGATAAGCATGGGTATGGTGCCTGAGACGATCCAGGAACCGATCAGTATCCCGACTGTGATGACGATTAGCATGGCCGGTAGTGCTTTGCTGATACTTTCGATAATGCCGTTCTGCATTTCATTCCAGGAGAAACCGGAGATATAGGCGATAAGACCGGTAATAAATGCTGCAATCACCAGCAGTACTTCTGCCCCGATACGAAAAATGCCATATCCCACGATCAACAGTAGTACAATTGTAACCAGGGGTAATAAGGAAAGGATAAATCCCGGCTCTTTTGGATTTTTTTTGTTTGTCATAAAAGGGAGTGTCCTCCGATTACTCATTAATCTATCATTAAATCAAACTGAATGGTTACGATTGAACAATGAAAAAGAAGAAAGCGTGTTCTTGTTCATGGTAACTTTCCGAAAATATTTAATGTTTATTAGTCTGTTCTCGATGACAATATAAAGGTATAAATTTTTTTATTGAAAATGAAATATTTTTTTCATATACTATCACAAGAGTAAAATTTATTGCGAGATGAAATGGAAATCTCCCCCAAACGTCTGGTTGAAATATTTATTGATCTGATTAATATTAGTGCGACTGCCAAACAGGAAAAACCGGTTGCCGATTATATCAGGACCTTTTTAGAGAAGTTGGATATCAGAACCTGTGAGGATAAAACAGGTGAATTGATCGGTGGGAACACCGGCAATATTATCGCCACCATTGGTAATCATCAAAACACCGGACCGGATTTTGCCCTGATATCTCACATGGACACGGTGAAACCGACCACCGGAATCCGTCCGCAGATTAACAATAACCGTATTACCACTGACGGCCGAACAATTCTCGGCGCAGACAACCGGGCCGGAATCGCCTTAATCCTTTCTCTGGTTGAGCACCTTTATCAGGAAAAAATTAAACATCATCCATTTGAGATAATTTTTACGGTAGGGGAAGAAACCGGTTTGTACGGTTCCACCAATTTAGACCTGGGCATAGTGAAATCGAGAGTTGCCTATATCCTGGATTCTTCTGCCGATCCGGGTTATTTTGTCTATGCCGCGCCCGGCGCCATCGATTTTCATATCGACTTTGAGGGGAAGGGCAGCCATGCTGCGGTAAATCCTGAGCAGGGAATAAATGCCATCAAGATGGCAGCAGATTTAATTCACTGTGTTCAATTGGGCAAGGTTGATGAAAATACTACTATAAATTTTGGGAAAATCCAGGGGGGTGAGGCGAACAATGTGGTGCCGCCATACGTCAATCTAACCGGTGAGATCCGCTCTTTCTACCGGGAGAATATTGATAATTATTATGCCTCTTTCGAAAAACATCTGGAGGATGTGCGTCAGAAATATTCCGGCAAATGTTTCATCAATAGAAAGGAAGCTTTCCCGGGATTCATTCTGGATCAGAAATCAGCGCCCATAAAAAGATTGAGTAGCTCTTTAAAAGCAGTGGGGCTCACGCCCAACCCTATTAAATATTACGGTGGTTCTGATGCGAATGTGCTGAATAACCGAGGGATAACAGCCATCGATCTGGGAATCGGGGCGAAGAATCCACATTCCGTTGATGAATATATCAAAATATCCGATATGGTTTCGATTGGCCGGCTGATCCGGCATCTGGTGGCCGGATAATTTAACAGTTAGTCACACAAAAAGGCTTAACGTCGACTGGATAGCTTACCTGAAATTTCATGTTCCACTTTTCTGCAGTAGTATTCTCAGTAAATTATTACAAATAAAATACGACTATCAAAAACGGAGTCGCAGATGAAGCGAAAGTTTAAAATTCCCAATACTTTTGTGATTGTTTACATCATCATTATCATGGCGGCGGTGGCCACCTGGTTTGTACCGGGAGGACATTTCGAAAGACAGACCATCGAAACCGACGGAGGACAGCGGGAAGTGCTTCAGCGCGATTCATTTCAATATCAGGATAGTTATCCGCAATTCTTTGCCATTTTCGAAGCCCCGTTGAAGGGAATCATTCGCATGGCGGATATTATTGGATTTATTTTTCTGGTTGGGGGGTCATTTTACATTTTTCAAAAAACCGGTGCCATCAATGCCGCTATCGGGGTAATTGTCCGGAAGATGAAAGGTCATGAAAAATGGATCATTGTCATCGTCATGATCCTGTTTTCCTTTTTCGGCGCCTTTTTTGGCATGTGTGAGGAAGCCATGCCCTTTGTTCTTATTTTTGTCCCGCTGGCCCTGGCCCTGGGATACGATTCCATTACCGGTTTATGTTTTTCATTTCTGGCGGCGGGCATCGGTTTTGCCGGCGCCTTCTTTAATCCCTTTACCGTGCAGATTGCTCAGAAGTTTGCCGAAATCCCGCCGGTTTCCGGGTGGGAATACCGGGTGATCATCTGGATTGGGGTCACGGTTTTTTCAATTGTCTGGGTTATCCGGTACGCTGAAAAAATTAAGAAGCACCCACACAAGAGTATCACCTACGAGCTCGATCAGAAAAAAAGACAAAAGCTGGAAAACGAAAATCAGGAGATTGGGGATTTTACCAAAAAACATGCCGGAGTTTTGCTGGTGCTTACACTTGGTATCATTTTTCTTTTCTATGGGGTCATTCAGCTCCACTGGTATATCGTGGAGCTGGCCGCCCTCTTTCTGGCTATGGGGATTGTCGGTGGTTTGCTGGGTGGATTAAATGTAAACGAAGTGGCGGATGGTTTCATCGAGGGTGCCAAAGACATCGCCAGTGCCGCCCTTATTGTTGGATTTGCCGCCGGTATTATCGTTATTCTGGAAGATGGCAACATTATGGATACCATTTTATACAGCATGGCCAAATTGACCGGTGAATCTGCGCCTCTTCTTTCCAGTTACATGATGTATGTGGTGCAGATGTTTTTAAATTTCTTTATTCCCTCAGGTACTACCAAAGCCGCATTGACTATGCCTTTATTTGCCCCTCTGGCGGATTTGAGCGGAATTACCCGACAGACCGCGGTACTGGCTTATCAGTTCGGTGACGGATTTACCAATATGATTATTCCAACCTCCGGGGTGACCGTGGGTACCCTGGCTATGGCCAAGGTCCCTTTCGAAAAATGGTTCAGGTGGCTGCTTCCCCTGGAAATTGCCTTTATCATCATTTCATTGCTGCTGTTAATACCGCCGGTGGTTTTTCAATGGACCGGCTATTGATAATTTAATGATATGCAAATGAAAATATTTTTTCATAATAGGATTGAAATGTTTCATCTGGTTTTATAGATTCTGATAAAAAGGCTACCATCATGCAAGATATTCAGAAAACAATTATCGGGAAATTACCAAATTACTCCAAAAATCAGAGACTGCTGGCAAACTATATCCTGGAGAATTTACAGACTATCCCTTTGCTTTCGGTAAACGATCTGGCAGAAAAGTCCGGGGTGAGCAGTGCTACCGTGGTTCGGTTTTCCCGGGTTTTGGGATTCCAGGGCTATCTTGAATTTCGCAACTACTTAATGGAACTGCTCAAGGAAAAACTGTCGCTGGTAGATAAATACAAGGCTACCATTTCCAAAAAGGATGAGTATCAGGACAGCCTGAACAAGGTGGCGCATCAGGTGGTGCAGAATATCAACCATTCACTTGCCCAGAACACGCTGGAAGAATTCAAACATATTGTAACCCATCTGCATGAAGCGGATAATATCTACTGTATGGGATTCGGGATTTCCAAGTACCTGGCGGAAATTATGTCTTACCAGCTGAAGCTGTACCTGAAAAAATCCTTTGCCATGAGTGCGGACTCCCTCACCTTTGCCGAGCAGATTGTTCTGATGTCCCCCAAGGATTTACTGATCGCTTTTAGTTTTCCACCCTACAGCCGGCAGACCGTGGAAGCAGCCCAGCTGGCAAAAAGACTGAAGATTCCGGTAGTCAGTTTTACCGACAAAAAAACCGCACCGATAGTTGAACATTCGTTACATGTGCTTATCGCCAAGACGGACAATATTCTGTTTACAAATTCTTTGGGAGCGATATCGGTGATGATCAATGCCCTGGTAACCGAAATTGCCCTTACCGAAGAAAACCGGGTGCTGGAAGGTCTCCAGAAAATTGACAAACATGTTAACGATCCGAGATATTACTACTAACAGGGAAAATAATTTTATGAAAAAATCCACCTTTTTTTTAACCGCTGCTTTATTCATTCTGTTTTTATCTTGTGCCAGAGAGCAGGCGACGCAAACCAAAGGACAACTTTTGATTATCGGAGGCGGTAAAAGGCCGGCCTCGGTTATGCAGAAGTTTGTCGATCTGGCCGGAGGTAACCAGGCAAAAATTGCCATCATTCCCATGGCCAGTGAATATTATCAGGAGGCCGGAGAACGATATAAAAAGGAATTTCAGGATCTGGGAGCGGAAAAGGCCACCGCATTTTACATTATGGATTCGGTTCAGGCAAATGCTGATTCGGTAATCGAACAACTGAATCAGTATAATGCCATTTTTTTCGGCGGAGGTGATCAGAGTCGCCTGACCAAAATTTTTCTGAATACCCGCAGTATGGATCTCTTTCATAAAAAATACCGGCAGGGGGCAGTGATCGGCGGAACCAGTGCCGGGGCAGCGATAATGAGTGAAATTATGATTACAGGGGATGGGGATTGGCAGGTTTTAAAAAGGGACAGCGTGGATACCACCGAGGGATTCAGTTTTTTAAAAAGTGCAGTGGTTGATCAGCATTTTTTCCGAAGGCAACGGCTGAACCGGCTGCTGGCGGTAGTCATTCAAAATCATATCACCGGGGTGGGAATTGACGAGAGCACCGCGGTGTGGGTGCAACCGAACGGCCTGTGCCAGGTGCTGGGAAATAGTGTGGTCCTTATCATTCACCCGCCGCTGAGCCAGGACAAAGGCCAGTCCGATCTTTTGACCGGAAAGGGATTGTCTCTGGATATTCTCAAAGATGGGGATACTTTTATCCTGCCAATGAAATAGCAGCGGGCTGTGTTGCATAGGTAAAGTTAATTTTGATCTGATCTCATTTATCAATTCACCTTCAAATTTAAAAGGAAGTCTCATGTCACGTTTTATTATTTTTATTGCAATCCTGATTTGCAGCTTGACGAACTTTGTCCATGCCGGTCCCAATGACGTCCTGACGCCGCTGGAAAAGGCTGGCTATAAAGAGCTCTCCAGTCATTCCAGTTTGATGTCTTATCTACAGGAGCTGGATAAAACCAGTCCGGTGATGCATATGGAAGTGATCGGAAAATCGGTTCAGGGCCGGGAGATCCCTGCCTTATTTTTTACCCTGGATAAAACCTTTGGCTCGAACCGGGAGGAAAAACCGGTAGTTTTTATTTTCTGTCAGCAGCATGGGAATGAACCTTCCGGAAAAGAGGCTGCCCTGGTTCTGGCCAGGGAACTCCTGCAGGATCAAAAGGAGGTTTTGAAACATATCGATCTGATCCTGATTCCCCAGGTTAATCCGGATGGCTCCGAAGCCAGCGAGCGACGAAATGCCAATGAGCGGGATTTAAACCGCAATCATGCCATATTAAGCGAACCGGAGGTGGTGGCTGTTCACCAAACATTCTTGCACTATTTTCCGGAAGTCACTCTGGATGTGCACGAGTATGATGCCATCAGCAAAAGCTGGGTAGCCAAAGGATTTGTGAAGGATGCGGATGAACAACTGGGAACGGTGACCAATCTGAACATCTCCGGGGATATCCGCGATTTTGCCAAAAAAGTAATGATTCCCGGAATCGGTCAAAAAGTGGAGGATGCCGGATTTACCTTTCATGAATATCTGGTGGGATCTCCCTTTGAAAACTCCCGCCTGCGATACAGCACCACTGCCATTAATGATGGGCGGCAAAGCCTGGGCATCTATAACACCCTGTCTTTTATTCTGGAAGGGAAAAAGTATAGTGGAATGGTGAACAACATTCAGCGAAGAACCGAAGGACAACTGGCTGGCATGCTGGCTTTCCTGAATACGGTTTCCGGGAATCGTCAGGAGATCCTGAAAATTGTCCGGGAAAGTCGTCGGAAAATTTTGGATGAATCGGATACAAACCGGCCGCTCCTGCAGATGGAATATTTCCCGGATTCCACCCGCAAAACGGTTCACTTCCCCGTATTTAATCTGAATGAGTGGAAACGGGAGTACCGGGATCTGGAACATTTCGAACCGGATGTTCAGGTGCGCCGAAGCGTCCGCAAGCCGGTGGCCTATATCATTCCGGCGGATCAGCAGGAACTGATAGACATTTTAAACCGGCATCAGATCGAGATGTACCGCCTCACCGCCGATGCTGAAGTCCCGGTTGAAATCTACCACATCTGGCACGTCTCACAAATGCTGGAAGA
>CAZTXJ010000007.1:34672-41546 GCA_964617285.1 uncultured Calditrichaceae bacterium | reverse complement strand
GGTGGGTGAAGGAAAATAAACCGGAGGCAGAGTGCACTACCTCCAATTAAGTTTACCGCTTAATAATAGGATAAATATCGGTCCAGCTCCCATTGATGCACCTGGGAGATATAGGTGGACCATTCCATTTTTTTCGCAGCTACAAAATGATTAAAAATATGCTCGCCAAGCGCTTCCCGCATCACTTTGTTTTTTTCCAAATTTTGCACCGCTTCCAATAAATTGGCTGGTAATTCTTCTATTCTCAGTCGGCGTTTTTCCCGCTGGCTCATGGTAAAAATATTTTTGTTTACCGAAGGCGGGGGAGTCAGATTATTCTCAATACCATCCAAACCGGCGGCCAGCATTACCGTGAGAGCAAGATAGGGATTTGAGGCGGGGTCCGGTACCCGAACTTCGATCCGGGTACTCAATCCCCTTTTGGCCGGAACCCTGACCAGCGGGCTTCTGTTTCGCTCAGACCAGGCAATATTCACCGGTGCTTCGTAACCGGGGACCAACCGTTTAAAAGAATTTATCAAAGGATTGGTTACCGCCACAAATGCCCGGGCATGTTTCAGGATACCGGCGATGTAGAACTTCGCCACAGTGGATAAACCATCCTTACTCTGCGGATCATAAAACATATTTTTATCACCGGAAAAGAGTGATTGATGCACATGCATTCCGGAACCGTTGATTCCGAAGATCGGTTTGGGCATAAAGGTAGCGTGCAGATTAAACTTCTGGGCAATTTTGCGCACCACAAATTTGAATGTGGCAACATTATCGGCGGTTTGAATCGCCGGGGCATGTTTAAAATCAATTTCATGCTGAGCCTGGGCCACCTCATGATGTGCGGCTTCCACTTCAAATCCCAGCGTATTTAAAACATTGACGATTTCCCTTCTAGCATTTTCTCCTAAATCCAGCGGTGCAAGATCAAAATAACCGGCGGAATCGTGAGTACTGCGGGTTGGCCTTCCGCGTTCATCATTCAGGAAAAGAAAAAATTCAGCCTCCGGACCGGCCTGCATCACAAAACCCATTTTTTCGGCTTTGTCACAAACTTTTTTCAGGGTTTGCCGGGGACACCCCTCAAACGGACTTCCATCCGGATTCATGATATCGCAAATAACCCGGGCAATTTTTCCTTCATTATTATTCCAGGGAAAAATCCGGAATGTCTCCAGATCCGGTCTCAAAAGCATATCCGACTCTTCAATCCGGGCAAAACCTTCGATGGAAGAGCCGTCAAAAAGTATCTCTCCATCCAGGGCCTTGGCAAATTGGGATTCCGGGACTTCCACATTTTTATTTACTCCAAAAATATCGGTAAACTGCAAGCGAAGAAATTTAATATTTTCTTCCTGACAGATTTTTAATACACCATTCTTATCCATTTAAGCTCCTTAATTAATAGCGTGATTATATATTGGTTCAATTTGTATAAATAAACCTTAAAACGGCACAAAATTAACAGACATTCTGCATAATGCAAGATAAATTAAACTCATTTTGTCTCTTTTGAAGTGACAAAAAACATCTTTTCAACAAAGTTGAAATTAAACAAATTGCTTTGCCGTCTATTACTCTGACCAAAATTCAGGGGAATGGTTTTTTCAATGTGGCTATAATCTGTAAATAAAAATGATTATATTTAAAACTCTTAATTCATCGGGCAGAGAGATGATTGTGGTTAAACTTTTTTACAATTGTAACTTTAAACAGAGCGATTAATCTAAACTATTGAAACCGGTAATGGACAACAGCCAGGTAAATAAACTTGTTTCAGAAGCCAAAAAGGGAGATCAGGTTGCCTTTACTCAACTTGTTGAATTCTTTAGTGAACGGGTTTATAACTTAGGGTTAAGAATTTTAAAAAATCCGGATGACGCCGCAGATGTTTTGCAGGAAACCTTTTTAGCGGTGTACGAAAAAATTGATTCATTTGACGGACGCTCCAATTTTTTCACCTGGTTGTATCGGATTGCCACGAATTTTGCGTTCATGAAGTTAAGAAAGGACAAAAGGACGGTCTACACGGACCAGGATATGGAGTCGCAGTTTGACAATCCTGACCAGGTTCAAATACATGAGTGGCAGGATATTCCGTTGCAGGATATGTTAAATGATGAATTTCGAAAACGACTGGATGATGCAGTAGATCAATTGCCGGAAATATACCGGTCGGTATTCATATTAAGAGATTTGGAAAATATGTCGATTAAAGAGACCAGCAAAATACTGGATATTACCGAATCGAATGTAAAAATTCGATTAAAGCGGGCCCGGCTTTACCTGCGGGAACAGCTGGCACAATACATGAGCGAATTTGTAAAAGAAAACTGAAAAAGATGGAAAAACATAGCAAAAAATTAATAGATGAACTTTGTAATTATTTAGGTCAGGATCTGGACCACCCGATGTGCAAAGAATTGATGCATCATGTTAACGAGTGTCCGGAGTGCCAGTTCTACCTGGATACGGTGAAGATGACCGTTTCTATTTTCCGGGACACCCATAAATCCGAACCCATGCCAGAGCATGTTAAAGATAATTTGCTGAAGACGCTAAATCTCAAAAAATAGGCATACCTGCTTAAACCGTATTTCGCAAAAACCCCAAACCTTTATCCCTCGTTTCTTAGCACAATTTTACCAAACTGTTTGCCATCTGCCATTTTCTGAAAGGCAGTTCGGAATTCTGCAAAGGGATAGATGTGATCAATTATTGGTTCAATTTTATTGCTATCAAAAAAACCGATCATATTTTTGAAATCATCCGGGTGTCCCATGGTCGTTCCCTGGATACGAATCTGTTTCCAGAATACCCGCCGGAGATTCAATTCGGGGACATTTCCTGCGGTAGCCCCGAAAACCACAATCCGGCCACCGGGCCTTACCAGCTCGATCAGGTCTTTAAAACCGGGACCACCGGCACTGTCGACAATCAGATCAATACTATTTTGGCCAAAAGTTTCCATCGCTTCCTTGATCCAGTTCTCTTTGCGATAATTTATGCCATCAGTTGCTCCATGTTTTTTTGCCTTTTCGATTTTTTCATCGTCACCGGAAGTCACAAATACTTTTGCTTTTGCTGCCAGGGCCATTTTTAGCATCAGACTGGCAACTCCACCGCCGATGCCGGTTAGTAATAACTGTTCACCTTTTTTTAAACCGCCCTGCCGGAAGAGAGCGCGATACCCGGTTATCCCGCCCAGGGGAATGGCAGCCGCTTCCTCAAATGACAAGTACTCTGGCTTCTCGGTTAAATTGGAAACCGGAACCACAATATAATCCGCCAATGTACCATTCTCCGGCATCCCTAATATCCCAAAATCCGGAGATTGTGCGGAAGGGTTGTCTCCCCAGTTAAGTGTCGGGTTGATGAGCACGGACCTCCTAATCCAACTTTTATCCGCTTCGGACCCAACTTTCTCAACAACCCCGGCACCATCCGAACCAAGGATAACCGGCAATTTTATTTTTGCATACAATCCTCTGACAATCCATAGATCGCGGTGATTTAATGCAGAGGCTCTAATTCGAATCAGAGCCTCTCCCGATTTGGGAATTGGAATATCCATTTTTTCAATTTTCAAGTGAGCCAGGTCGCCGGTTTTTTGCAGAACAATAGACTTCATCTTTTCCATTTCTTGTCTCCCTGTATTTGTTCAAAAATAGGAAATGTAATCAGAAAGCACAAGCAGCTTGATGATTGGCGTTGTGGCTCACTTTTGTTAAAATCCGGACCTTTGATTGATAAACAAAATATTTGAGAAAAACAAAACAGTGGCATTTTACTCCGCTCCCTTCCTAATTTTAAATATGATACAACTTCCCATTCACCCGGTTACCGTCCATTTTACCATTGCCCTATTTACCATAAGTATCTTGTTTGACCTGATTGGCATGATAACCAGAAATGAGAAATGGCATCAGGCGGGGTGGTATAATCTTATTTTTGCCGGTGTTGCCAGTCTTTTTTCTATCCTCACCGGACTGATTGATTCAAACCAACTCCAATTACAGGGCGAAGCAGCAAGGACTTTAGAAACCCATAAAACCGTTGCTTTTATTATCTCAGCAATAATTCTTGGCTGCCTTTTCTGGCGAATTACACACCGGGGCAAATTCCCTCACCAAAATAAGCTGATTTACTTTGCTGTTAGTTTAATCGGCATTCTGGTTCTGATTTACGGATCTTACCAGGGAGGCAAATTGGTTTATCAATATGGCGTTGGGGTACAATCTCCTATCTCTTCCGAAAAACAAATGGAGGAAGATTCCCAAAATCCAGTATTAAAACCACCAGACGACCTCTTTTTACCAGCGGATAGTTCAAATTCGCCGGAAAAGCGAAAATAGAATTCTTCATTACCAACAAGTAAACTAGGTTAAATTTCGCACCGGACTCCTTTATTTAAAATCAAACCAGGTAAATTCATTAACAATGAATCCTAAAAGTGTTTAAATTACTGATCAAGGAATAAATATAGATTAAGAATAAAAATTATGGTTTTCTCTTTCATCTTCCTCATCATTGGCTTTTTCCTGCTGATCAAAGGAGCGGATTACCTGGTGGATGGTTCGTCCTCCCTGGCTTCAAAGTTAAATGTCTCAGAACTGCTGATCGGACTCACCATCGTTGCCTTCGGAACATCCACACCGGAACTGATCGTCAACATTATCGCCAGTTACCAGGGTAATACCGATATTGCCTTCGGAAATGTTATTGGCAGTAATCTGGTAAATATTCTGTTGATCCTGGGAATCTCCGGACTCATTTATCCATTGAGAACCGAAAAAAACACCGTCTGGAAAGAAATCCCATTTTCCCTGATGGCCGCAGTCGTGTTGCTTATTTTATGTAATGATCTGATCCTGAATGGTGAACCTTCATTTCTTTCCCGGGGTGACGGCATCATTTTATTACTCTTCTTTATTATCTTTCTCACCTATTCCTTTGGCTTAAGCAAGATTGAAACAAAAGACAAACCGGATATTAAAAGTTATACCAACCGAAGAATTGCTATTTATATCGCGGTTGGATTAATTGCCCTATTTTTCGGAGGACGCTTTGTGGTGAGCAGTGCAGTAGATATTGCTCACAGTCTGAATATCAGCGAAAAATTAATTGGTTTAACCATTGTATCCATCGGCACCTCGCTTCCGGAACTTTTTACTTCGGCGGTGGCAGCAAAGAAACACAAGTCCGATATCGCCATCGGCAATGTAGTTGGTTCAAATATATTCAATATATTCCTTATTCTGGGAATCAGCGCAATCATCAGGCCATTGCCCTACCCCAATATTCTAAATTCCGATTTAATTATTTTGATTGTGGCATCTTTACTTTTATTTTTAACCATGTTTACCGGTCAAAAACGCCGACTGGACCGGTGGGAGGCATTACTTTTTTTAATACTGTATTTTGGTTATGTGATCTTCCTGATCTCTCGAAGATAAAATAAATAAAAGAATTTTTATAAACATAAAGGAGCAAGCCATGGAAAAAGCAAAAACAAGCAAGAAGAAAACCAAAACAACCGCTAAGAAAACCAGTAAACCCAAAGCGGCACCTAAAAGGACCAGTGAGCCGAAAGCCACAAAAAAACCGGAACCGGTAGAAGTTAAGGATCAGGAGCCAACCCAGAAAGAAGAACCCAAGGAAAAAGAATTTGAAACCACCGAAGAAAAATTGCGGAAAATGGGCGATAAGCTCAGTGAGGCAGCGGATAAAGGGGTTATGGCGCTGAAAGAAGTATTTGATCGGGTCAAGGATTTTTCCTCAGATGCGGCGGAATTAACCAAACTGAAAATCGAGATCAGAAATTTGAAGACCGATCGCGAAAAGCTCTATGCCAGCATGGGTAAGAGATTATGGGAGATGAAGAAAGAAGACAAATTCCGAAACGTTCAATCCGCATTCAACGAAGACTTTACCAAACTGGAAGATTTTGAAGATAAAATTGCTAAAAAGGAAAAACAGGCAGAAAAAATTTCCTTATAATACACAAGATAACTTGAGACCATCCGATGGATTTTAGCAGCATCACCAAATTGATAAACGAAATACTGCATTATCATCTTTTCGAGCTGAACAAGACCTGGATTACGCCTTCTTCAATATTGATGTTCATTGTCGTTGTCCTGCTGTTCTTTTTGTTTTCAAAGATATTAAGAACCGCGTTATTAAACAGAATTCTGAACCGGTTCCAAATTGACCAGGGTACTAAATACAATTTAAACCGGGTAACTCATTACCTGATCATGATTACCGGGGCAATTGTATCTTTTCAGTTCATCGGACTGGATTTAACCGGGTTGGCCTTTATTTTCGGTCTGCTCTCGGTAGGTATTGGTTTTGGCCTGCAGAATATTGCTTCCAATTTTGTCTCGGGTTTAATTCTCCTTTTCGAAAGACCAATAAAAATAGGCGACCGGGTTACAGTGGGCGATACCGAAGGAGATGTCACCGCGATCAATATGCGATCCACCACCATCCGGTCCCTGAAGAATATTACCATAATTGTCCCCAATTCGGATTTTATTTCTTCTCAGGTTATTAACTGGTCGCATGGAGATCCCACGGTACGCTTGGACGTGGAAGTTGGCGTCTCCTATAATTCAGATCTGGATACGGTTATTCGGTGTTTAAAAGAGGTGGCCCGGGAAAACAGTGACGTACTTACCGAACCACAACCGGAAGTTTATTTCACCAGCTTTGGGGATTCATCCTGGAATATGAGACTCTTGGTCTGGCTGAATAATCCCTATCGTTACTATGCAACCCGCTCGGACATTAATTGCGCCATTGTCAGGAAGTTTAGAGAAAATAAGGTTGAAATTCCATTTCCACAACGGGACTTGCATGTTCGTTCTCCTTTACC
>CAZTXJ010000007.1:19140-34572 GCA_964617285.1 uncultured Calditrichaceae bacterium | reverse complement strand
ATTCTTGTCTGTTTGAAAATTTTTCTGTGCTTTTAGACTGGCAAGTAAGTCACCAGCAGCCAGCTGGAGCTGATGCTCAGCCGTACTGCTTTTAAGAATACGCAGAAGCTCATTAAGGTCCAGCTCGGGCAGAAAATTTCGCAAATCATGGAAGAAGTGATGAGCTCCTTCCCGGATAAAAACCGAATCGGTTCGGTTAACCAAAGCCTCCAGAAGTGGTTTTACTGACTCCCTGCCAAGCATAATTAAGCCCTCCGCCGCCAGCCAGCGAATGCTGCTTTTATCATCTTCCAGAGCGTCAATCAAAAGAGGAATTGCCACCGGATTTACAATTTCGGACAGGGTTTTTACCGCCTCCCATCTCAACATTTCATTTTTGGTATAGACCAGTTCTGCCAGATAATCTATGGCCGACGGTCCGATGCTGACCAATTTCCTCCGGGCTCTTTCCCGGATAACGCCATCCGAATTACCTAAATTCTTAATTAATTCCTTAATGATCTTCTGATTTTCAGTACCTTTTTGGGATTTATCATGGTGAGGGTTTTTATCCATTTTCACTCCAAATTACATTTATCAATCCAGTTCAGGGAATAATTTCTGCGATTTATACACTATCTTTTGATTCAATAAAGAACTTATAAAAGTACCGTTTAACCACATCCGTCACAAAAAAAGCAGCCAGCGCATATCCCCAGACAATTCCAGCCAATTTCCAGCCAATTGGTGAAATGAACCAGCCATATACCGCAAAGAAGGTCGCCAATATTTTAGTAAGAATTGCTGACCAGAGCAACCCCTTTGAAGGTTTAATAGACCAGAAAAATTTGCGGGTCCTGGCGATAAAAATAGTCAGATGTCCGGCTACGGCCAGTTTCAGGAAGATAAACGCCTGCAGTACATCCCGGTTTAAGTGCAGAACATTTTTCCCGATATAGAAAATGAAGAATGACGATATAACTCCTATTGTCCCTAATAGGGTACCCAACCCCAGAACGATTTTCATATTCCATTTCTCCGGCTGGCGGGAGTAACGCACATTATCCCCGGCAATGGCCATAATCGGCGCATCATTCAGCAAGGCCAAAAGGACAATCATCACCGCAGTGACCGGATAAAAATTAAATGCTAAAATAGAAGCGGTAATAAAGAAAAGCACTCTTACCGTTTCAGCAATTCGATAAATGGAGTAACTGTTCATTCTTTGAAATATTTTCCGGCTTTCCTTGATCGCATCTATAATAACCGAGAGTCCGGGGGAGGTAAGCACAATGGAAGCAGCCGATTTGGCGGCATCGGTTGCCCCGGCCACCGCAATCCCGCAATCCGCTTTTTTGAGTGCCGGTGCATCATTCACCCCATCTCCGGTCATACCAACAATATGTTTTAACTTCTGCAATATTTGAACGATAGAAAATTTGTGCTCAGGAAAGACCTCGGCAAATCCGTCTGCCTTGGCGACCAGTTCCTCGAGTTCATGGGTTGGTTTATTTTTTAATTCTGCTGCCTGAAGAATATGTGGTTTTAATCCCAGTTTGCTGGCAATCTGTTTGGCAATGGCAGCATTATCCCCGGTAACCATTTTAATGTCTACACCCATGGCAATGGCATCTTTAATCGTCTGGGCAGAATCCTCTCGGGGTGGATCAAACAGGGGTATCAATCCGATTAATTGCCAGCTTTCCGGTCCACCGTTCTTTGCCACGGCAATCATCCGGTAACCCATCTTGGCATAATCATCTACTTTATCCTGCAAATGCAGGTCACCATTACTCAGGTTCTTCTTGCATAATTCAAAAATAACCTGAGGAGCCCCTTTACTCACGTTAAGTTGTTTACTTTCAGGATCAACCAATTGCGCTTCGGTCCGTTTTATCACCGGATCAAAAGGGTGAAATTTTTCCTGATTAAAAGCCGAAATCTTATCCGCCACACTCTTATCTTTATCTGTAGCCTGCAAAATGGCATTATCAATGGTATCATTATCCTCTTTTCGGGAGGCGAGGGCTGCGTAAAGTAAAACATCCGTCTTGGTAAAATCACCCGCAGGAACGGCTTCAGCAATGGTCAATTTATTTTGGGTAAGCGTACCCGTCTTATCCGAACAGAGTACATCCACCCCAGCCAGTTCCTCAATGGCAGCCAGCTTACTGACAATGGCCTTTTTCTTGGAAAGATTAATAGCCCCGATAGCCATGGTTACGGTCAGTATGGCCGGAAGGGCAACCGGTATGGAAGCTACGGTTAAAACCATGGCAAAGCGTAGCGCTTCCATAAGATTATCCTGCCGGAATAAGGCAACGATCATAATAATGAAGACCAAAAATACGGCCAAAATGATCAGAAAATTTCCAATCCGGATTACGGCCCGTTCGAAATGACTTTTGGTTCTGGCGCTTTCCACCAATTTGGCAGTTTTTCCAAAATAGGTATCCATTCCGATTTTGGAGACCACCGCAGTCATCTCGCCTCTGGCAATCACCGACCCGGAATAAGCTTCATCCCCAGAATGTTTTTCCACCGGCATGGATTCCCCGGTGAGCGCAGATTCGTCACATTCCAGATAATCGCCCTCGATTAATTTAACGTCCGCCGGAACAACATCCCCCAACCGCAGTCGGATAATATCGCCCACAACCAGTTCCCGGGCTGGTAGCACTTTCCACTTTTTATCCCGCAACACCCGGGCGGATGGGGCAAGTTTTTCCTTCAACAGTTCTATGGCATTATCCGCTTTCCGGTCGTGCCAGAAACCAACTAAAGTATTCATTAACAGCAGGACCATGATAATGATAAAATCGGTAAAGTGGTGGACGAACAGGGAGAGGATTGCAGCAACCTCTATCATGATAGGGATTGGGCCCCAAAAGTAAGCCAGAAATTTAAGTATGGGATTTTTCTTTTTTTCCGAAATTTCATTAAAACCATGTTCCTTTTGCCTTTGCTCCGCTTCCTGGCTGGAAAGTCCGGACATACCCGATTTAAAGCTGTCAAGAATCTGGTTTATTTTTACCCGATCGACTTCTGTATCACTTTTGGCCGAATCCATTCTTATTCTCCATTAGGTTTTCTTTGTCGATATTGAATGTACTTTTTGAATAATTTTAAGGCCCCAATATGAAGGTTTTATGAAGCCTTCACTTCTTATAAAGACTATTGTGAGATAAATTTAAATGGATCAGGTTTTCTCAGTGGAGAAGGTTTTTGTCGGAGAAGGGCTGCCCCAAACTTCTTGCGGGGCAGCTTCACCTGAATTTCAAATTACAGACCGGGTAAAAGAAAATGATCAAAATAATCCGTGTGGGGATTGTACCACTGCTGTTCCGGAAAATTTACATCCCGGATGGTAATGCGGTTTTCCACCCTCTCGATGCCTTCGGTCATATAGGCAATTCTGGCAGCTTCCATTCTCTGGGACCAGAAATTGACCTCACCGGTGAGAACTGCCACACCATTCTGCACATCAACATTTATCATATCTGCCACCCAGTTAGTTTCCGAATCCTGCAACAGCCGGTCTTTAATCCTTTGCTGTAAGGTGCTGTCCGCGTAATCCAAAATCCAATTTATGTTAAGTTTGTTAATTACCCCCTGAACGCCAGCCACCTGGGAAGCAACATCTCCGGCATGCAGTTTCTGATAAGCCGTTTCAACATTTCCGTTTAAGGTAACCGTTCCTTCGGCAACAGAAGCAACTATATCCTGCCCGGCCAGGGCATTATCGGTATTCAAATTGGATTGCACATCTTTTTGAATAGCCTCATCCGGACGCGCTTCCTGCTCTATTTCCAGGAGATTATTTACCCCAATCACACCCACCACATTCAACACATCTCTGGCGGCCAACTGTTTCTGCCGGTAAGAGGCAACAGTACCGGTCAGGGTCACATTACCTTCCGATACATCAACATTGATGGTATAGGGATCTTTAAGTCGTAGATCCTGATAGAGCTCATTTTCAATATTTATCTTTATCTGATCAGTTGTAGGGGCCGGTAATTCCTTTCGTACTCCCTGATCTTCCCACCAGACCACTTTAATATTATTTTGCAGCCCCTGGACATTCCAGATCCAGTTTACATCATTCCCGGCTCTTACCTTTTGAAAAAGATTCGATACCTTGCCGGTAAGGGTAACCACCCCATTACTCACCGAAACATCAACAGGCATCCCGGTGAGGTAAACATCCCGTTCCAAAGAGGATTTCACATCCTCTTCAATTTCCTGATCCGATCTTGATGAGGGATAATTAATCTGCAAGGCATTAATCACCGAGGCCACACCCATTACTTCGCTGGCCAGTAACTTTGCTTCCTGCAATTCGGAAATGGAATTCACTTGCCCGGTCAACTGGACATTTCCCCCGGTCACGGTCACTTCAATATTTTTATCTTTTAGCAGAGGATTGTTTGCGAACCGCCGCTGGACATCCTGAGCAATTTCCTGGTCCGATCGACCGCTTGGGACTATTTCCAATTTATTAATGACCCCGATCACCCCGGTTATTTTCTCTGTTTCCCGGAGAGCAAAATTTTCTTCTGCCAGATCCTTTACCGTACCGCTGAGTGTCACGATTCCTTCATTCACTGTTACATCTATATCGGGTTCATGAATTCTGGTATCGTATTGAAAGGCATTTTCTACCCAGTCTTTTATGGTCTCATCTCCGGGAGTTTCCTGGGCGTGACTGTTTATGACAGAAAAAAACAAGATCAAAAGTACACACAGGAAAATGGGCTTACGATTTTTCATGATTATCCCTTCCTTTTGAAATCTAACTGTTACAGCTAATTTCTTGATTTCTTTATCTGATTAAATATCAAGGTTAATCCCTTTTTATTAAAAAATTTTCTTCATGATTATTCAACTTTAAGATGAAGATTATATGAAGCGAGGTTTATTTAAAAACTCTTTACGAGCTTCTCGTATGACACATATTTAGATGAGGATTGGAAAAAATTTTAAAAATTTTCTCATGAAAGAAGATTTCATTTTTTCTTCATCAAATCTTCATATAAAAAATAAAAATTCTTCCAGCAAGTCAATCGAAGAATATTCATCAGAAGTTTTTTGATGAATTTTTTAAAGGATAATTTTCATGTTCAAGTCTTTAAAATTCATTTTTATTTTATCAACTTTTTTGATTGCTATATCAGCCGGGTGTTCCAACCAACAATCACAAAGTAGTCCTGAAACGATGATCACCAAAGCCATAGCGGTTATTCATCCGCTCAATGGAAGCACCGTCCACGGTATTGTCACATTTACCAAAGTTACTGATGGTATTCAGGTCGTCGCGGATGTGGAAGGTTTAACCCCGGGTGAGCATGGTTTTCATATACATGAATACGGAGATTGCAGTGCACCTGATGGATCCTCCGCCGGTGGGCATTTTAATCCCGAGGGCAAACCTCATGGCGGGCCGGATGATGCGGCCAGGCATGTGGGTGACATGGGCAATTTAACTGCCGATGAAACCGGACATGCCCATCTGGAATATGTTGACCATCTGATGAGTTTTAGCGGCTTACATAACATCATTGGCCGGGGCATCATCATTCATGCAAATCCGGATGATCTAAAATCTCAACCCAGCGGCAATGCCGGGCCACGCATCGCATGTGGCGTTATCGGTATTGCCAAAGGATAAATACAGGAGATAATTTAATTTTGAGATAACCCATATCCCTCCAAAACTCCTACCTCCTCTCAAAAAGGCCCAAGCATTGGAATTTCGTTTGGGCCTCTTCTTTTATATTGACCCAAACATTAACCAAAAAATATGCTGACCAGATAAAGCATAATTTTTCGGATTATCAGGGGTCGTTTATTTTAAACTATGCGACCCGGATAAAGAGAAACCAAAAAAGATAATTGATTTTTGAGAAGGCACTACTCGCTCATTTTAAATCGGGTAACCAGCACATTATACAACCAGGCGAATATCGCCCCGCCGATAAGGCCATCCGGAAAGGCCCAGATCAGACCAATAACACTTCCCCACGGACTGATATGGTAACCACGATACACCAGACCAATCACTGTTGGTTCTCCGGTGGCACCCTGAAATAAAATGACCCACCAGGTAAGAAAAAATAATCCAAAACCCCAGATAAGCCCGCACGCCAATGCAAACGCTTTGATGTTAAGTTTCATGGCCTGTTCTCCTGCTATTATTTTAACAGACTTTATTTATTTAAAGGAAATAAATAGATATAATTTGCAACTTCGCGTCGAAGGCATTTGGTAACGTGAAAGTACATCTCCTTATCAGCCGAATAAAAGCTGTGGCTTATATTTAGCAAGAAAGAGAACAATTAATTCCTCTGAATGATCCACACCAGAACAAATACTATCCGCTAACCTAAATCCTTCAGCGTCCGCAAATAGGTGATAATATCTTCCCGGCTGATGACACCGATGATTTTGTCATTATCTATAACCGGCAGCTGATTAACACCATCCCGATCCATTTCCAGCAAGGCATCCCACAGTGGGAGATTGGACTTTACTGTTCGTAGCTGGTCTTTAGGGATCATTACTTCGGTGATATGAGTGGTGCCCCACTTTTCTCTGGGAACCTCCCGTATCCGGTGGAGGGTAAGTAATCCCAGGAAATGATCTCCGTTCTGCACCAGAAAACTTCGTCGGCCACTACCCAGAATATGATGATCGACCAAATTTTGCAGCGTGGTATCCGACGGTACTACCTGATAATTTCCATAGCGAATATCGGAGACTTTGTGTCCATCCAGCAATTCGTGTAATTCCTGCTGTCGCAGCTGACTGGTAGCCGCACTTTCCAGAAACCAACCGATAAAGGCAATCCAGATACCATCGCCCAGATCGCCGGAAAAGATTCTCAGGACACCAATGAAGATGAAGAAAAAACCAAAAAAACGTCCAACCGTGGCGGCAATATAAGTAGACCTGCGGAAGTTATGGGTAATGCCCCAGACTATTGCCCGGAAGACTCTCCCGCCATCCAGTGGGAAACCGGGTATCAGGTTAAATACCGCCAGGATAAAATTGATAAAAGCCAGATATTTCAATATGGCCCACAAGGGTGCGAATCCGGTTGCGGTTTGCTCCAAAAAATAAAAAATCACCGCCAGGGCAAAGCTGACCACCGGGCCGGCGATGGCAATCCAGAATTCAGCCGAAGCTTTGGGAGGTTCACCGGAGATCTCTGCCACACCACCAAAGATGAACAAAGTAATGCGTCGAACTTTAATCTTGTAACGCATGGCAATAACCGAGTGACCTAATTCATGCAGCAGCACACTCACAAAAAGCATAATTGCGGTTATTGCCCCAACAATCCAGTATTGCATGGTTGGCCAGTTATGAAATTCAACCGGATAATAGCTTCGGGCCAAAATCCAGGTCAACCAGACAAATACTAAAAACCAGGTAAAATCCAAACCAATCGGTATACCGAAAATCCGACCGATGGAAATACTATTTCGAAATCTCATAATCTACTCCTTTTAATTGGGACGCGGCTTCCCGGTCAATAAACCAGGAAAGTTTTCCCTGGACCGGCTGGATATAATTTGCCGGAAGTTTTTTTTCATCAGATTCCGGATTAAATACTTTTGCCAGGATTTCCGCTTTTTCCTTTCCACTGACCAAAAAGGTAATCTGAGCGGCCTGATTAATTATTTTGGGCGTCAATGTAATGCGATTGATCCCCTTTTCCGGGTCTTTGGAATCGGCAACAAATCTGAGACCTTCTTCCAAAACAGGATCATTGGGAAAGAGAGAGGCGGTGTGGCCGTCTTTTCCCAGGCCTAAAAATATCAAATCGAAACCCGGTTTTTTGTCACGAAAAAAATCTTGGATAATTCTATCATAATGACCGGCGGCCCGAACCGGGGAGAGCATGGTATAGATACGGTGAATCTGATCAGATGGTATGGGTACCTGTTTTAAAAATGCCCCAAAGGCATTGTGGGCATTATTCATCGGGCTATCCCACGGCACGCATCTTTCGTCGCCCCAAAAAACATGAACCTTTTCCCAGGGAATCTTATTAGCATAGGGTTTTTGAGAAAGTAATTTGTAGGTTTCGGTAGGAGTATGTCCTCCCGAAAGGGCAACGGAAAATATTCCGGTTTCTTTAGCAGCCTTCACCGATAAATCGGTAAACATCTGTGCAGCCGCCTTGCTTAATTCTTCAAGATTGGGGAAAACTTTTATCATCACTTATTCTCCTCACTACCTTCTTCGTTTAATTGCAGTAAAACCCAATTATGACCATCTTTGGCAATTAAAGCCTCCGCGTCTTCCGGTCCCCAGCTTCCGGCGGAATAATTTGGAAAGTCCGTGGGTGGGGTGGAATCCCAAATTTCCAAAATGGGCATCAATAAATCCCAGGCCGCTTCCACCTGATCCACCCGCATGAAAAGGGTGGCATCGCCCTCGATCACGTCCATTAACAATGTTTCATATGCATCCGGTGGCTGACCGGAATATGCCCGGCTATAGTTAAAGGTCATGTCTTCGGGATTAAGCAACATTCTAAGCCCGGGTTGTTTAGCCTGAAATCGCAGTCTGATCCCCTTCTCCGGATAGATGCTTAATACCAACCGGTTCGCCTGCCAGTTTTCCACTGCCTCAATCGGAAAGGCTTGATGCGGAACCGGACGAAATTGGATGGTAATAACCGATATTTTTTCTGCCATGCGCTTACCAGTGCGGACGTAAAAAGGAACATCCTGCCAACGCCAGTTGTCTACAAAAAACTTCATTGCGGCAAAAGTTTCTGTGCCGGAATTGGGATCGACTCCCTCTTCCTCCCGGTATCCGTTAACCTTATTCCCCTGAATCCAACCGGAGTCATATTGTCCCCTCACCGCATAACGGTGAACGTCATCCCGGTTATATTTTCTAATAGCATGCAACACATCCACTTTTTTATTACGAACCTCATCCGCATCAAAGGAAACCGGCGGCTCCATGGCAATTATACAAAGTAACTGCAGGATATGATTCTGGATCATATCCCGGAGAGCCCCGGCATGATCATAATACCCCCCCCGATGTTCCACCCCCAGTTTTTCCGAAATGGTAATCTGAACATGATCGATAAAATTACGGTTCCAGATCGGTTCAAACAGCGCATTGGCGAATCGAAATGCCAGAATGTTCTGGATGGTCTCCTTACCCAGATAATGATCGATGCGATAAATCTGATTCTCATCGAAAGTTTTTTCAAGGATCCGGTTCAATTCCCTGGCACTTTGCAGATCGTGACCAAATGGTTTCTCCACCACAATCCTGGTATTTTTCCGGTCTCTGGCCAATCCGGCTTTGCCGATTCTCGAGGTAACGGTTTCGATAAAATCCGGGGGTATGGCGAGATAGAATATTTTTATTGCTTTAGATTCCCACTCCTTTTCCAGTTCGGATATCCATTGTGAAATCTTCTGATAGGTTTCATTTTTAGTAAAGTCCGCCTGCAAATAATTAACCCCGGACTCAAATTTTTTCCATTCTTCTGATTTTGATTTTCCCCGCCGGGAAAATTTATCGACTCCAGCATGCAACTGATCACGAAATTTTTTTTCAGAAATATCTTTGCTGTCGATACCATAAAGGGCAAAATTCTCCGGAAGTCTTTCGTCCAGATATACATTATAGATGCCGGGAGTTAAAAGGCGCCAGGTTAAGTCCCCTGCCGCACCGAATATTATTAAAATAACTGATTCCTGATTTTTCTTTTTATCCATTTTTTACCCTTTTTTCTACAGTTATTTTATCTATACTTTGAATTAATTGTAACAGTAATACCAGCTTATCCATTCTCACTATTCAAAAATCTAAAAAAGTTTAATAATATTAAATGAAGGATTAATGAACACGACAGAGTTTAATCAAAGAACGAGCTAACGCCGGTGATTACTGAAGAGCACTTTGCCACCTTCTACGGTTTCAGGCATATAATGGTAAACAACCCAGGCCCCTACCAGTGAAAGGAATCCTACCGTCAGAAAAGGCAATTCGAAAAACACCACCGCCAGCAGACCTGCCAATAGCGGCCCGATGGCCAATCCCAGACCAAAGCCCATGGTAATTATACTCATCTGTCGTCCTTCACCTCCGGTGGATGCCAGATCTCCGGCTACTGCAAAGGCCGGCGCTGCCACTCCGGCAGCTGCAATTCCCTGAAATATTCTTAATAAAATAAAATGATAGAATGATCCGGATTCGCCCAAAAGTGCCGTTGCCGGAGCCATTAATATCATACCCAGAATAATTATCGGTTTTCGTCCAATAAAATCCGAGAGACGGCCCAGCGGTATCTGAAAAAGAAGGCGGCCGATAATAAGCACACTGAAAGCAATACTGAAATCAAAGGCGTTGATTTGAAGCCGCGCATTAAATTCATTTTCCAGAGTGGTAACCATGGAAAAAGAGCTGGCCATGATGAAAGTGGCGATAGCCGCGCTCACAATGCCGCTATCCAGGATTGAGGTATCAATGATTTTAAATTTGCGGGAGGATTTAGCTTCTTCAGGAACCGGGACATCCTTCACCCAAAAATATACCATGAGCATGGCAATAACCAGCAGACCGGCACCGGCATAAAATGTAACATTAAATCCAAAATGGACTTTCAAATAACCACCGATTAAGGGGCCTGTGGCAAAACCAGCCATTCTCAGGGTACTATAAATACCCATGGAGCCTCCGCGGGTCTCTTTCTGGGTAATAACCGCCATCAATGCCATGGATGCCGGAATGGTCATGGCGACCCCGATACCCTGCAAAGTTCTCAACAAAAAAAGATCCAGAAAGCTGCTGGCAAAAACAAAGGCGAGGGTAGCAAGGCTTATCACGCCCAATCCGGAAATTATCAGAATTTTGCGCTTACCCAAATGATCGCTCAAGGCACCGGTAAATGGTTGGGCAATAGAATTGACCAGCCCATAGGACGCCAGCAATACCCCGACCATTACCGGCAAAGGCATATGGAAGTAGACATGCGGTATTTTTGCCACAAAGAGCGGAATAACAATAAACAGTATGCTGTTCCCCATCGCATCCGCCATGCGTGCTACAGACAGTGCCAGAACTGCCCGGTTCAAACCTATGGATTTTAGAAAAGAATTCATCTCAAGATTAATGATAAGATCACAAAGAAAATTTTAATCAATATACCAGGAGAAATGAAGAATAAATGAAGCTGCAGATTGAGCGCATCCCTGAGTAGCAAATAAAAAAAATACACGATCCGGCAATAATATACAGTCGGCTATTCGGATCAGCCCATTTGATTCATGTTTTGGGGAAGAATTATCCGGAATACGGTTCCTTTTCCTACTTCACTCTCCACTTCAATATGGCCACCATGGGATTCAACGATCAGTTGGCATATTGAGAGACCCAGGCCACTGCCTCCCGTGGCTCTGGACCGGTCCTTTTTTACCCGGTAAAATCTCTGAAAAATATGAGGAAGATCCTCTTTGGGAATTCCAATACCATTATCACGGATTTCCACCGAAACAAATCCATTTTTTGGTCGCAGGGAAATCCAGATTTTCCCGTTTTCCGGAGTATACTTTGATGCATTATCAATAATATTAAAAAAGAGCTGATAGAGTCGTGCCTTGTCTCCCTGTATTGAGAACTTTGGCAGTTCGACAATTTCAATTTCCTGTTGCTTCATTTCCGCCAGAACCTCCGCATCAGCAAGCACATCCCGGATCAGATCATCCAATTGTAGCTGGGAGAATTCAAAATTAGACTTAATAGATTCGGTTTGCGAGAGCAACAACAGATTGTTTATCATATGACTTAGACGGGAAATAATTTCAATATCCTGGACCATTTTTTCCTTCAATCCCAGGGTCAATTTGGGATTATTAAGTTCACCTTCCCAGTATGCTCTCAGGGTTGCCAGGGGTGTTTTTAATTCATGGGCCGCATCCGCCAGAAACTCCTGTTGACTGGCGAAGGCTTTTTCTAGCCTGTCCAAAAGATTATTTAAAACTTCGGTGAGTTTCCCCAGCTCATCACCCGGATTAACCACCGGAAGTCTCTCGCTAATATTGGTGTAGCTGATCTGTGTGGCTTTGTTGGTTATCTGATTTATCGGTTCCAGAGATCTGCGGGTAAGAATGTAACTGGCACTGCCTACCAGGACCACAGCAAACAGTATGGATACACCCAGAACCTTAAGTAGATTTTCCATGGAATCCTCAAGCCGCTCCATGGGAAGGCCAACCACAACCCAACCAATGAAATGACCTTCAGAATAGAGTTGACGGGCAATGACCCGAAATGTGATTCTGCCTGGAGAGCTATAAAGATATGGGGTTTTCTCTTTTACATTCACTTCTCTAAGATATCCGATCTCTTTCATTTTTTCCGGCAAAGGTACATTCAGATTTACCAGACGGGTTATGGGCGAGGCATATAAAATTTCACGGGATGTATTATAAACTAAAAGGTAATGATCTACATAATGACTCAGATGATCTGGACCGAATAAAAATCCCTGAAAATGTCCGAAAAACGGATCGTAATCCCTTTCAATCGTATCCGCCAGTATATTGAGTTCCTTATCCAGGGCATCGAATAGAAGCCGTCGCATCCCCAGATAGGTGGCGAGACTGAAAACGATTAAAATTATTAACGAAAGGGCAAAATACCAGGAAGTTAACCGTATCCTTATTTTCATTATTCTTCCTTGATCATATAACCGACGCCACGAACAGTCTGAATCAATTTCTTCTCATCATCATCACTTAATTTTTTGCGCAGATTCTTAATGTGGACATCAACAAAATTGGTCATGGTAAACAAATCGAAATTATCCCCCCAGACATGCTCGGCGATGGAGAGACGGGACAGAACCCGGTTTTTATTATACAGCAGAAATTCCAGAATTGAGTATTCTTTGGTGGTGAGAGTAACTGCTTTCCCTTTGCGAAATACTTCGTGAGTGCTGGTATCCACCTCCAGATCCCCGATTTTCAGGGCAGATGATTTTACATCGGTTGGCCGGCGAAGTAAGGTGCGAACCCGGGCCAATAGTTCGGGAATGGCAAAAGGTTTAGTAAGGTAATCATCGGCGCCGGCATCTAAACCGGAAACCTTATCCTCAACCCGATTTTTCGCGGTTAACAATAGAACCGGCACCGATAATTTCTCCCGACGAATCTCTTTTAATACCTGCAAACCGTTTAACCTGGGTAATAAAATATCCAGAATAATCAGGTCGTACTCCTCAGTGAGTGCCTGTTCTAAACCGTTCCGACCATCGAATGCAACTTCAGGATGATATTTCTCGCTCTCCAATACACTTTTAATTCTTAAGGCCAATGATTCTTCGTCTTCAACGATAAGTATTCTCATCTCAATACCTTCGATGGTTTTTGCTTTGGAATATATTTTAAAATCCTTTTAGAATCCATGATTTTTATACCCATTCATTTGTTGATCTTTTATCCTTCACCGATTTTGTCCAGAAATAAAAAACAAGCAGAGGGAGATCCCAAAGGATTCCCTCTGCCTGTAAGGTGCCTGATTACTTTTGGGGCATCGTGAAGGCAATAAACAGATTAGCATCATCCCGGAGCAGATAGAACAGCAAATTGTCCCCGGGTTTTACCTGTTTCATAATCTTGTTAAACTCGTCAACCGATTGGATAGCGCTTCGATTCAGTTTCAAAATAACATCGCCGTCCTGCAATCCTGCCTGAGCCGCAATTCCCTTGGGATCAATCGAAGTAATGACCACACCCTGTACCTGCTGCGGGAGCTGGTATTTTGAGATCAGGTCGGGCGTTATATTAGCGACCTTCATCCCAATCTTATCGAAAGTGGATTCTCCCTGGGCCTGGGCCTCCAGCTTTTCCTGTTCCTTGGTATTCAGCTCTTCCAGTTTTACTTTTACTTCCATCGGTTTGTCATTGCGCAGTACTTTCAGAGTAACAGTAGTGCCCGGTGCAGTACTGGCGACAAATGTGCTCAACTCTACCGTGTTGGTGATGTCTTTGCCGTTGAATTGCAGAATAATATCTTCCGGTTTTAGACCTGCTTTCATGGCCGGGCTGTTTTCCTGAACCTTGCTGACAATCACACCCTGTGGTGAGCTCAACTTCATGGCCTGGGCAATTTCCGGCGTTACATTCTGAATATAAACACCTAACCATCCCCGGACCACTTTTCCGGTTGTGATAATATCATTCATGATTGTCTTGGCCAGATTGGAAGGTATGGCAAAACCAATTCCCATATTACCGCCGGTTTGAGTTGCAATCGCAGAATTAATCCCAACCAGTTCTCCCTCCACATTTACCAGGGCACCACCGGAGTTACCGGGATTAATGGCTGCATCGGTCTGGATATAATCTTCATACTGGCTCAGACCAACGCCACTTCGTCCTTTGGCGCTGATAATTCCAGCTGTAACCGTGTGCTCAAGTTCCGGATTCAACGGTGAGCCAATGGCCAATACCCAATCCCCAACCCGGGCCTTATCCGAATCGCCGATCTTAATTGGTGTCAAACCCTTGGCATCTATGGTTATTACGGCCAGGTCTGTTCTGGGATCAGTTCCTTTAACTTTGGCGACATATTCACTGCCATCCAGCAGTTGTACCTTAATATTTTCTGCTCCATCAACCACATGATTGTTGGTCAGAATAATACCGTTCTGGTCAACAATTACGCCGGAACCCAGTCCATGTTGAACCAAATCCCCCTGCTGCTGTGGTATTTGGAAGAATTTCTTAAAGAAATCGTCACCAAAAAACTGATCAAATGGTGAACCGGCAGATCCCTGCATTTTGACCTTGGTTTCGGTGAATATGGTCACCACCGAGGGATTGACCTCAGCAGCAACAGAAGCGAAAACATTGCTGAGTTGTTGCGCAACGTTTAAATCCGATGCACTCGCTTGCGGAGTTTCCGCGCTTTGCTGAGTCGCCATCTTCATGGGCGTCTGCGCGCTGGTGGTCTGGTTCCATTCAAACCCCACGGCAATTATTAATCCAATAATTACCCCCATCAACAGGTAAACCCAAAATTGATGAGACATTTGTTTCTTAATCATGATAAAATCCTCCAGTAAAAATTAATGTTTGTTTAATTGTAAAAATTTTTCGTCTTGATAAATTAGTATTTTTAATCCAATGTTTATATCTTTCCATCAAAACGCTGACAAATTTTATTGCCCCTAAATGAAGAAATTATGAAGAACAAGAGGAATAATTTTTTTGCTAATTCTTTTGACCAGGTAAGAACCTGATCACGCTTAAAATTACTGGTTAAATGACAGACCATTAATCCGTTCTATTGTTAAAATTAAGGAGTATATGCCACACCCGACGGGGTTTTAATAAAACAGATAATTTCCCCGCCATAAAAATTCCATCCCTTGCGGGATTTCCCCGGTCGGAATGACCAACAAAAAAACAC
>CAZTXJ010000007.1:0-19040 GCA_964617285.1 uncultured Calditrichaceae bacterium | reverse complement strand
AATAAAATAACGATTTAAATCCATCAAGGTTTTGAAACACTGCAGGTATTCATTGCTTATGGAAACAAAAATTCTCGCAGGAACCAAGAACGCCGAAGTTGTTCAACATTGTTTCTAAATAAAATCCCAGCAATAAATTGAATCAGTTAAAAACATGCACTCACTTAATTAGAGCAATGGATTAGATTGTTAATGATTTTATTCCTAAAAACCAGATAAACCAGATGCAAATTCATCCCATTACAATTATATTTGGTGATAAGAAATTCAAATCGGAATAAGAACAGATGAGTGAAAATTTTTTAATCGGTCTTTCGGCTATTATTGTCCTGGGAATTGTGGCTCAGTGGATTGCCTGGCGAATTCAGATTCCCTCTATCCTGGTGTTATTGATTACCGGGTTTTTAGCCGGGCCGGTTACCGGATTCATCGATCCGGGAAAATTATTGGGTGACAGCCTGTTCCCGATTGTTTCTATTTCAGTGGCCATTATTTTATTTGAAGGAGGACTAAGTCTCCATTTCCCAAAACTGAAAGGGGTAGAGAATGTCGTCCGACAATTAGTCAGTACCGGAGTAATCGTAACCTGGATTACTGCCACAGCAGCAGCCTATCTCCTGTTAGATCTCACCCTTTCCTTATCTATATTGCTCGGGGCGATTCTGGTAGTAACCGGACCGACGGTGGTTATACCGTTGCTTCAGCATTTGCGGGTGGTTAACCGAATTGGTTCGGTGGCCCGCTGGGAGGGAATCATAAACGATCCCATCGGCGCTTCCCTGGCCGTCCTGGTATTTGAGGTCATTCAAACCAGCGCCGGAGAATCCGTGACCACCGTAATTCTGAGCGGTTTTATCAAGACTACATTTCTGGGAATCGGATTGGGATTTGTTGGGGCAGTAATTATGGTTTTGCTGATGAAAAGATACTGGATTCCCGATTACCTGCAAAGTCCGTTCGCTCTGATGATGGCGGTATTTGTGTTTGCTGCATCGAACTATTTCCAGCATGAATCCGGATTGCTGGCCGTAACCATGATGGGAATATTTTTGGCCAATCAAAAATATGTGACGATTCAGCACATCGCCGAGTTCAAAGAAAATTTGCGGGTACTGCTGATTTCCGGTTTGTTTATTTTACTGGCTGCCCGGCTGCAAATCAGCAGCTTAAGCTATATCAATCTCAATTCCTTTATCTTTCTGGCAGTGTTGATATTCGTTGCCAGACCACTGGCGGTGTGGTTATCCACAATCCGGAGTCAGCTAAACTGGAAAGAGCGGGTTTTTCTTTTCTGGATGGCCCCGCGTGGTATCGTGGCAGCAGCCGTTTCATCGGTATTTGCCCTGGCCCTGCTGGAAGGAAATCACCAGCAGGCGGTAGTGCTGGTTCCACTGACATTTCTGGTCATCATTGGAACTGTTACTTTCTATGGATTGACCGCCGCTCCGGTCGCCAGATGGTTAGGTCTGGCAAAAAGTAATCCCCAGGGAGTAATTTTTGTCGGCGCCCACGATTGGGCACGGGCTATGGCCAGGGAACTACAGGACACCGGCATTCAGGTTTTATTGGCCGATAGTAACTACCAAAATATTTCCTCTGCCAGAATCGAAGGTCTGCCCACCTATTACGGTAATATACTTTCCGAAAGTGCCATCGATGAGATCGATACCAGCGGATTGGGACGCTTGATCGCTTTAACCGCCAACGATGAGGTTAATTCACTGGCGGCACTTCATTTTATGGAAATTTTTGAACGGGCCGAAGTGTATCATTTGCCGGAGAACACCAAACGTGGGGGAAGTAAAAGTGAGGTTTCCCGCATTCTAAAGGGCCGAACACTTTTCGGAAATGATATAAATTACGACACGCTTTCAAACTTATTCAGTGACGGGGCAGAATTGAAATCCACGCCATTGTCCGAAGAATTCGATTATCAGGATTTCCGAAAACATTATAAGAATTCTTACATTCCTCTTTTTTTAGTAGATGAAGATGGAAATTTGACGGTAATAGCAACCGATAATACACCTACCCCCGAACCAGGACAAACCCTGATAAGCCTGACTAAAAAAATTGAGGTGAGTTTACCTTAAGTTAACCTGATAATAAATGTTGTCTTTTGACCGATGACATCCAGATTGAAAAAAGCAAGCAGCTTTAACCGCAAATTTGACTCCGGACTTTACCTTGAGTTATTCCTGGTTTTTGCCATTCTGGCCATTTTCCTGATCAGACTTTTTCTGGTGCTAACCGGTTATCCCCAACTTGGTGGCGCTAAACTGCATATTGCCCATATGCTATGGGGTGGTTTGCTGATGCTTATTTCCATTTTTTTATTGCTTATGTTCATCGGGAAGAGAACAGAAAAAATTGCCGCAATCATCGGTGGCATCGGTTTCGGTACTTTTATCGATGAAGTAGGTAAGTTTGTTACCCAGGACAACGACTACTTTTTTCAACCTTCCGTTGCTATCATCTATGTGACCTTTATCCTCATTGTCCTGATTGTAAGGGGAATTAAAACCGGAAAAACCTACTCCTCCCGTGAATTTCTGCTGAATACACTCAGGGAAACCGAAGAGGTGGTACTTCATGATATGGATAAGGAGGAAAGGGACCGGGCCCTGGAATTTTTGGATAAAAGTAAAAGTGATGAACCCATTGCCCTTTCTTTAAGAAAAACATTGGAGGATACAAAATTAATCCCTCTGCCATCACCCACCCCATATCAGGAAGTAAAAAAATTTTTCCATTCTTTTTACCAGAAGATCATTTCCTTGCCTTACTTTAATGTCGCTATCATATCTTTTTTCATTGCCCAATTTATCATTAAGCTTTTCTACATTATTGTTTTGATATTTTTCTGGGGTTTGGGGTGGAACCAGATATTGGATATCGGAATATTCCAGAAAATTTTTATCAAAATTAGCAATTTAACTTTTATTAATTGGGCGGAATTATTATCCTCACTGGTTTCCGGCGCATTAGTTTTCATCGGCATCTGGTACCTGAGAAAATCTAAATTAATGGCCTATCGAATGTTCGAACGTTCTGTCCTTTTATCCATTTTTATTACTCAGGTATTTCTGTTTTACCGGGATCAGTTTGCTGCTACCACCGGACTGTTATTTAATCTATTGATCTATTGGGCGCTTCGTTTTATGATTGAACGCGAGAAACGGAGTAAATCCGGATAATTTTATGTTTTTAAAAGCCGCACGATTTTTTATTGAACTTTTTAAATTTTGCATATTTCAAAGAAACAGCACCAAGTCGAACCGTTCTACTGAATTTAGTATAGTTAAAAAAAGTAAAAATCCCTATAAGGAGAGCACCGCTTGAAAACCAGCAAGAAGAATCACAAAAAAGAACCAGCTAAAAGCCCGGCTATGGAAAAACTTTCGCCATCGACCAATGAATTCCAGGGGACGGATATTAAATCTCTGCAAAAATCTTTTGTGAACCATCTCGAATATTCCCTGGCTAAGGATGAGTATTCCGCCACCAAAAGGGATTTCTTTAAAAGTCTGGCCTTAAGCGTAAGGGACAGACTGATTGAGCGCTGGATAGAGACCCAGCAAACCTACTACCGTGAGGGAGCAAAACGCATCTATTATCTCTCAATGGAATTTCTTTTAGGCAGATTGCTGGGAGACGCCATCAGTAATCTCGGACTTTCCCGTAATATTAATGAGGCCATCACCGATTTAGGATACGATCCGGAAGAACTAATGAATCTGGAATCCGATGCGGCGCTGGGAAATGGTGGTCTGGGAAGGCTTGCCGCCTGTTTTCTGGATTCCATGGCAACCCTGGAACTTCCGGCCTATGGCTATGGAATCCGGTACGATTATGGTATCTTTTATCAGAGGATACTAAATGGATACCAGAAAGAATATCCGGATAACTGGCTTCGTTATGGCAATCCCTGGGAAATTGAACGACCGGAATATATTTACCATATAAAATACTATGGCCGGGTGAACGAATATAAAGACAAAAGCGGAAGGGTACGCTTCGACTGGGCGGATACAGACAATATTATTGCCATGGCATACGATACCCCTATTCCGGGGTATCATAACAACACGGTAAACAATCTGCGCCTGTGGGCGGCAAAATCGACCCGGGAATTTAATCTGGAATATTTTAACTCCGGAGATTATGACCGGGCAGTTGAGGATAAAATTGAATCCGAAACCATTTCTAAGGTTCTCTATCCACGGGATGACTTCTATGGCGGCCGGGAACTCAGACTCAAGCAGGAATATTTACTGGTTTCAGCAACCCTGCAGGACATTATTCGGCGATACAAGAAAACTCACTCGGATAATTTTAGTCTGTTCCCGGAAAAAGTAGCCATCCAGCTTAATGATACACATCCGGTGCTTTCCATCCCGGAGCTCATGCGTATTTTGCTGGATATCGAAGGTCTGGATTGGGAGGAAGCATGGGATATAACAGTAAAGACCTTCGGTTACACCAATCATACGGTGATGCCCGAAGCTTTGGAAAAATGGAAGGTAAAACTTCTGGAACTGGTACTTCCCAGACACCTCCAGATCATTTATGAAATAAACCGGCGCTGGCTGGGTGAGATCAGTCAGAAATACCCGGGTGATGAAGAGAGAGTTAGAACACTCTCTATAATTGAGGAAGGGGAAGAGAAAAATATCCGGATGGCCAATCTTGCCATTGTCGGCAGTCATTCCATCAATGGGGTTGCCGCATTACATACCGAAATCCTGAAAAAAGATGTGTTCAGAGAATTTTACGATTATTGGCCGGAAAAATTCAATAATAAAACCAATGGCATTACCCAGCGACGCTGGTTAAAGCTTTGTAATCCGGGATTATCCGAACTGATTACTGAAAAGATTGGCGAGAATTGGATAACCAATCTAGCGGAGCTGAAGAAACTGGAGAATTTTGTGGATGATGAAGCTTTCAGGAAAAAATGGAATAAAGTACAGCGGCAAAACAAGATCCGGTTAGCGGAATATATTCACAGGAAGCTGAAGACAGAGATTAACACCGATTCGCTTTTTGACGTCCAGGTAAAGAGGCTTCACGAATATAAGCGCCAGTTACTAAATGCGCTTCATGCCATTACTCTTTATAACAGAATTAAAGCCAATCCCGATTCAGAAGTAGTTCCCCGAACCATCATCTTTGGTGGTAAAGCGGCCCCGGCTTATGCCATGGCCAAACTCATTATCAAGCTAATAAACTCCATTGCCGATGTGGTAAACCACGACGACGGGATCGATGATAAACTAAAGGTCATATTTATTCCCAACTATTCCGTCACATTGGCGGAACTGATCATACCGGCAGCTGATCTGTCCGAGCAGATTTCTACCGCCGGAATGGAAGCATCCGGGACCGGAAACATGAAGTTTGCCCTGAACGGTGCGCTTACTGTTGGCACTCTGGATGGGGCAAACATTGAAATCCGTGAGGAAGTCGGTGAAGAAAACATTTTTATCTTTGGTCTGAAATCGGACGAGGTATCCCGGCGGCGCCGGGAAGGACAAGATCCCAGAAGTTATTACAACGGTAATGCAGAACTGAAGAAGATAATTGAAATGATCCAAAACGGATTCTTCTCCCCGGAAGAACCAAACCTGTTTAAACCGATCATAGAGTCGCTGCTTAATCAGGGAGATCATTACATGGTACTGGCCGATTATGAATCTTATGTTAAATGTCAGGAAAAAATAAGCCAGACGTTTCTGGATCGGGATAAGTGGCTGAAAATGTCCATCCTCAACGTGGCCAATATGGGGAAATTTTCCAGCGACCGAACCATAAAAGAGTATGCGAAGGAAATCTGGGATGCGAAATCCATCCCGATAAAACTACCCCATCCGGATTTATAGAGAAGAATGGTTGAATTATAAAATATTTCGCAGTTATCTGCTCTAATAAAATGCCCAACCCGGAATGTATAATTCCGGGTTTTTTATATCTATTTCCAGAACAATACAATCATTTTAAACTTAATACATCAGTAAATGTCAACCCTGATATTTGAGACAAACGGTCTTCATCTATCCTTCATTTTATTAGAATAAACTGATATTGCCTGAAAAATACCTGATGGTTAATTGCACTAAACTCTTTGACTAAAAAAGAATGGAAAAATAGGATGAAAATTAACAGAACGATTAAGGATCAATTTGTCCAGTTAGTAATCATATCGGTTCTGGTTTTGGGCGGCAATGGTTTATTTGCCCAATACTTTGGCCAGAACAAGGTACAATACCAGACCTTCAATTTTAAAATCATCAAGACGGACCATTTTGATCTCTATTTTTATCCTGAGGAAGCAGACATTGCCGATCGGGCTGCGCAGATGGCAGAACGCTGGTACGCCCGGTATGCAAAATTATTTCAGCATGAGCTGAGTGGCCGCCAGGTGATAATCCTGTACGCCAGTTCTGCTCAGTTCCAACAAACCAATACCATATCCGGTCAGCTTGGTGAGGGGACGGGTGGTGTTACCGAGCCTTTAAAACGCCGTATCGTTCTGCCGGTGGGGGGATCCCTTGCAGAAACCGATCATGTTATCGGGCACGAACTGGTTCATGCTTTTCAATACGACATTACCGGCCAGAAGGGTGGCGCAGCCGCCATTGCCGGCGCAGCCCTGGAAAGATTGCCCTTGTGGTTTGTCGAAGGGATGGCAGAATATTTCTCTCTTGGCCCGGATGATCCCAACACCGCCATGTGGATGCGGGATGCGACAAAAACCATGAAAAAGCTGCCAAAAGCCAAAAATCTTGAAAATCCTAAATATTTCCCTTACCGCTGGGGGCAGGCGCTACTGGCTTACATCGGCGGCATGTGGGGCGACGAAAAAATTCCGGAACTCCTGAAGACCGCCGGACCGAAAGGAGATCTCTATATCACAATTAAACAGGTTTTGGGCATGAGTTCGGACAGTCTCTCCCAGGACTGGCACAAAGCGTTACATGCCGATTATGATTCTTACACCACTATTACCAAACCTCCCAAGGATTACGGGCCGGTACTCATCAGTGAAAAACACAGTGGTGGCAAGTTAAACATCGGACCGGTAATCAGCCCGGATGGCAAACAACTGATTTTCTTTTCCGAGAAGGACCTCTTCGCCATTGATCTTTTCCTGGCAGATGCAGAGACTGGTAAGGTAAAACGCAATATTGTAAAGACGGAATTGGATCCCCATTTTGAAAGTATTGAATTTATCTATTCCGCCGGGGCCTGGGATCCCAGCGGGGATAAGATTGTCTTTACCCCCATTGTTAAAGGCCGGCCCACCCTGACCTTACTGAATGTGAAACAAGACAAAACAGAGCGGGAAATTCGATTCAAGGATCTGGGGCAAATTATTAATCCCAGCTGGTCCCCGGACGGCAGATACATTGCTTTTTCCGCTCTGGCAGGTGGTATATCCGATTTATTCATCTACGATCTGCAAGCCGATACTTTGCACCGGGTCACCCACGATCCGTATGCCGATTTACATCCCGCCTGGTCTCCCGACGGTTCGAAAATCGCCTTTGTTACCGAACGGTTTACCACAGATTTATCCGATCTGAATATCGGGAATTATCAACTGGCCATGTATGATGTAAAATCCAAGCAGATCTCTCAGGTACCCGGCTTTTCCACTGGTAAACATATCAATCCACAGTGGTCACCGGATGGAAATAGTCTGTATTTCGTATCTGACTATAATGGTATAAGTAATATCTACCGGATAGATCTAAACAGCGGAAATATTTTTCAGATAACCAACTTGTACTCTGGTACAAGCGGTATCACCAGTATAAGTCCTGCCTTTTCCGTCGCCCTTAAAACCAACCGCCTGGTTTACAGCGCCTATGAGGACAGCAAGTATAACATCTACCGGATTGACAATCCCGATAGTTTACAGGGTATACCGGTTTACCTGGGTGGCATGATATTGGGTTCGCTTGAACTTCCCGGCAGACCAGCGATGCTGCCTCCCATCAACCGGAAATCGAGTGTGGTGCTGGCGTATCTTAACGATCCCAAATTTGGATTCCCCTTTGGTCAGAGTATGCTGGTCAAAAAATATCATCCCAGGTTCTCCCTGGATTACATCGGGCAACCCTATGTTGTTGCCGGTGCAGACCAGTTTGGCACACAGTTGGGCGGTGGCATTACTTTGTTCTGGAGCGATATGCTGGGCAACCGGAATCTGGCCACTATGTTTCAGGTGCAGTCTTACGCCGGATTAACTGATATTGCCGGTTTGCTAGGATATCAGAATAATTCGCATCGTCTGAACTGGGGAGCTGCTATCGAACAATTTCCTTATATTTATAACTATTATTTATCAGGTATTGATACTAGTCAAACTACCTTAATTGAACAGGAATTACGTTTCCGGCAGATCAATCGCTATGCTACCGGTTTTCTCTCCTACCCATTTAACCGTGCAAGCCGTATTGAGGCCTCTGGGGGATTTCAACAGATCAGTTTCAAAGGGGATATCGTAACCGATGCATATGATCTATTTACGGGTCAACAGTTATACCAGCATACTGACAAAATACCGGTTCCTAGTTCCCTGAATCTTTTATATAGCAGTGCTGCTTTTGTTTACGATAATTCAATTTTCGGCGCCACCAGCCCTGTTTTGGGACAACGTTCCCGCTTCGAGGTTTCCCCGGCAGTTGGAACGATTTCTTATTATACCTTGCTGGCTGATTATCGTCATTACTTTATGCCACTTCGACCATTTACCATTGCCATTCGCGGTATCCATTATGGTCGCTATGGAAAAGATTCTGACGACGAACGTTTATACCCAATTTTTATCGGCTATTCGACCCTGGTGCGTGGCTATAATTATGGTTCGTACGATTCCTATGATCCAACCTATGATCGGCTTTTCGGCACCAGAATCGCTGTCGGCAATGCGGAACTACGATTTCCCCTCCTGGGAATTTTAGGGATTGGCAGCGGATATTACGGCTTCCTGCCAATTGAACTGGGAGCTTTTTATGATATAGGCGTCGCATGGTATGCCAATGAAAAACCAAAATTTTTACATTCTGGCGATCGGAATTGGGTTAGAAGTTATGGTGGCGTCCTGCGAATGAACTTTTTTGGTTTCATTGTCGCTGAACTTGATTATGTTAAACCGGTTGATCGATTAGATAAAGGTTGGTATTGGGAATTCAACTTTACCCCCGGTTTCTAACGGACATAGATCAGTGTATCGAAGAAATTGTAATATCATTTTGCTTTATTCCGGTGCTAAATTTATGGGAAAAAAGGTGTCATTGACTCTGGTTACAAATGATTTACGGATGATGGAGAATAATATAAAAGGACACAGTCAAGATTTTATGTCGGTTGTTTATAAGATAATCAATTAGTGACTAATTTTTAGAAATGAGGTAAAATTTATATGACAAACAATATCGGAATCTGGATGGATCATTCAAAAGCGGTGATTGTGGTAATAAATGGTCATAACCAGGAAACGATGCATATTGAATCCCATGCGGATAGCCACTACCGCCTCTCCGGAGGTGCCCGGTCCAAAACTCCTTATGGTCCCCAGGATGTTTCTTCGGAAAAGCGTTTACAGGAAAAAAGAGGGCACCAGCTGCACCAATATTATCAGGATATTATTGCACAAATAGGGGATGCCGATCAAGTTTATGTTTTTGGACCGGGAGAAGCACGCACTGAGTTTGAAAAGGAAATGCAAAAATCGAAAACTCTGGCCTCAAAAATAAGGGCCATAGAACCAGCCGATAAAATGACGGATAATCAGATTGTGGCGAAAGTAAAGGATTATTATAAAACCAGATAAAAATCTCCGCTTGGGGAAATCCGTATCCGGATATACTTTTTCAACTGGAAAAACTGTTAAGGAGAAAATGTTTTTTTAAGAACAGCAGAGTACGTTCATTATCATATCTTTTTCAATGAGTTTGGTTTTAATTATGAAAATTGGAGCTATATTTAGATAAGAGATACAAATTCAAATTATATTAGAGAGGTAAATCTTTAAAACTCAAGAGAAATCCAATTCATCTGTTTGCTTTATTTGCTCCTTTTTACAGGTTTGTCTTGAGTGGAGGATATGATGGAAAAACGAACAAAATTCTCAATCTTTTATTACCTGTTAATTTTTGCACTCATCTTTTTTCTGGAATCACTGTTCTTTTCAGGTCCCACCGTTAAGGAAATACCGTATTCTAAGTTCCGGGATTACATTGCCCAGGATAGCCTGGAAAGTGCGGTTATCACTACAGATAAAATCTATGGCGTACTGAAGGCGCCGGACACCACAAAAACCGCAAAGAAAGAGCCGGCCAGTAAGGACAGCGTAAAAAAGAGTACAGACAAAAAAGCCGTTGCTCCGAAAAAGGCAGCAGAAAAACACTCTTTCTTGCAGATATTCAAACACACGCCCTGGCATTTAAATCTGGACAAACTGG
Source organism: uncultured Calditrichaceae bacterium (assembly GCA_964617285.1). Taxonomy (GTDB): domain Bacteria; phylum Calditrichota; class Calditrichia; order RBG-13-44-9; family RBG-13-44-9; genus CAYVKM01. The sequence continues at coordinate 8,568 of CAZTXJ010000007.1, read as the reverse complement.
AAAAAGAAAAACAGAAGCAACTTGCCCTGCAATTTACGGTAGTGCCTTTGGAGGATAGAAATTTAATTGCGGATTTACAGAAACACGATGTTGAATACCGCGGAAAGATAGAATCAAATTGGTTGAAAAACATTTTCCTGAACTGGATCATTCCCTTCGGTTTGCTCATTTTCATCTGGATCTGGGTTTTCCGGAAAATGGGTAAGGGACCCAGCGCTCTGAACGTGGGACGCAGCAAGGCAAAAATTTACGAGGTCGATCCGTCCAAACGCATCACTTTTAACGATGTGGCCGGGATCGATGAAGCCGTGGAAGAAGTGAAGGAAGTAGTAAATTTCCTGAAAGAACCCGGCAAGTATACCCGGCTTGGAGCAAAACTGCCCAAGGGTATCCTGCTGGTTGGACCCCCGGGAACGGGCAAAACTCTTCTGGCCCGGGCGGTGGCCGGCGAGGCGGGAGTACCATTTTTCAGTATCAGTGGCTCCGACTTTGTGGAAATGTTTGTTGGAGTCGGTGCTGCCCGTGTACGGGATCTCTTTGCCGAAGCCAAGGCCAAAGCCCCCTGCATCATATTTATTGATGAACTGGATGCAGTAGGTAAAAGCCGGGGCGGGGCTATGCCTATGGGTGGTGGATATGACGAACGGGAAAACACTTTGAATCAGTTACTTACCGAAATGGATGGTTTCGACCCGCAAATTGGAATCGTAATGATGGGCGCAACCAACCGACCGGAGGTACTGGATTCGGCCTTACTCCGTCCGGGACGTTTCGACCGGCAGATTCTGGTGGACAAGCCGGATCTGATCGGACGGGAGCAAATATTCAAGGTTCATACACGGGGTCTTCTGCTGGGAAAAAATGTGGACCTGCATAAACTTGCTGCCCAGACCCCCGGTTTTGCCGGTGCCGAAATCGCCAATGTATGTAACGAAGCGGCTTTACTGGCCTCACGCAGCGGGCGTGATAAAATTTTGATGGATGATTTCCAGAATGCATTTGAGCGCATAATCGGCGGATTAGAGAAAAAAAATAAACTGATTAATCCACATGAACGCGAGATTGTGGCCTATCACGAATCGGGTCATGCCATCATTGGCCATCTTACCCCCGGGGCCGATCCGGTACAGAAAGTATCTATCGTTCCAAGGGGGATTGGCGCCCTGGGTTATACCCTACAGACACCCCTGGAAGACCGTTATCTTATGACCCGTACAGAACTCCTGGGAAAATTAAAGGGCCTCTTGGGAGGGCGGGCTGCTGAAGATGTGGTCTTCGGGGAAATTTCCACCGGCGCTTCGAACGATCTGGAACGGGTCAGCCGGATTGCCAGGGACATGATCGTTCAATACGGGATGAGCAAGAAACTACCCAATTTATCGCTGGTGGATAAAAATCAAAATTACTTTTTGGGTCAGGGACCACAAACCTACCGGCGTTCGGAAAAAATAGAGCAGATCGTAGATGAAGAGGTTATGGACATCATTCAGAGCTGTTACGCAGAAGATAAAGAAATTCTGCAAAAGCATAGAAAAAAACTTGAGAAAATGGCTCAAATGCTGCTGGAAAAAGAAAAACTGGATGATAAGGATATTATCGCTATCCTGGGAAAGCGGGCGTGATCGTAACTCGCGAAAGCAAATATGAGATCCCGGATTATTGCAATCAGATTCGTTTTCCTCATTACCCTCGGCAGCGGTCTGCTCAGTATTTATTCCGTCGTTCGCCCAATCATACCTGACCGAATTCAGATCGTTCAAAATTTTTTCTCTCTGGAGTTTATCCACCTCTCTCGATTATTAACTCTGTTGATGGGTTTCATTCTGGTAATTTCGGCCATCAATATTTATAAAAGAAAAAAACGGGCTTATTATCTTGTATTAGCCATATCCGCTTTCTCAATCATTTTCCACTTAACCAAAGGTTTAAATTACGAAGAGGCCATCGTTTCAGCTGTTCTGCTGTTAACTCTCCTACTCTCCCGGAAATACTTTACCGTGAAAAGCAGTATCCCTAATCTCACATTGGGTTTGATGAGATTTGTAACCGCTTTGACCTTAACTTTTACCTACGGTACGGCAGGATTCTGGTATCTGGATCGGCGGGATTTCGGAATTAACTTTCACATCGGGTATGCCATTAAAGAGACCTTTAAATATTTAACACTGGTGGGAGATTCAACTCTGATTCCGCACACCATCTATGCCAGGTGGTTTTTGGACTCGCTGTACTTTATGACGATCATTTCCCTGGTTTATGCTTTTTATGCCCTCTTTCGACCGGTAATATTTCGCTTCAGAACTTTACCGCACGAAAGAGAGCAAGCAAGAAATATCGTAGAAACACACGGCAGATCGGCGCTGGATTTCTTCAAATTCTGGCCGGATAAGTCCCTCTTTTTTTCCACCTCACAAAACAGCTTCATATCCTACCGGGTCGCCAATAATTTCGCAATTGCTCTGGCGGATCCGGTAGGTCCCGCTCAGGAGGTCAAACCAATTTTAGAAGATTTTAAGAATTATTGTGTCGATAATGACTGGCGAATCAGCTTCCACCAGACACTCCCGGAATTTTTGCCAATTTATGAATCACTTGGTTTCCGGAAATTAAAAATCGGAGATGATGCGATTACCGATCTGACCACCTTCAATCTGGAGGGGAAGGAGAGAAAAGACTTTCGTTATATTATCCGGAAAATTGAAGAGACCGGAATTACCTTTAAACAATATCAACCCCCGATAACGGAAGAGTTGCTTACGAAATTAAAAGCAATTTCCGACGATTGGTTAAAAATACCCGGTCGCCGCGAAAGGCAATTTACCCTGGGTTTTTTTGAACCGGATTATATCTCAAGGACTCCGGTTTATACAGCCGAAGATAATACCGGAGAAATCCATGCTTTTTTAAATCAAATTCCCTCCTATCTGAAAGGAGAGGCAACAATCGATCTGATGAGACGGGGCACAAATTCACCGAATGGCATTATGGATTATTTGTTTGTCAAATTAATTTTATCATTAAAATCCGAGGGATTTAATAGATTTAATCTCGGCATGGCGCCCATGTCCGGTTTTCAAGAGGATGAAGAAGCATCGGTGGAAGAAAAGGCAATCCATTATTTTTTCCAGCATCTTAATTTTCTGTTTAGCTATCAGGGATTGAAAAAATATAAAGCAAAGTTTGCCACATTTTGGGAACCACGGTATGTGATTCATCAAAACCCACTTGATTTGCCTAGAATGATAATGGCCCTCAGGGAAATATCCGAAGTAAAAACATGACCGGGCATATCGACCTTCGATCAATTTTTAGCAAATAATATCTATCGATCAAAAATGATAAAAAATGATCCGACTTTAGACCCCCAATTTAAATTGCATAAAAAAAACCGTGGGTTAATTGTTAAGCAAATTGCAGGTTACCTGTTTGCTCTTGGCTGCTTATTTTGGGTATTTTACAATATCCATATTGAAAAACTTTTTCAGCAAATAGCCAATATCAAATTGGGCTGGATTTTTGCCGCAATATTTTTTGACACGCTCAGCTACTTCAGTCAGGGGTTGCGCTGGCATTACCTATTGCGTCCAATTGGAAGTATCTCACCTGTTAAAACAACCCAGGCAATTTATGCAGGTTTATTTACCAACGAGATAATACCGTTTCGCGCTGGCGAATTGGTGCGGGCGTATCTGATATCTTTCTGGGAGAAGACAACTTTTTTTTCCATCATTCCCTCAATGGTCATCGAACGGTTTTTTGACGGGATTTGGTTGGGCATCGGATTGGGCGTAACGGCCATTTTTATAAACTTACCGGAAAACTTAATGAAAGCGGCAGACATTCTTGGCATTATAATTCTGATTGCTACTGGACTTTTTATATATCTGATTTTCCGGAGAGAAAAAAAACCGATGTCTGAATTGAATCGTCGTAAAAATATCTGGAAACCAATACAAACGTTAATTGATTACCTCAGCAAATTTACAAATGGAATCAAAGAAATTGGAATTACCGCTAATTTCTACTATTCACTTTTTTCTTCCTCATTGATTCTTATTTCTCAGATATTAGCATTCTGGATGGTACTGGTAGCTTATCATATTGATTTATCCATCTGGCAGGGGGCGGTTGTTCTGCTTATCGTCCATTTCGGCACTGCATTGCCAAATGCGCCCTCCAATATCGGAAGTTATCAATTTTTTTGCGTGCTGGGTTTGTCAATCTTCGGAATTGGAAAAACTACTGCCGCAGGATTCTCTGTCGTCGTTTTTATCATTCTAACCATTCCACTCTGGCTTATCGGATTTTTTGCTATCACTAAAACAGGAATGACCCTCAGGGAAATCAGGCATCGCATTAGTAAATTAAGATCCCAGAGTTCCTGATATAATCGGTAAAACAATATCTTTATCCCCCTCTAAATTTCATCATTTCTTCATTTGATCCCGGTAAATTTTTGAAAAATAAAGGAGCTAAAAATGTCTCTTACGTTACCAGATTTACCTTTTGCCAAGAATGCGCTGGAACCTCATATCAGTGCAAAGACGCTTGAATTCCACCACGACAAGCATCATAACAGCTACGTTCAAAATGCAAATAAACTGATAGCTGGCACTGAATATGAGAAATTGGATCCGGAGGAAATCATTCGGAAAACAGCGGACGATGTTGCCTCAGCCAGTATTTTTAATAATGTATCGCAGGCATGGAATCATGCTTTTTACTGGCACTGCCTGAAACCGAAAGGTGGTGGGAAACCATCCGGGCAAATCGAGAAAAAAATTAAACAGGATTTTGGTGGTTATGAAAAATTCGTCGAAGAATTAAAATCGGCCGGATCGACCCAGTTTGGCAGCGGATGGGCCTGGCTGGTGATGGATAACGATCGTCTTGAAGTGATGAAAACCGCCAATGCGGATTCACCGCTCGCCCATGATATGCAACCACTCTTGACTATTGATGTGTGGGAGCATGCCTATTACTTGGATTACCAGAATCGCAGACCGAATTACATCAATACCTTTATTGAAAAGTTAATCAACTGGGAATTTGTAAATTCATTGCTTGAGTAAAATATAATGAAAAAACGGAAGGAGACTTATGAAAGAAAGACAAAATTTTTCATCGAATTACAAAAAGAGATTAAGAAACAATAAATAATAAATTATAAGGAGAATTAAAATGTATCAGAATCGTCGTTTTTTTAATAACAGTAAGATAACGATTTTCGCTTTTGTGTTGCTTCTGGTTCCCTTCCTGCTTTTTGCCCAGATGTCCTCAGAAAATTTGGTCAAAAAAGTAGAAAACAGTATTTCAAATTACTACACACAGAATTTTAATATTTCCGCTGATAATAACGGGAAGGTTACCATAGAAGGTCATGTCAATTCACTTTATGACAAACTGAGAATCTATGAAATCGTCTCACAGGTTCCGGGGGTAAAGTACATCGAGGATAATATCGTTGTGGATACACCGGCCTTACCGGATGATGTCATTCAACAAAATATTGCAGGGGAGTTGAAGCTTGTTTCGTCCATTGATGAACCGGACCGAATTAAAATAAAGGTAGACAATGGATTGGTTTTTCTGTCCGGCGATGTGAGTTATTACCGGGAAAAACAAATGGCCGAGACCGTTGCTTCCTGGCAGCAGGGTGTAAAGGGAATTGTAAATGAAATCAAAGTCCTTTCCCCGGCAAAGGCAGTAAGTGACAGTAACCTGAAAATAGTGATTGACGAAATCATTAAGAATCGTTTTGCATTAGATACCGGGATAAATTTCACGGTAAATAATGGCGTTGTGACTCTTAACGGCACCGCCAATAGTATGTGGGATAAAACCGAACTGGCAAAAGAAATCTCACATCTTCTTGGCGTCAAAAGTGTGGTCAATAATCTTAATGTAAATATACCGAGTTAAAAAACAATATTATCTCTAAATGAGAAAGGAAAATATCATGAAGTTCATATCAAAGCATTATCTCAATGTTTTACTTATTTTTTTGATGCTTGTGGTCTTTGGGAGTACTTCTGCTTTCGCAGTCAGTCCTCAAAATGACCAGAAAACCAACGATATGCTGGTTACCTACATCAAATATCGTCTGATGAAAGACAATCTGCTGGTTAATAATAATATCCAGGTCTCCGTTTCGGACGGTGTTATAAAATTGCAAGGTACGGTACCGACTCTGGCTGCTAAAATGAAAGCGGAAAATGACGCTCATAAGGTGGAAGAAAGTTACACCATTGTCAATGAGCTCTCCGTTGCTAAAAGTGGAATGACTGACCAGGAGATTGCCGACAAGGTAGTTCAGCAAATTCATAATCACGTCTTTTACAGCATCTTTGACTGGGTTACGGTCGAAGTCAGTAACGGTGTTGTTACCCTCAATGGATGGGTTCATCTTCCCTGGGGTGACCAGCAGTTTGTGAATGAGGCCCAGAAGGTGCCGGGCGTACTGGAAGTAAAGAATAATATTAAACACGAGCTGGGATCGGACGAACTTAGATTGCGGCTGGCAAGACTTATTTATAACGATCCAAGATTCGAATATTATGCCTACGACCAGGATCCCCCAATCCATATTATCGTAACCGGTTCACAGGTTATCCTGGAAGGACAAGTCCGGACTGCTTCGGACAAAAGCTGGGCGCAATCTCTGCTTCTGTTTAATGCAGATGTCGGTACGATTCAGAACGACCTGGTGGTAAATCCGAATTTATCCTATTGATTTATAAGAATGTCTTGGGAGTGGAATTGAGAATATTAATTCCACTCCTTTTCCTTTTTAATAAGTAACCAAAAAGATCTTATCAAATAAGGAGTAAGATATGAAATTCATTTACGACAGAGTAATATTTTGGGTAACCTGTTTTGCAATAATTCTTTTTTCGACCTATCACCAGGCAGGAGCTGTTCCGAGTTTTGCCAGGCAGACCAACCTGGCTTGTAACGCCTGTCATACAATTTTTCCTGAGTTAAATTCATTTGGCCGGGATTTTAAATTAAACGGCTATACCCTTACCGGTGCGGAAACCATCGAAAACACAAATAGTGAAAAGAAAACTGATTTAAAAATTCTCAAATCGTTTCCGCTCTCAGCAATGCTCCAGGTATCGCATAATTATATCAATAAAAGGCAACCAGGTACCGGTAATAATGTTATCGAATTCCCGCAACAGTTGAGTTTTTTCTTCGCCGGAGAAATTACCCCGCATGTTGGTAGCTTTATCCAGATTACTTACGATGACCAGGGAGCAGCTTTTGGTTGGGATAACACGGATATCCGGTACGCCAATCAAACTCGGTTAGCATCAAAGAGCTTCAATTACGGTCTCACACTAAACAATAACCCGACTGTCCAGGATTTATGGAACAGCACTCCGGCCTGGGGATTTCCCTATGCTTCTTCCTCTGCCGTACCCGGCCCCGCTGCAGCGACGATAATTGATGGAGGTCTGGCTCAGGAAGTAGTTGGTCTGGGCGCCTATGCACTCTGGAACAGTTTGCTATACGGAGAAGCAAGTGTCTACCGCTCCACTCCCCAGGGTGGTCCGGTTCCACCGGATAGTACCTCGATAGGAACAATAAACGGGGTTTCTCCTTACTGGCGGCTGGCGCTCCAGCATCAATGGCCTGGCAAATACCTGGAAATCGGAACTTACGGATTGTTCACCGAACTGTATCCGGTTGGGATCATGGGAAAGACCGATGATTATCAGGATATTGCGTTGGATATGCAATACGAACAAACCTTCGGCAAAGGAGTATTTAGTGCCCATGCGACCTGGATAAATGAAAAGCAAAAGTTAAACGCGACCTATCAATCCGGAGGTTCGTCGAATAAATCAAACAATCTGAAGACCTTCCGGGCAGACGGCAATTTTTACTTCCGGCAAAGATGCGGACTCTCACTGGGTTATTTTTCCACAACCGGTGATGCCGACAGGCTAATATACAGTCCGGGTAGCGTCAATGGCAGTCGGACCGGAAAACCCAACAGTGATGGTTTAATTGGTGAATTGCAATTTCTACCCTGGCTGAATACAAAACTGGCGGTTCAATATATCTGGTACAATAAATTTAACGGATCAAAAAATAATTATGACAGTGCCGGTAGGAATGCTTCGGACAATAATACCCTGTACGTACTGGCCTGGTTAGTATTTTAAAATCAATTTACCAATAATAATAGAGGGGTATTGAAATGAAAACTTTTATATATTTAGTTATGGCCTTAACCATAGAATTGTTTCTGGTACTTCCGGGCTTTTCCAGAGATCCTCTGGAAAATTCAGGACTGGTACAACAAACCGAAACCGCAAAGACAGATTCAACCAAAAAATCTGATCCTTCATCTCCCCATGGCAGGGATCTGGGTATCGGGCCGGTTAAAGAAGTGAAACTCGGACCCATCGACGAAAAACTTGCCCAGCAGGGTAAAAGTTTATTCGAAATGAAATGTACCATGTGCCATAGCCTGGATGAGAGAAAGATAGGCCCGGCATTAAGGGATGTGACCGAACAAAGAACCCCGGAATTTATCATGAATCTGCTGGTTAACAC
>CAZTXJ010000006.1:0-52789 GCA_964617285.1 uncultured Calditrichaceae bacterium | reverse complement strand
CACGTATCCGGTCTCATCAATGTTTACAAAAACCGGGGTACCATCCGGTGCAATTAAGCGAAATTTGCTTATTTCTGCAGCAATGCATCCGGAAGGAACCGATTCCTCGAGTAATTTTTCCAGATCCTTTTTTGCCACGCCCTCCGCACAACGAACCGGCGTTCCCACCTCGCGGTCTTTTTCAAGCAATAATACTTGAATTCCTGCCCGGGCGGCCTGCCAGGCAGCCATTGATCCGGCCGGACCGGCGCCGACTACAATCATGTCGTATTCGTTTTTAAATTGCGAGGAAACGTACAATCTTTACTCTCCTTTAAAATTCGGATAATCGTATTGAAACCTCACCCGGTAGTAATATTTGGTCAAATAGAAAACGATGACCATCACAACAAAATACAGGGGAAATTTTAAACAGATTATCAACGAGAAAAACAGAATGGCCATCTTAATTGCCTTTATTGAATTTTCCTGGGATAAGGTTAGGGCAAGACGAATCATCCAGGTTAAGGCCAGCAAGTCGATAATCAGTATTATCTGATCATTCAGCACCATGGCCAGAATCAGAGAAATCAGATAAAAAAGCAGGCTCAGGCGAATGGTTAATCGTTCCCCAAAACGAACACAAAAGGTTATTTTTTTTGAAGTCCTGTCCCCCGCCGCATCCGGTATCGTGGTCAGTAAATAGAGTGCTGAATTCAGAAAAAAATATGGCAGAGATCCGATAATCAGATTCAGATTAAAATTCTGAACGGCCAACCAACCGATGGCAAAGGCAAACCATCCCATCAACATATTGGCAAACAACCCGGCGATGGGCCTGTCCTTTAGTTTAAATGGTTTAAAATTATAGAAGTAGCCGGTTACTGATATAAAAACCGCCAGAATCAGGGTAATCCTGAAATTTACCATCCAGCCGATCAACAGAGATGCCAGCAGCAGGACAATACTTTCCACCCAGGCCCAAAAATAAGAGACATGATTTTCCCCCAGCAGAAAAAGTTTCCTGTTTTTCTGGTCTGTTTTTACATCTTTTAACTGATTCAGGATAAAGCAGCCACCCATGGCAGCCATGAAGGCCAGCATTACCAGAGCAACATCTCCAACCCAAAGGTAATATTGATACATCGAATTTCTGATTTGATCAAATATCTGTACGTCACTTTGGGCAACCAGGTAGCCGGCCAACAGGGTGTTCCAGCCGGGAAAGAATAACATGGGCCGCATCAGGAAAAAAAAATCGAAGGATTTAATCCAATTCATTCTGCTCATTCAAAATCCTGATATGATTGGTATAGATCCAGGCCCTTTTATTCCGGAAAACCTCAAAACGGTATAGTCCGGGCTCTTCCACTGGAAATTGTGCACTCTTGGCTTCAGTTTCCACCACTGGTTGACCATTGCGGATTAATCGCATTACCCCTTCACCGGGTAAATCCAGCCGGATGGTAGTATTCGATTTGAGCTGGAGCTCCTCTCCCAGGGTAACCTGCTCCGAACCATTTTCAGCAACACATCTGAGTCCGCGGGCATCACCATTGAAATAATTCGAGACATAAGCCCGTGAATTCAGGATTGCCTCATAAATCAGATTTTTAGCGTGGTCAAGTTCCATTTCTTTTTTAAAGGATTTATCGACAAGCAAATGAGTCCGGACGGATTTAAACTGAACCTTATATTTAAATATGGTTACCCGGATCAGTCCGCCAAACATTTTGTGTTTATGAGCATGGGCATCGACCCCCCCGATTCCGATCACCTTTCGCTCCCGGTTTACCGAATCCCAACGCTTCAAAGTTTCGGGATAAGGCGCCACAATTGATTTTCGCGGGTTAATGAATCGCCAGAGCTTGTTCCAGGGCGTTAAGCCTTCCATCCATTCGGACATTTGGTTCCAGATCTCTATACCCTGAAATTCCTCACTGTCCCAGGCCGTCCAGGGATAAGATGGATGTTCCGGCATCCGGTGCCTTTTTTCGTCGGGATGGGCAATAATGCCAAATCCGCCATCCTTTCCCACCCGCCTGACATACTCCGGTGCGGGCAAATTTTTATCAACCTCTTCCTGCAGTCCAAAAGCCAGATAATGGTTGGCATCATCAATATCATTTATTTCATAACCAATAATGGTAAGCACCGGACCATACCATCTCTCCTCTCCATTCTTGAGGGCCTTGAGATTATTATGGTCGGTCATCATAATATAATCTAATCCGGATTGCTCCGCCGTTTTGGAAATTCCGGCTATGGTTCCGGTTCCGTCCGAGTAAACCGAATGTATGTGGATACACCCCACTATTTCTCGATAATTTTCAATCATGAAACACAGTCCGGATTGGCATCATTGCTCTTTTATTAAGGCATAATGTTAAAATGGATTGAGAGCTATTACAAATAAAAATTAATTCTATCAACAAATATTTTTTGCATTCATAATTCAAAGAAACAAAAGATTAACCGGATATTTTATCTCAATCCAAAATTGGTGATGAATTGAATGATTGACACCAACATTTCGTCAAATTACCCTTAAATCATAAACCTTTAAATAGCTTGCATAATTAAATCCCATTTTGTATATTTTGCCCGGCTAAGTGGGTTGACAAAACCCACTTTTTTATTTTTATGGGCAGAAGGTTTTATGCAGGAACAATTGGATAAAATAAAGGAACTGATTTCACCGGTCTTCGAGCGGATGAATATCCACCTGGTGGATTTGGAATTGCGCGGTCACATAAACAGTCAGGTACTATCCGTTTATGCAGATACTGATACCGGAATTTCTCTACAGGAGATTACCGATTTAACCAGAGAAATTGAAGATATTCTGGATCTGGAAAATCCGATTCCGGGAAAATATAGACTGGATGTTTCTTCACCGGGAATAGACAGACCGATAAAAGAAATTTGGCAGTTTCGCAAAAACATAAATCGCAAACTCCAGGTGGACTATAAGTTTGAAGGTGAACATAAGGAAGTGATCGGAGAATTAACCGGGGTGAGCGAAAAAGAAATAACCATAAAAAATAAAAACAAAGAAACAAAAATACCTTTTGAGGCAATAAAAAAAGCCGTTGTCAAAATTAATTGGTAAATAAATTACTGGAGGATAAAAAGACATATGCGCAGCGAAATAGTTGAAGCTGTTAATCTGATTGCTCGAGAAAAAAGAATCGATAAAGATGAACTCAGAGACATATTGGAAGATATTTTTGTCACGCTGATCAAGAAAAAATATGGGGAATCGGATCGGTTTGATGTGATTGTTAACATGGACCGGGGAGATGTGGAAATATTTGTAGAAAAAGTTGTGGTTGATCATGTAGAAGATCCAATCCTCCAAATTCTGCTGGAAGATGCACGGAAAATTGATCCGGAAATCGAAATGGGTGAAGATTTCGTGGAAGTGGTTAAGCCCGAGCAGTTTGGCAGACGGCTTATCAATATTGCCAAGCAGACCCTGCTTCAAAGAATCCGGGAATATGAAAAGCGGAAAATATTTAACGAGTACAGCAACCGGGTTGGAGAGATCATAATTGGCGATGTCCATCAGGTTACCCGGGCAGGATATTTTCTGGTGGTCGATAAAACCGAAATGTTCATGCCCCGGTCAGAAGCCATTCCCCGGGAAGAATTAAGAAGGGGCGATAGTGTACGGGCATTGATCAAGAAAGTGATTGAACCGGATAATATTGAAATTGAAGAAGATGATGATCGTTCCAGAAAGAAACGTGCCCGCAGCGGCCCGGATATTATCGTTTCACGCGCAGATAATCAGTTTATGATCCGACTGTTCGAAATTGAAGTCCCCGAAATATTTGATGGGATCGTGGAAATTAAAAAGATCACCCGCAAACCGGGAGAACGGGCAAAAATCGCCGTGGAATCCATGGACAAACGGATTGACCCGGTGGGTGCCTGTGTTGGCATGAGGGGCGTCCGGATTCAATCTGTAGTAAGGGAATTGAATGGTGAGAAGATCGATGTGATCTCTTATTCATCCGAACCGGAAATATTCATTATGCGAGCGCTGACACCGGCCAAACCGATCCGGGTTATCATGAACCAGGATGAAAAACTGGCAGTGGCCATTATTCCGGATAAAGACATGGGTCTGGCTCTGGGCCGGGGTGAGGTCAATAAAGAACTGGCACAAAGAATAACCGGGTGGAATATCGAGCTTATCAAGGAATCGGAATATTATCAAAAATCCATGGAAGAAGAAATTGACATCGAAGAAATTCCCGGAATTACCCCATCCATGGTCAGCCGCCTGAAGGATGCGGATATAAATACAGTTGAAGAATTAAAAAATCTTGGTTTGCAGGGTCTTTTGGAAGTACCGGGAATTGGTCAGAAGACGGCACAAAAAATATTACAATTGTTGAATATTTAAATTGAACAAGATGATTAAAGGTATAGACAGAAATGACCCGTTCTAAAAAGAAAGGATAATGTCATTCCGAATTTATTTCGGAATCTCAAAAGTATATGTAAATTATGGATTCTGATCCCGCAGCTGCTGGACAGAATGACAAATTGATGGAAATAAATTTTTAGAAGGGGTCGGAACTAAAAAGTTTTCGGGGCAAAAGGTTATGATACAAAATATTACACCTGATCAAAAAATGACATCTATGGTCGGCTTTGCCCTGAAATCCGGGAAGTTCGTTGCCGGATATGAAGCCATTCGAAATGAGCTGATCAGGCATAGATTGTCTTTAATTTTGATCAACAACGATATTTCAGAGAACACTCAAAAAAAAATATATCAACTCAGCAGAAAAACTAATGTACCGGTTTTTAAAACAACTTCCGGTACCATCTGGAAAGAATCCTGGGGAATTGAGAATAAGAAAATATTAGGTGTTCTCAAGGGAGAGATCGGTAGTAACATTTTAAAAATTCTAAAGCAGGAGCATTAATGGTTGAAAAGAAATCCAGGCGAAAACTATTCAAAGTCGCTAAAGAATTAAATCTATCGCATGAGACAATCAGTGAATTTCTCCAGAAGAAGGGTTATGACGTCTCCGGATTGAATACGCCAATTACGGATGAAATGCATGATGCCATCCTTCAGCGGTTTTCGCAAGAAAAAGTTAAAGCAGATAAACTGGCCAAGCGACGTCAGGAGATAATAAAAGAAGAACAGTTAGCGGAAGAAGCTCACGAAGCTCCTGCCGAAGAGATAGAAACTTCTGAAGAAACTGCTGAATCTGCCCCGGTCCAGGAAGTTGAACCGGAAGAGATTAAACCAAAAACAAAAAAGAAAGAACTCTCTGAAGTAGAACAAGTTTCTGAAGTAAAAGCCGATGAGGTTGAAACCCAACCGGAAGAGGAAATAGCCCAAGCTGAAGAGAAGGCAGAAGATAAAACAATTGCCGAAGAAAAGGAAGATGTATCCTCAAAGGCCGCAAAAATTAAAGAAGTAAAAGAGGCCAAACCTGAAATTGGCGATATAATTGACCATCCTCTGGCAAAAAAGTTTTTAGATCAGGAAGCTGAAAAGGAAAAGAAAAAACAGGAGCGTAAGAAAAAGCAGCTCCAAAAAATTAAAGATAAATCTAAAGCAGTTGAAAAGGAAGAGACCTTAGAGAAAGCTGAAACGGAAGAAGATATTGTTCCCAGAAGAATCCGTGCTATGGAAAAAGAAGAAGCGGAAGAAGCCAAACCAACACCTGCCGAAATAGAGGACGAAGAAGAACAACACCGACGGAAAAAAGAGAAAAAGCGAAAGAAAGATCTGGAAGAAGAGCTGAGTGATAAAGAGATAAGACGCCGGAAAGCTTTTGAAATGATCCGTAAGGAAGGCCGAAGAACGAAAATCATGCCGACTGATCTTGAGATAGAGGGGGAAGAAGAAGTCGTCGAGAGAGAAGGTCGGAGAAAACGTTCCAAAAAGAAAAAGGAAGTGGACCAACAGGAGGTTCAGGACACATTGAAGAAAACACTTGCCAGTATGCAAGAAACCGGAACCGGACGGAAGCGACGGAAAAAAGCGAAACAACTGGAAGGTGAAGCTGCTGAGGGTGAAGAAAATGTTATCTATGTGACCGAATTCATCACGGTACAGAACCTGGCAAATTTGATGAAAGTGACTGTGCCGGAACTTCTGAAAAAATGTTTGGATCTGGGCCAAATGGTCACCATTAACCAGCGTCTGGAAATGGATATGATTAAGTTGCTGGCCGAAGATTATGGTTACACAGTGAAAGAGGAAGAGGAATTTGGTTCCGAATATTTGGAGGATATTGCCGAAGAAGAAGATAAACCGGAAGATCGGGAAGACCGCCATCCGGTGGTCACCATTATGGGTCATGTTGACCACGGTAAGACCTCACTACTGGATTATATCAGACATACCAATGTGGTAGCCGGTGAGTCCGGTGGTATTACCCAACATATTGGTGCATATGTGGTAGAGCTCGATCCGGAACATAAGATTACCTTTTTGGATACCCCCGGCCACGAGGCCTTCACCGCTATGAGGTCCAGAGGGGCCCAGGTTACAGATATCGTGGTTTTGGTGATTGCCGCAGACGATAAAGTGATGCCCCAGACCGAAGAGGCAATTGACCATGCGCGGGCGGCCGGTGTACCGATCATTATCGCCATCAATAAAATTGATAAACCGGGGGCAGATCCTCAAGCCATCCGTAAACAGCTGGCAGACCGCAATATTCTGGTGGAAGATTGGGGTGGTAAGTATCAGGTAGTGGAAGTATCCGCCAAAACCGGCCAGGGGATTCAGGACCTGCTGGAAAAAATTATCCTGGAAGCTGAAATCCTGGAGTTGAAAGCAAATGCAAAAATACGGGCAACCGGCGTAGTGGTGGAATCACGACTGGATAAAGGGAAGGGCCCGGTGGCTACCATACTGATCCAGCAGGGTCAGTTGAAAGTAGGCGACGACTTCATCGTCGGACAATATTACGGACGGGTGCGTGGTTTGATGAATGAAAGAAATCAGACACTGGAAGAAGCCGGACCGGGATATCCGGTTCAGGTTTTAGGAATTGACGGTGTTCCGGAAGCCGGCGATAAACTGATAGTGATGCCCGATGAAAGAAAGGTCAAGGAAATTGCCTACCAGCGTCAGCAGCTGAAACGGGAACAGGATTTCCGGCAGATCAAATTGCTTACCCTGGATGACATCAGCCGCCAGATCCGGGAAGGCAAGGTTCAGGAATTAAATGTGATCGTCAAGGCGGACGTGGATGGTTCTGCCCAGGCACTGACCGATGCGTTACAGAAAATCTCGACCGGTGAGGTAGGGGTAAAGGTTGTCCGCCGGGCAGTCGGCCCGATTACCGAATCTGATGTGATGCTGGCAGCAGCCTCGCAGGCGATTATTATTGGTTTTCACATCCGTCCCACCCTCAATGCCCGTGAACTGGCCGAAGAAGAATCGGTTGATATTCGCATTTATAAAGTTATTTATGATGCGATTGATGATGTGAAAAAAGCGCTGGAAGGAATTCTGGCGCCCACCGAAAGAGAAGAATCAGTTGGTATGGCAGAGGTCCGCGAAACGTTTAAAGTTTCCCGTTTAGGAACGGTTGCCGGCTGTTATGTCTTGCAGGGTAAAATAAACAGAAATTCACATATTCGCCTCATTCGTAATGATGTCGAAATTTATGATGGTAAACTTTCTTCCCTGAAACGATTTAAAGATGACGTGCGGGAAGTCCAGACGGGCTATGAATGTGGTATTATGATCGAAAATTACAACGATATAAAAGTAGGTGATCAGATTGAAGCTTACGAGGTCGTGAAAGAAAAACGCAAACTCGAAGCCTGATACCATTCCTCATTATCCGGATGATGTATTATGCAATTGATAATAGGATTACTAACAGTTGATTTATTTCTGCCCGCTTCCGGATCTTTAAAAGAAAAACGGATGGTGATAAAAGCAATTAAAGATAAAATCCGACATAAATTTAATGTTTCGATTGCCGAAGTAGATTTTCTGGATAAATGGCAGCGTGCCAGACTGGCTGTGGTTCAGGTGGGTAACAGCTACAGTTTTATTGAAAAAAACATGACCGCAATATTTACCCTGATTGAGGCAAACGGCATTTGCGAAATAGTGGAACATAATCTGGAATATATGTAAAGACTTATGAAAAGAGAAACCATCAGGCAACGCAAGCTGGCGGATTTGATAAAAAAAGAAGTCAGTACAACTTTAGAATACAAATTAAAAGATCCCAGAAAAGGATTTATCACGATCACCCAGGTAAAAGTGAGCGGCGATTTACGAATTGCATTCGTCTATTATACCGTTCTGGGAGAAGAGGATCAGCGGAAAAGATCGGCTGAAGCTCTGGAACATTCAAAAAATTTTATTCGAAGTGAATTATCCAATATCCTGAAGATGAGGTTCGTACCCGAATTACGTTTTTTTTATGACGATTCTCTGGATTACTCAGAACATATAAATGATATTTTACGAAGGATAAAATCGGATACCGGTAAAGGGGATAATTAGCATATCATCAATCTTACGAAGAAAATTGTTTACTTTAATCAGTCCTGTTCCATACCGCGATTCTTTTCTTCATTTAGATAAACTTATGAAGGCAACTCAAACCGATTCTATAGACATCAGGTCAATTCAACATATAAACGGCGGATTTATCGCCAATATCTATAAGCCGGTGGACTGGTCTTCTTTTGACGTGGTAAAAAAAATCCGGGGTATTACCCGAATAAAAAAAATCGGTCATGCCGGAACCCTCGATCCATTTGCAGAAGGAGTTTTATTGATCTGTGCCGGAAAAGCAACCAAAGAAGTCAGTCGGCTGATGGAATTACCCAAGGAATACAATGCGACAATGGTTCTTGGAATTTCTACCGATACGCTGGATAAAACCGGCAAAGTAGATCTGGAAAAAAATATTCCTCCACTTTCAC
This sequence comes from uncultured Calditrichaceae bacterium, assembly GCA_964617285.1. Lineage (GTDB taxonomy): Bacteria > Calditrichota > Calditrichia > RBG-13-44-9 > RBG-13-44-9 > CAYVKM01. The sequence continues at coordinate 43,873 of CAZTXJ010000006.1, read as the reverse complement.
CAAAACAAATTGATGACACTCTGGTACATTTTCTGGGGAAGATTAAGCAGAAAATTCCTGATTATTCAGCAGCCAAAATTAAAGGACAGCGCCGTTACAAATTAGCCCGTAAGGGAAAGGAAATTCCGGTAAGCTACAAAACTGTGCAAGTATATAATCTGCAGCGGGATTCTTTTCAGAGTAATATTTTACAGTTCAGGGTAAAATGCAGTCGTGGAACTTATGTTCGGGTGCTGGCTTATGATATTGCAAAGAAACTGGGTACGGTTGGTTATTTGTCCGATTTAACCCGAACCAGTATTGGAGATTTTGATATTTCGGAATCGCTCACTATATCGGAATTTGAAAAACAGTGGAAGCAGACGCATCGCAATGAAGATATTTCGCACAGTTGATGAAATTCATTTGGATCAAAGAACCGTGGTAACCGTCGGTTCGTTTGACGGCTTTCATCTGGGACACCAGCAAATCCTGAAGGAACTGAACCGGCAGGCCAGGGAAGACTGCGATTGTCTGGAGATTCTCATTACCTTTCATCCCCATCCAAAAGAAGTGATCGGAAATCCTAAAGATCATCCAATTGAAATTTTAACTCCTCTGGAGGAAAAACTGGAAGTGCTCCGTGATCTGGGGCTTCCGGCTGTATTGATAATCCCCTTTACTCGTGAATTTTCCCAAATGAACTACAAAGATTTTGTGAAAAACATACTGGTTGAAAAGTTAAGAATTAAAAAGATGGTCGTCGGGCACGATCATGCCTTTGGCAAAAATCGGGAAGGCCATCCAGCCCAGTTAAAGCAATTGGGAAGTGAATTTGGCTTTTCAGTGACGGTATTAGATCCCTTTTATCTGGATGGTGAAATTGTAAGCAGTTCAGCAATTCGGAATTTGCTAAAAAAGGGAGATGTCTCCACTGCCGGAAAATTACTGGGAAGACCTTACAGTTTATCGGGCGCCGTGGAAAAGGGAGATCATCGCGGTCGCGAATTAGGATACCCAACCGCAAATCTGGAAATTAAAAATCCGCATAAACTCATTCCTCACAAAGGGGTATATGCGGTAGATGTGGAGCATCAGCAAAAAATTTATAAAGGGATGATGAATATCGGTAATCGACCGACCTTTAATTTTGATCCCTTGACTTTAGAAGTACATATATTTAATTTTTCCGGCTCTATTTACGGCGATGAATTGAAAATTTTTTTTAAAAAATTCATTCGTGAAGAAGTAAAGTTTGAAAATTCGGAAGCCTTAAAAAAGCAGATGTTATTAGATAAAAAAATTTGTATGAAAATATAGTTTGGAGGCATGAATGTCATTAACCAAAGAAGAAAAGCACGAGATCATCAAAAAATTTGGTGGAGAAGAGAAAAACTCGGGCAAAACAGAAGTTCAGGTGGCACTGATCACCCGTCGCATTGTTGACCTGACGGAACACTTAAAAAGCAATTCGAAAGATCATCATTCCAGACGGGGACTATTAAAACTGGTTGGTCAACGCAGACGGTTGTTGAATTACCTGATGAAAAAGGACATTGAACGATACCGCTCTCTGATCAATGAACTTGGATTAAGAAGATAAACTTAGGAGTTAGGGTATATAATGATTTTAAGAAAAGAACGGGAAATCGGTGGACGTACACTTACTGTTGAAATAGGACGCATGGCAAAGCAGGCCAACGGATCCGCTTTAATCCGCTATGCGGATACTATGGTGTTGGTCACCGCTACCGCCAGTAAAGATGTTCGGGAAGACATTGATTTTTTCCCACTATCAGTTGAATATCAGGAAAAAACTTATGCCGCCGGTAAAATACCGGGCGGTTTTTTTAAACGTGAAGGCCGGCCGAGCGAAAAAGAAATCCTGAGCGCCCGGCTCATTGACCGCCCCCTGCGTCCATTATTTCCGGATAATTATCGGAACGACACCCAGATTGCCGCATTTGTGATCAGCAGCGATCAGGAAAATGATGCTGATATTCTTGGAACTCTGGGCGCTTCAATATCGCTGTCCATTTCTGATATCCCATTTAACGGTCCTATTGCCTCGGTACGGGTTGGCCGGATTGCCGGTCAGTTTGTGCTGAATCCCACTTTCACCCAGCTGGATGAGAGCGATCTGGAATTGGTCATAGCCGGTACAGGCGACTCTATTCTGATGGTCGAAGGGGAAGCTCATGAGATCGGAGAACAGGATATGATCGAAGCTCTGGAGTTCGGTCATAATGCCCTCAAAGAATTAATTGACTTGCAGATGGAAATTATATCCGAACTCTCAGCGGAAAAGATGGAAGTGGTGGCTCCCGAATTTCCCCAGGAATTATCAGATCAATTGGAAAAACTTGGCAGAGATCAGATCAAAGAAGCAATCCAAATAACCGAAAAAAAGTCCCGGCATGATAAGTTAAACCGGGTGCGTGATGAAATTATTGAAAAGCTGGGTGAAGAGTACGAAGAATTCCTGAGTGCCATTAAAGACTATCTCCATACCATCGAAAAGGAAGAAGTTCGGAAAATGATTGTTCAGGAAAACCGGAGGCTGGATGGACGGGGCATGGATGAAATCCGCGAGATTAACTGTGAAGTTGGTGTCCTTCCGCGGGCACACGGATCGGCTTTATTTACCCGGGGTCAAACCCAAAGTCTGGCTGCAACAACACTGGGTACCAAAATAGATGAACAGCTTGTTGAAAACCTGGAAGGTGAAAGCAGCAAAAGTTATATGCTTCATTATAATTTCCCGCCCTTTAGCGTAGGTGAGGTTCGGCCATTCCGGGGTCCTGGTCGACGGGAAATTGGCCATGGAAACCTGGCCGAACGGTCTTTGAAGCCGATCTTACCTTCAGACGATTCATTTCCTTACACGATCCGTATCGTATCGGATATTCTGGAGTCGAATGGCTCTTCGTCCATGGCAACAGTGTGCGCGGGTTCATTAAGTTTAATGGACGCCGGAGTCCCGACTAAATGCCATGTGGCAGGTATTGCCATGGGATTGATTAAGGAAAATTCCGATGTAAAAATATTAACCGATATCCTGGGAGATGAAGATCACCTGGGTGATATGGACTTCAAGGTTGCCGGGACAAAAGAGGGTATTACCGCTTTCCAGATGGATATTAAACTCGCGGGAATCAATTTCGAAATCATGAAAACAGCACTGGAGAATGCCCGTAAAGCACGGGTAAAAATATTGGAGATGATGGATGCAGCTATCGGGCAACCACGGGCGGATATTTCTCCCTACGCACCGCGAATCCTCACTTTGATGGTCCCCACCGATAAAATCGGCGAGATTATTGGTCCATCCGGAAAAAATATCCGGGCGATTATCGAAGAAACCGGCGCCAAAATTGATATTGATGATTCCGGTTTGACTGTTATAGCATCGCCCGATGTCAACATGGCTCAAAAAGCCAAGGAAAAGATAGAGGCAATTATTGCGGTCCCGGAAACTGGTAAAGTATATCATGCTACCATAAAACGCATCATGAACTTCGGAGCATTTGCGGAATTCATGCCCGGAAAAGAGGGTTTAATCCACATTTCCGAACTCGACTTGAAGCGGGTAAACAACGTGACAGATATAGTAAAAATTGGTGATAAAGTGGATGTTGTTCTAAAAGAGGTTGACCGGGAAGGGCGTTATAACCTCAGCCGGAAAGAATTTTTAAGGCGTGAGGAAAAGAAACAAAAAATAGAAGAAGAATAAAAGAGGGGCGAAAGCCCCTTTTAAAATTGCAGGAATTTCTTAAACCGCAAAGATTAGAAAATTAATTTTTGATCAAAAAAATCCGAATATTATCCTGATATATTTAAGTTAATTTTGAATAGCTTTCGTTTGAGATTACAAATAAGAAATCGGTTATAACCATAAAATGATAATCACAGAAGCCTACCAGAAAACAATACTTGAAAACGGGCTTACTATCATCACTGAGAACATTCCGTCCGTTAGATCTGTTTCTGCCGGTGTCTGGGTTAAAGCAGGTACCCGGCAAGAAACAAAAGATATAAACGGCGCAGCCCATTTTTTGGAACACATGCTTTTTAAGGGTACGGAAAAGCGCTCCACCAGAACTATCGCCCGTAGTCTTGAGTCGATTGGTGGGTACCTCAATGCCTTCACCGGAAAAGAACAAACCTGTTTTTATGCCGAATTTCTGGATGAACATCTGTCAAAAGCGATAGATGTTCTTGCTGATATCATTTGTAACTCTACATTTCCTCCCGGGGAGATGGAGAAAGAGAGAACAGTGATCCTGGATGAAATCGGAAGTGTGGAAGATACGCCGGATGATCTTCTGCAGGATATTTTTACCGAGAAATTGTATCCGGATAACAGCCTTGGATTTCCTGTTCTCGGGATCAAAGAAACGGTCCAAAATTTAACCCGCGATCAGATCCTGAAATTTTATCACGATTTTTACACTTTTGAGAATATCATAATCGCTGCTGCCGGAAATATTCAGCATGAAAAATTGGTCGATCTCTGTCTGAAAAAATTTACCCTCCCCCGTGCGTCTGAAAATCCAGTGGATTTATCTCCCGTTAAAACAGGAAGGGGAGAGTTTACCATTCCCAGAAAAGTAAATCAGGCCCATATATGTTTGGGAACAGTTGGATTACCCTATAACCACCACCAAAAATATGAACTCCTGATACTGAATACCACCCTGGGCGTTGGTATGGGTTCACGCTTGTTTCAAAACATTCGCGAGCGCTATGGACTGGCATATTCCATCTATTCCTATCTGGATTTCTTTAAAGATAACGGTATGATGGTGATTTACCTGGGGACTGACAAGAACAAAAAAGATCAGGCGCTCAAACTGCTGGACAAGGAGATAATAAAGTTACGTTCCAAACCACTTTCAGAGCCTGAACTGAAGCAGGTAAAAGCCCAACTCAAAGGGAATATTGTACTTGGCCTGGAAAGTACCATGAGGCGTATGAGCCGATTGGCAAAAATGGAGATTTATCTTAAAGAATACCATCCGATCAACAGTGTTTTGGAAAATATTCAGAAAATTACCCGGAATCAGCTATTCGAACTTACCACCGGTATTCTCTCTAAAGACCGTTTGCTGAAGGTTGCATTCTTACCAAATTAAAATCAATAAAACTATTTTATGCATATACCGGATATGGTTATATGAATATAAAATCATTTCAAAATAAAATATTTATGGCAATTTTTTTTAGCCGCTATATATATTGAAACGATTTTATCCAAATGATAAAGAAAGGCAAATTATGATTTTTGGAATTCCGAGAGAATTACGATCACATGAAATGAGGGTGGGTGCCTTGCCATTTCTGGTAAAGGAAATCACCCGCTTCGGACATCAGGTAATTGTGGAAACCGGCGCCGGAGAGTACTGTGAAGCGGTCGATTCTCAATATGAACGGGTTGGCGCTACGATTGTCCCTTCTTCGGAAAAAATGTACTCTTCAGCCGAAATTGTCTTAAAAATAAGAGAACCCCAACCTGTTGAAATGGAGCTCATTCGTCCGGATCAAGCCATCTTTTCATTTTTTCATTTTATCAATAATCCGGAATTAATTAAAACCCTGGCCGGTCGGGGTTGTACCTGTCTTTCTTATGAATTTGTTGAAAACGAACACAAACAATATCCACTTCTATTCCCTATCGGCAGAATAACCGGGCAAATGGCGGTTTTAAACGGGGCCTTCTATCTGCAGAAACATCAGGGTGGCAGAGGAATTGTTCTGGGAAGAGTCACCGGTTCACCACCAGCAAATGTTGCGATTCTTGGCGCCGGAAATGTGGGAAGACAGGCTGCAATAACTGCAGCAAACCTTGGTGCCAGAGTGGTTATCCTGGACCGGGAATTTTCCAAATTATTGGAAATCGATTCACTGGGACTTCCCAATCTTTCTACCCTTATCAGTACCGATGAGAATATCAAGGAACTACTACCAACTACTGATCTTTTAATCGCATGCATCCGGGTGCCAGGTCTACCAACGCCCAAATTAATTACCCCGGAGATGGTAAAAACCATGCGTGCTGGTTCGGTAATCGTTGACGTTGATATCGATCTGGGTGGAAGTGTTGAGACCAGCAAGGTGACGCATTTAGATAATCCCACCTTCGTGGTCGATGGTGTGGTTCATTACTGTATTTCCAATATAACTGCCGGCGTTCCCCGCATCGCCTCCCGGGCTTTTTCTGCCGCGCTGATTCCTTACCTTCATAAAATTTCGGAATTAGGTCTTGAAAAAGCAGCATTAAATGACCCAGGTCTAGCTCACGGGATTTCTATTTATAAGGGGCACGTTGTCAAAAAAAATCTTTCGGAGGCTGCCAATGTAACAGTGGCAGATCTGAAGGAAAAAATGAAATCTTTGACTTTGACCTCCTGATGGAGATGAATTATCAGCAAATACCGATACTCACTTATCACAAAATATCTAAAAACCGGGAATGGGGAATAAATACCGTTTCGCCAAAAAAGTTTACTGAACATTTACACTTTCTGAAGACTGAAAATTATACCCCGATAAATTTCCGCGATCTATCTAAAAATGAACTACCCTCCAACCCTGTCATAATCACTTTTGATGATGGATATGAATCTGTATTTGAACATGCCTATCCCGCCCTTTCTGAATTTGGATTCACTGCCGTAGTGTTTGTCATTACCGGGTATATCGGCAAGTGGAATAAATGGGATGCAAATCTGGGTGGGATTCGGTTCCGCCATTTAAATCGGCAGCAAATTCAGGAATTGGCCAGGAACAATCTGGAAATCGGGAGCCATGGCATTTCTCACCGGGCATTCACCCGGTTAAGCAGCGACGAAGCAGGGAGGGAGTTGCTCGAATCTAAAAGTACGTTGGAGCAGATAACCGGCCAGAAAATTATCTCAATGGCATATCCATTTGGCATTCAAAACAAAGACATACAGGAGCAGGTAAAAAAAACCGGTTATCATTTTGCCTGTGTCAATTTGTACGGTGCCTCCGATAAATCAAATCCTTTTACCATCCGAAGATTCCCCGTATATAATACTGATTCGAGTTCAGCCTTCATATTAAAGCTGATCCGAGGTTCCCGGAATAAAATTGAAATGACCAAATTAAAAATCCTCAGCTCACCTGCATTTCTGACACCGGTTTATCAGAAATATATTAAAAGACTTTAGTCGATTTCCTGGGAATTTTAGTCCTTTAAAAAATCAAAGCCCAGATTTCCTTGATACAGGAACTAATTTTTAATATGGTTATAAAAAGTTGTATGCAAAAATAAACGTTTGTATTTTAACGGAGATTCAGATAATTATTATTGCAGCTTTAATATGCTTAAATTAATTCTTTTAATTAATACTTCAGAAGGTAATTATTGAGTCGGCCTGAACTGAATCCAAACGGTAAGAAAAAGATTCATATTACAACCCTTGGGTGCTCCAAAAATCTGTATGATTCAGAAATTTTAATGGGGCAACTCCTGAACAATGGTGCCACCTTGCTCGATGAACCCGAAAATGCGGATGTGATTATTCTAAACACCTGCGGATTCATCACACCGGCAAAACAGGAGTCTATTCAGGCCATCCTTGAGGCAGGTCAATTAAAAAAGGAAAATCCAAATATTCAGGTAGTTGTTTGTGGCTGTTTATCGGCCAGATACTCACAAACCCTGGTCAAAAAAATACCGGAAGTCGATGCCTACTTCGGCACTGAAGATTATTCAGGTATTCTCCAATTCTTGGCTCTTGATAATATTCATACTCAGCACCTTTACGAAGATCGGCACCTCTCACAAAAGAAACATTTTGCCTATCTGAAAATATCAGAAGGTTGTAACCATAAATGTGCTTTTTGTGCCATACCACTTATGAGAGGACGTCATCGCAGCCGGCCGATGGAAGATATCGTTCAGGAAACAAAAATACTGGCAGAAAAGGATGTAAAAGAGATAATTCTGATAGCCCAGGATACTACCTTTTATGGACTCGATCTGTATAAAAAACAGCGAATAATTGATTTGCTAAAAGATCTGGAGAAGATTGACGGAATCGAATGGATTCGCCTTCATTATGCTTACCCGACAACCTTCCAGGACGGGTTGATCGATCTCATTCAAAAAAGTGACAAAATTGTTCACTACATCGATATGCCCATTCAGCATATATCGGATCGGATGCTAAAAATAATGAAACGCGGAGGCAACTCCCGACAAATTAAAACTATTTTGCAGAACCTTCGGGATAAAATTTCCGATGTGGTATTACGGACTACTTTATTGGTTGGCCATCCGGGGGAGACAGAAAAGGATTTTAACGAACTCAGAAATTTCATAGAGGAAATTAAGTTTGATCGATTGGGCGTATTCCAGTATTCCGCGGAAGAGAACACCACTGCTTTTCGACTTGAGTCACTTCCGCAGAGTATTGTTGAGGAACGTTATAATGAGATAATGGCTATGCAACAAAACATTTCATTTCAGAAAAATCTGGAAAAAAGAAACCGGATTTTCAGAGTCTTGATTGACGAAATCAATGATGCCAAAAAAATTGCTGTGGGCAGAACATATGGTGATTCGCCGGAGATTGACAATGAAGTAATTATTGAAAATCCTCCCCAAAATATTATTGAGGGGACATTTTATGATGTCAAAATCGTTGACACTTTAGAATATGAATTATTTGGTCAAATTATGGAGTAACAATGAAAAAAGTAGCTTTAGTTTTAATCTTTTCAATACTTTTTATTTCTGATATCCCGGCTCAGTATATGTCCAGCCCCAAATTGAGCGGAGTTGGTCTCCCGTTTTTTCAGGCTGGGATATTCCGAACTTTTGATGACGCAGGTGAAAACAGAATTGTTCGTTTGTATTTTCAGATTATGAATGACGATCTGACATTTCTAAAAAAGGATGATATCTTTGAAGCCGAAGTTCAGTTTGATATATACGTAAATAATCAGCAAAAAGAATTCGTCTTTAATCGAACGATTAATAAAGAAATTAAAACTCCTTTATTCGAAGAAACAAATTCGCGTAAAATTAAGAATTCTTATACTACCGACATTTCTTTACCACCAAATGTTTATGATGCGGTTATCACTGCCCTGGATAAAAACAGCAACAAGCAGGTAAACCGGAAAATTCATTTCGAACTCGAGGACATTAAGTCAAAGGATTTCTTATTGAGTGATATCCTTTTTTTCCAGGATTATCAAACCGACAGCTTGGGGAATATTTCCAGTTTTGAACCTAATTTGACCAGCAATTTCAGTGGGGAAAATAAGCATTTTTATTTCTATTTTTCATCAATCGTCGATAAGCCTCAGGATACTCTCAATGTAAAATATACCATCAGAAATGCCTCTGGCACAGTGGCTCAGATGAATGAATATTCTCTGGTAAAAGACGAGCAAAGAAGCAATCACTATATCCGGATTAATCGCCATCAATTTGATCAAAGCCGATACGAACTGGAAGTGATCGGAACCTATCATGGAAAGGCGATAACATTAAGAAAAATATTTTCTTTTTACTGGACGGAGAGTCCACAATCACCAAAAGATTTGGACAAAGCGCTCGAGCAAATGCGTTATTTATTGGAAGCGGATTCCATCGGCTGGGCTTTAAAACAGCCCTACGAGAGCAAGCGGGCCTATTTTGACCGCTTCTGGAACCGAATGGATCCCAACCAAGAAACCCAGAAAAATGAATTGATGGACGAGTACTTTCTCCGGGTTAATTATGCCAACGAAAATTTTTCCACATTGAGTGTGGATGGATGGCTAACAGACAGAGGGAGAATCTTTATCAAATTTGGCCAGCCGGACGATATTGAGAGACACCCTTTCGAAATTGATTCTGTCCCCTATGAAGTTTGGCGTTACTACAGTGTCCGGAAAATATTTGTGTTCATCGACCGGACAGGATTTGGCGATTATTATCTCCATCCGGATTATATTGATCAGGAATTTAATTAATCGATTTCTTTCCGGTGGTTCAATAATTTTTCTATCACATAAACGATCGTTTATTCTCTGTGGAATAAATTCGACCATAAAAACTTGTTACATCCTGGGTTTTGCCAAATGAAAAAATACCTCTGGTGCTTCTTCCTGGCTTTTTTTGTCCAATATCAATCAGGACATACCCAATCATTCAAAGTAATACCATATCTGGCGTATTCTGAGGTACGAATGGATGATGTAAACAGGGATATCGCGAACAGAGTTGGTCAATTGAGAAATATAGTTGATCAACCCCTACTCATACCGGAAAAATTGAACGGTAATTACGGATGGGGAATTCAGGTTCAATACCACCTCGGCGAAAACTACTTCTTAAATTTAAATACCTACTTTTTTCGAGAAAAAACCAAAAGTGAATATTTCCAGGAAGGTCCTCCAAATACAGTAAACTTTTTATTTAAAAGGCAGATCGAGTACATTGAAGCGAGCGCGGGACTAAAATATTATCTGGGATACAACACCTGGAAACGTGTCAATTTTTATTTGGGGGGCGGTATAGGGGTAGGTTTCGGCTGGACGGATGCACTCACCAAATACACGGATGGCACGAATACAGTTGATAACTCGGGACAGTATTCATCTACCGCCCTGATCGCTAATTTTATGGGCGGTGCAGAAATTCGATTGACCCCTTATTTTTCCCTTTTTCCCGAAGCAGGTTACCGGCTGGCCAATTTACAGCGGATGAATGGAAGAATTTCGGTAGACCAGGATTTCCCGGGAATTCCCAATGGTAGATTGGAAGCCTCCGATTCAAATTACACACCGGAAGAAATCTATGATTTCAGTGGCTTCTTCATCTCTCTCGGTATCGGATTTATCCTCCCCTTTATTTAGAACATCGATATTAACTCAAATCCGGAATTTTTTAAGCCAAATCAGGTTCCTAAAGCCAAAATAATAACCCGATTTTAATCCAAGAAGTATCCGGGTAAAAATTTTCAGACAGATCAACTTCAAGTTAAAATATCCGAAAATATAAGGGAGAAATTACAGGAAACCGGATTCATTTTATGTGGTATACAAGGTAGAAAAGGCAGAGGATATGATAATGGAATTATTTTATGACCCCTATTCCCTGGCAGTCATTATCTTCATCGTATTTGCCATATTTCTGTTTCAACTTCTGGTTATTCTGAGAATTAAAAAAATATTACAGCAAATATCGTTTTACATTGAGAGTATCTCACGATTTTTTTACCGGGTTGGGATTTCTTCTTCACTGAAGCCTAAGTCTGAGATCACTCCCAGAATTTGCCAAAATTGTAAATACCGGCTGTCCTTCATTCACATGAGTGAAAATGAAGCGGAAGTTGAGGATTTTTACTACAAATGCAGACTACGAAATGTCGAAATCGACCTCAAGGATTCATGTGAACAGTTCGAACACGAACCATATCGTCAATAAGCCGATAAGATTTTTACCACACCTTTTTATAAATGATACTTTCTCCCTTTCAATAGTTTAGATCAATGTATAAGTTTGTCGAATAGCTGCAAAGTTAATGAACTGGCGATAAAATTCTAGGTACGGAACAATCCTCCCAGAATGGGGTAAATTTAACAAGGGGTGTGCCGATTGAAACTTAAGCGGGTCCCTCCCGCGGATAGTGCCTCCTCATTGCTTTAATCGGCACCTCCCCTTTTTTATTTGCATAATTCCTGAAATAGAAGCAACCTGTTAATCGCTTTTCTTCAAATATGATTGAAAATTTGATACGCTATTGTTCAATCTGAATACTCTTTTTCCAATTAAAATTCTTCACCTGCATACGATTTAAAATAGTTGGATAAATCTGGTTTAATTTAAGATCATTTTCAATGAGTTGGAGGGTTTCAAATTCAGCGTGTAATTCTGGATGTTTCGGAGTAAATAAACTGCAACAGTCATCGTGGGGCTGAATGGATACAGGATAAGTTCCAATCTGCGTGGCAAGATTAATTATCTCTTCTTTATCAAAGCCCAACAAAGGTCGAAGCACGAGAATATTCGTAAACCGGTCGATGGCACAGATATTACTTAACGTTTGAGATGCAACCTGCCCAATATTATCCCCAGTTACCAAAGCGCTGGCCCTTTGCTTACGGGCGATTATTTCGGCAACTCGCATCATGGCAGCTCTGAAAAGCAATAATCGATATTCATTCGGGCTATTCTTGGCAATTATTTTCTGTATCTCAACAAAAGGTATAAGGTATAATTTTGATTTAAATTGATATTCGGTCAAAATATCGATCAGCCGATTTGTTTTTACTACCGATTTTTCTGAGGTCAGGGGTAAGGTATGAAAATGAACAAAAATATTTTCTATTCCGCGCCGCATAACTTTCCAGGCTGCAACTGGTGAATCAATTCCAGAAGAAATAAGGGCGACGACTTTTTCCCCATCGGAGACCGGTAATCCACCAGGTCCATTTTCCCGACTGATTGAGATTAATGATTTCTCGTTAAATATCTCGATTGAACATATAATATCTGGTTTTGTGAGATCGACCACTAAATGCTTAAATCGAGATATTATGGCCGCCCCTACAACTTGGTTTAACTGAATTGAAGTGTACTTAAAGTTTTTATCTGCCCGTTTAGTATTAACTCTGAAAGAATCTATATGACTGCTCGAAAACAGTAATATGGCGGTCGAAATAATTTCCGATTCATTTGTACCGGTTAGGATGGCCTTTGAAAAAGAAGAAATACCAAAGACTTTTTTCAACCGATTTCTTATAGCCAACCAATCCGAATCCTTTTTGAGCGAAATGACAATTCTGCCAAAGTCCCGACGCACTGGACCTATACTGGTATCACTTAATACCCTGACAATATTTTTTCGAAGCTGGTTCTCGAATTGCGCTCTGTTTTTTCCTTTTAAACCAATTTCGGAATAGTGGACAACAATACAATCTTTATTCATGGAGACTCTATTTCACATATCAGATCATTTATTACGAATAATTTTCTGCATTATAAGTAGATTAATTTAACCATGATAAATATAAACAAATCCTGCTAAATTCAAATTTTAAGATTATTATTGCGATTTTTAAGAGTGTTTGGTAGATTGAAATAGCTTAAGAAACTAATTTCACAAAATTATTAGGAGAACACTATATGTCAGACAAAAAAGCAGATTTGGCTGGTCCCGGCATTGGTAATTACACTGATCTCGAAAAAGTACTTCCCAAAGATTACCTGCCATTGCTTCCGCATAAAAAGAGGATGGAGGCACTATTTGAAGTAAAAAAATATATTGAAGAAAACATTTGCAAGGAACTAAATCTTCAGATGGTTCAGGTCCCCTTGATTGTTGATCGTAATAGCGGTATGAATGACTATCTGGATCGGGACGGTTCCCGAACCCCAATTGAATTTCATATATCAAACGATTATAATAAAAATCCAATCGATGCCCAGGTAGTACAGGCAGCCACAAAATGGAAAAGATTCGCTTTAAAGCAGTTCGATTGTCAAGTGGGTGAAGGCATCTGTACCGATATGCGTGCAGTTCGTAAGGATTATTTCCTGGATCACGATCATTCCTGCTACGTGGACCAGTGGGATTGGGAAAGAGTGATGACCCCGGACCAGCGAAACCTCGATTTTCTCAAAATGATTGTTAAGAAAATATGGCGAGTGCTGTATGGGGCCGGTGAGTATGCCGAAGAGAATTTCCCGGAATTAAGAACGGATAAATATCCGGATTTCCCGGAGGAGCTCACCTTTTTACACGCCGAAGAAATTTTAGAACGGTACCCTGATCTGCCAAGAAAAGAGAGAGAGACAAGGATATTGCAAGATTATCCGGCAGTCTTCATTATTGGAATAGGATGGATTTTAAAAGATGGTTATCCACATGAGATGCGAGCGGCCGACTATGATGATTGGGTTACCGAAACTATTTCTAAAAATGGGCAAACAATGCATGGCCTCAATGGTGATATTCTGGTCTGGAATCCCGTTACAAAACGCCGGCATGAACTCACTTCCATGGGAATCCGGGTTAATAAAGAAACATTGAAAAAACAATTGGAAATTACTGGTCAATTGGATTTCCTGAAATTACCATACCACAAAATGATCCTCGATGACGAGATACCATTGAGCATTGGCGGCGGAATCGGTCAGTCGCGTACATACATGTATCTGCTCCGCACGGCACACCTCGGAGAGGTAAGTGTTACGGTTTGGCCCCAAATTTTAAAAGATATGTGCAAAGAGAAAAATATCTTTGTTCTGGAATAGAAATTTTGAACTGAGCCACTCTGTTTTCTAAATTTAAAAAGCACCCGGAAATTTTTCTTCACGGGTGCTTCTTTATTAACAAAAATCCCAATATTTTGAACTTTCCCGAGTTGTCTATAAAAGTCAGTCCGGATTTTTATTTTGATAAGAACGATATCAAATTATCCCTTGATTTAAGCGGATGAATTTTGTCTTCAAATTCCAGAATAATACCTTCTATTGGTACCTTTATTTTTAACATGAATTGAAATATTTCCCGAAAGGGAATGTAACCCTCACCAATGGTGCAATAGGTATTTCTTTCCTGGGTTGGTTTGGTTGCATCTATCAAATGCAATAGTATGGGTATTCCTCTATTCCCAAAATAATTAAATAACTCAAAACACCATTGAAGCGCTTCGTCGTTAGTAAATTTCAATGACGCATTAAAAAAACGGGGGATGTCTATTACAGGGGCCAGATTAAATTGCTGGCTATTTGCCAGGGTAAATAGAGCAAGATATTTCCTTAGATTTTTTTCAGCATTTACCTTACCGGATAACCGAAAATAATTTTCCAAATAGAGAATGGGTTTATGATCTGAAAAATATGATATAATATCAAGTATTTCTTCAAGCTGTTCAGTTTCATCAAAATGAATGATCAATTTCTTATGCTCAAAATTAGAGACAAATTCGAACAATTTCTTCGAATATTCACTCCTCTGAAACTCTCGGTTAAGAAATCCCTCTGCGTGGAAATAGACGGGTTTATCATTACTACCGAGTAGATAATCCTTTAATTTTTTCAAAAAAATGGCATCATTGATATGCGTACTGTTCAAAAAAATCTGGATAAGATCGAAATTTGACTGTTCCTCATATTTAAGCGCATCAAATACATCATAACCAAAATTAGCAGAGACCGAATTAGCAATCCCAATGGGAATATTCAAGGAAGCCTCCATCATTTTCAAAAAATTATAATATTTCTATTGAATCGGGAATCTTTTATTTTAAATTAAAACACGGCGAAAATAGATTCCAAGATAATTTTTAGATTGCAAATTTTATAAGATTAAATCTGAAATCCAGTTCTGCAATTCCATTTTAGAAAAATAATTACAGGTTGAACATGGTCGCCCGAATCTTATCCGCTGCACTCCTGGGAATTGATGCGTACATCGTCGAAGTGGAAACAAATATCGAAAGTAAAACGCTTCCAGGTTTTGCAACTGTAGGTCTACCGGATTCTGCCGTAAAAGAAAGCCGTGAGCGGGTTCAATCCGCTATTAAAAATAGTGGCTTCGAATTTCCTATTAAGAAGATAACCATAAACCTTGCTCCGGCAGACATCCGGAAAGAAGGTTCTGGATATGATCTACCGATTGCCTTGGGAATCTTGGCGGCTAACGGTATTATTTCTGAATCAAACCTCGAAGACTATGTGATTCTGGGAGAGCTTGCCTTGGATGGAGCTGTGCGTCCTATCCACGGGGCATTATCAGTTGCATGGGAGATTAGAAAGTTGGGACTAAAGGGAATAATTTTACCAAAAGAGAACGCCAATGAAGCCGCAATGGCAGAAGGGCTGGAAGTCTATCCGATAAACAACCTGTCCGAAGCAGTAGATTTTCTTAACAATCAATTAGATATCAAACCCTATAAGGTCGATCTGGAGAAAATATTCGAGGTAAGCAAACTTTACGATATAGACTTTTCCGATGTAAAAGGACAGGAACATGTTAAACGGGCACTGGAAGTTGCCGCGGCTGGCGGCCATAATATTATAATGATTGGACCTCCAGGTTCGGGAAAGACAATGCTTGCCAAACGACTACCATCAATTTTACCGGCAATGACTCTGGAAGAAGCTTTGGAAACGACCAAGATTCATTCCGTTGCAGGCTTGCTTCCGGTAGATAAGGCCTTGGTTGCTACCAGACCTTTTCGTTCCCCACACCACACGATCAGCGACGCTGGCCTAATTGGCGGGGGAAAACTTCCCAGACCCGGAGAAGTAAGTTTAGCTCACTACGGAATTTTATTCTTGGATGAGTTGCCAGAATTTAAGAAAAATGTCCTGGAAGTCATGAGACAACCGATGGAGGATGGCAAAGTCACCATTTCCCGGGCAGTATTATCTATCACCTACCCAGCTAATTTTATGCTGGCCGCAGCCATGAATCCGTGTCCCTGCGGTTATTACACGGATCCCAATAAACAGTGCACCTGTACTTCCCAACAAATCCAAAAATATCTCTCCCGGATAAGTGGACCTCTATTAGACCGGATTGACATCCAAATTGAAGTACCAGCGGTTCGCTATAAAGATTTGGCCGGACAGTCCTCCGGTGAAAAATCTCATCAAATCCAGGAAAGAGTTCAAAAAGCAAGAATTATCCAAAATGCCCGGTTTGATAAAGAAACCCACCTGTTTTGCAACGCTGATATGCAAGCGAAAGATATTCGAAAATTTTGTAGTTTAGATGAAAATAGTCAGGAATTATTAAAAAATGCCATAACCAAACTCGGTCTTTCTGCCAGGGCATACGATCGGATTCTTAAAGTCGGAAGGACAATTGCAGACCTGGCAAATCTACCAGACATTCGGCCTGAACATATCAGTGAAGCCATTCAATATCGTAGTCTTGATAGACAACTGTGGATTTGAAATTTTTATGGCAACTTGGCATCCGCTATACCTTCTTAACCAAAGGCCATTCACAGAAGCAATGATTTAATTTTTCGTATTTATATCGGGAGAGGTATTTCTATGGGGGTGATAATTAAATTGCAGCGAGTACCAAAGTTAACCTAAGAACCGCTTCAGCATCTCATCTATTTCTGAATCAAGATCAATTTCGATCTCATCGCGAGTACCGTCATTAAAAAATATTTCGATAACTCTTTGCTCGGGTTTCCAGGCTTCTTCAGCTTCCATATCCTCAAATTCTTCAAACATCATGTAATCAACATCTTCAAAATCTTCAATCACCAAATATTCAACACTCTCAGCATCCAATTCTAATAATTCACATATATCTCTAAACATTGGATCATCTTGCCCAACCACTCGTGATCCAATGCGACCGCTAGATTCCATCAAATCCTCCAATATTAGTTCGAGATGTCAACATGTCCGAAAAAATAATAACTCCTCATCCTGATCTATTTTTCTAGTTCAGCTATTTTACAAACGATTATGCCTTATTATTGGCTCGAATTATAGTAAAAGAAATAAAATTAAGCAAAACGATTTTTCTTTTTTTCATGCATCTTTATCAGACATCAAATCAAAAACGAGCCAAGCAATCATTCTATCTTTTTCGAGGCCAAACATAATATATATTTATTAACATCGCAAATATATCTTAGATTATTTCAAAAAAAATTTTGACCTGGAAAATAAGTGCTAAAATTATTGACTTAACCTGATAAAAGAATTCAAAAATTTTTATTCACTCTAAAATCTTATATGATTATAAAAAGAGGAGAAGGTAGGAAAATTGTTCTTAACTTGATAAGGAGGGAAATAAAAGAAAAAGGCCTCTTAAAAATTTAATCTTAAATAAAAAATTAAGAGGCCAATTTTTACATTAATGTACAGCTTTAGTCACTTTACCAGCCTGAATGCAACTGGTGCAAACTGTAATTCTTTTGTTTTTCCCGTCAATCACCGCTCTAATTTTTTGCAGGTTTGGTTCGAAACGGCGTCTTCTTTTGTTATTAGCGTGACTTACATTATTACCGTATATTGGTTTCTTTCCACAAATTTCACATACTTTAGCCATTTGTCTTACTCCATTTATTTAAAAAATAAGTTTAGAATATAATATTTAAAAATATTTAAACCAAATGGCTTCATTTTTTTTAACAAAATATTTTCAAGAAA
Source organism: uncultured Calditrichaceae bacterium (assembly GCA_964617285.1). Classification (GTDB taxonomy): domain Bacteria; phylum Calditrichota; class Calditrichia; order RBG-13-44-9; family RBG-13-44-9; genus CAYVKM01. Next base: position 25,740 of record CAZTXJ010000006.1, on the reverse strand, counting down.
AATTACATTTTTTTGATACTGTTGATTTCTTAGAACTTACAACTTCCTGTTTAACGTGAAACTAAAAAATTGATTTTTTTTATTTAACTCGCTTGTTTTTCATAAAATTTTTTTATACAATGTTTCACCGCGAAGGTATCATTTGTTCTTTAAAGTCTGCCATTATTTAGGTTTCAAATAAATTTGTAAGCCGTATTCAGAATTACTGTACCTGTTAAAGAGGAGGAATGTTGTAACTCATGTCGAAATCTTCAGCACGGCCTATTACGGATCCCGAATTCTCCCAAGATAGCCTCCAGCAAAAGTGGAAGAAATGTTTAGAACTCATCAAGGATGAGATATCTCCTCAAGGATTTCGAACTTGGCTCTCCCCAATTATCCCGGTTAGTTTTGTAGATGAAATCCTCATATTAAGAGTACCCTCTCAATTTTTCTTTGAATGGTTAGAAACACATTATCAGGATAAAGTGCTTGAAGCAGTAAAAAAAATATACGGTTTAAGGACAAAAATAGAATATCTGGTCGCCTCCACACCGGATAAACCCATCGCTGCACTCAGCGATTTTCAGGCACCGGATGATCAGATCGCAGAAAAAAATGTACAAACAGATGATTCCGATCAAAATCTGGATTCTCGGTATCATTTCGAAAATTTCATTGTTAAAAATGATAACGAATTAGCACTACGGGCAGCACAAACTGTCGCGAAAAATCCAGGCAAAACAGATTTTAACCCCCTCTTTATTTATGGTTCTTCCGGATGTGGTAAAACTCATTTGTTATATGCCATTGGTAATAATATCAGTGAAAATAAAAAACGAAAAAAAATTCAATACTTAAGCAGCGAAAATTTCTTAAATGAATATATTTCCGCACTTCAATCCAAAAAACTGGACTTATTAACCAATAATTTTCAGAAAAACGATATATTATTAATTGATGATATTCAGTTTCTTTCCAACAAAAGAAAATCCCAGGAAGGTCTGTATTTCTTTTTTGCTGAAATGGAGCGGAAACGAAAACAAATCGTCATTTCCGCCGATCAAGCACCCGGACAACTCATTGGATTTGATCCCAGGCTTCTCTCCTTTTTTCAAAAGGGATTAATCATAGATTTAATTCCTCCAAGCTATGAGACCCGCTTGCAATGGATCAATAGCTTTTGTGAGAAAACAAATCTAATGATATTACCAGAAGTTAAGGATTTCTTAAGTCACTCTATTTTTGATGGTCTTCAACAAATGAGAGCCATCATGGTGAGGATTGCGGCACAGTCCTCTTTGATTGGCAAACCAGTTTCCATTGCAAATATCAAACGAATCCTGAGCCAAATTGATGTAAGTTGGGCGAAAAAAAACAGCTCCTTTCATCTCCTCCAACCTGTAAAAATTGAAAAAATCATTAAATCGGTTTCTGAATATTTAAACATTCCAGTGGATATTCTGACCGGTTATTCCCGGCAAAGAGAAGTCACATTTGCCAGACAAATTGCAATATTCCTTTCAAAGGAACTTACCGGAGAATCTTTAAAATCAATAGGGTACCATTATAGCGACCGCCACTATACAGCTATTTTGCATAGCTATCGAAAAATTCAAAAGGAAATGAAAAATAATCCGGCAATCCGTAATTTAATAATTGATATCAAAAATCAATTATCCTCCAAGTAACAGTTTCTTATCCATTCTTATTTCTAATCACTTCTTACAGGTTTTTCTACTGAAAAAAGAATTTTACCAATTCCCCCCTTCCTGAATATTTTATTTGGAACGGAACCTACCCTTTTTATTTCTTGTGTAAATGATGAAATCTGATTATTATTTGAACTTAACTGAGTTAGTTTAAATTCTATGCTTAAATTTAGAACATATCTCTGGATATTATTAATATTTTTATTTCCGGTCATTCTGATGGTCAAATCCTCCGCTTCAGAGATTCCTGATAGCACGGAGGTAATTTCGAACCAGGATACCACCACCGCACCAAACAATGATTCGCTAATAATACCTCCTCAACAACTGGACCGCGTTATAAATAATAATGCATTTCATGTGGGTGAAAAATTAAGTTTTAACGTGCGTTACGGCTTTATCAAGGCTGGTGAAGCCACGATGGAGGTAAAAGGGAAAGTACCGATTGGGGACCGAGAGGCCTACGAGATAATCTCAACCGCAAACTCTACCGGAACTTTTGACTTTTTCTTCAAGGTGAGAGATAGGGTGGAAAGCTACATAGATACCCAGGGCTTATTTTCCTGGAAATTCAACAAGAAGTTAAGGGAGGGATCCTATAAATTTGATTTGCTGGTGGATTATGATCAATACAACGGCAAAGCCTTAGTTGATATGATCAGATATAATGATGATGATGATTCATTAACCATTCGCAAGCAGGAAAATTTCACCGTGGACATTCCTCCTTATGTTTTGGATATACTGGCCGCATTTTACTATGTCCGAACACAAAAGCTAAGAATTGGGATGCCAATTTATTTATCAAATCACGATAACAAAAAAGTATACGATTTGAGAGTCATCGTGCAAAAGAGAGAAACTATCAAAGTTAAGGCCGGAAAATTCAGATGTATTATGGTTCAGCCTCAATTACGAGGAGAAGCCATATTTAAACAAAAGGGCGAATTATGGGTCTGGTTAAGTGATGATAAATATAAAATCCCGGTCCAAATGAAAAGTGCGGTATTCGTGGGAAGTATTACCACAGAATTAACAAAAATAGAAGGCATAAAACTTCCACTTCCATCACAAATCAAATAGTTCACTCCCTTATTTTAAGAATAAAATCAATTTAATTATCGAATTTTTCTGATTTTAACTTTGAAAAGTAATCAACATTATATATTTTTGACTTTTTATTTTGATAGCAAATTGCATCAAACTGATCATACATCATTCATATAAGCAGAAGGAATAAATATGGATGTTATTGTCGAAAATCCCCAAGAAATACAGTCAGCAGAAATCATCGTTGGAATCCCATCATACAATGAAGCAGACTGCATTGCATTTCCAACCGATGTTGCCAGCAGGGGTCTATTAAAGTACTTTCCCCACAAAAAGTCAGTTATTATTAATGTCGACAATCATTCCCCGGACGGAACAAAAGAAGTCTTTTTAAATACCCCGACAAAAGTCCCCAAAGTATACATTTCCACTCCACCTGGGATTAAAGGAAAAGGAAATAACTTTCTTAATCTTTTTAAGGCAGCTGTAGAATTGAGAGCCGAGGCAATTATTGTTGTCGATGCTGATTTGAAGAGTATCACTCCCAGTTGGATTCGCTATTTGGGTGAACCCCTCATGGGGAGATTCGATTATGTTACACCGATCTACGCTCGTCATAAATATGACGGAACGATTACCAACCATATTGCTTATCCACTGTTACGGACTCTTTTCGGAATACGAGTAAGACAACCAATCGGGGGCGATTTTGGATTCTCCGGAAAATTAGCCCGGGCTTTTCTATCGGAAAAATTATGGAATGATAAAATTGCCAACTTCGGAATTGATATCTGGATGACCACCATCGCGATTGCCCGACATTTTAACGTCTGCCAGGCATTCCTGGGAACGCCTAAAATTCACCGGGCAAAAGATCCTGCTGCTGATTTGACCATGATGTTTAAGCAGGTGGTATCCACCATGTTTGATCTGATGATCGATTTTGAATATCTCTGGAAATACATCAGTGAAAGTCGCCCAAGCAGTATTTACGGATTCGGACTTGGCGTTGTTGAAAAACCACCTGCAGTTAATGTGGATACCAATAAACTTTGTGAAAGTATCAAAAGAGGATTTAAAAAATATAGTAGTCTTTGGGAGAAGATTATCAGTATGCCCGATTATTCTGAAATTCAGAAATTCAGAGAAAACCAGGAGATCGATCAGTTCTATTATCCCAGCAACCTATGGGCACGAATATTATTTTGCTTCGCAGTGGCCTACAAAAATAATGAGATTGACCGCGATCTGTTGCTGGAAGCTCTAATCCCCTTTTACCATTCACGAGTGCTCTCGTTTGTAAACCATACCCAGGGAATGGAAACACGGGAGTCTGAAGAATACCTGGAAAATATTAATCGTATTTTTGAAGCGGAAAAATATTATTTGCTTGAACGGTGGAATGAAAGAATACTGGAAACAAAAATTTTCAAATCTTAATTAAATTTCAAATCTATCAAGATTAAGTTGATGTCTTAATTTCCAGCCGGATTTCTTATCATTTGGTATTTTCTAAAATCATCAATCTCATCTTTCATGGCATTAATCACCAGGGCAACAATTGTTGCATCATCCATGAATCCCATTGCCGGGATTATATCGGGGATAAGATCCAGCGGATTTACAAAATAGATAATTGCTGCTAACGCGAGAATAATAAATCGCCAGGGAATTTTGGTGTATTCCCCCTTAAAATAAAATTTTACTAAGGTAATTAAGTCCTGAATATCGCCAAACACTTCCCGAATTTGATTTCTTTTTTGTTTTGCTTTATCAAGTGCCTGGGTGAGAATTTCTTTTACCCGCTCCTGTTCTTTGACCATTAAATCCGCGGTTCTCACTGCTCTTTTGAAATAAATATTATCTTTCATTCACCATCCCTCTGCGTTTTCAGATTTATATAAAATTCAAAATTCACCGCTTAAAAATCGCTTCCCGTATTTTCATTTCACTATTTTTATAATTGAACAAGTGAATAGTTCCAAAAATCTGAATGGCAGAAGCTAGCCTGTAGCTGAAGCTGAATATCTAATGCAATATATCTTGGACAGCCATTCAATACTGAAATCACAAAATCAACCTTGAATTCAGGGATAAATATACTATTACTGCTCAGTATGTTTTTTCTCATACAAGGACCTGATATATTGCCTCACCAGAGAATTCCGACAGGCGGCATTATCGCAAGGTTCAAGTTTACTGTCGGTAAGACACAATCCTCTGCAACTCGCCGATAAAATTGCACTCTCTTTGGAAAAATAATTCGGAATTAAGTCAAGAACCTCGTATAGTGGAATCGCAACTGTGGTATTGCAATCTGTATTATTGTGATGAAACAATAAGATACTCTTGCTTCCATCCAGAAAATGTGCCTGAAAACCAAGAGGCCTTAGATCTTCCAAGTCCAGGAACTCCTCCCGTGTTCTCCATATTTTACCACATTTCTGACATTTTTTAAAATATCGCATAGAGCACAATACCAAGACTGAAACGCTATAATCCAGTAGAAAAAAAGCTACAAATTTTGTTTTAGGATTCTACCCGATTCTGAAATTAAATTTAACAATAATTTTGAAAAAATGCCGCAACTAATTTTGGTCAAATAATAATTTATTAGGAAATAAAAAAAATCATGATGCCAAAACTTATTGTTCACGGCGGTGCCTGGAACATTCCTGAACGATTACACCAGGCTCACACCGAAGGCTGTCTAACTGCCATACAGCAAGTATATCCAGAATTGGAGAAGGGTCTATCCGCCCTGGATGCAGTGGAAAAAGCGGTAAATATTCTCGAGGAAGATCCAACCTTTGATGCAGGCAGGGGCTCCTTCCTCAATGCCATAGGTGAAGTTGAGCTTGACGCGATTATCTGCGATGGCCGCAATCTGAATTATGGGGCAGTCGCTGCAATTCAAAATATACTCTACCCGGTGAGTTCAGCTCGAATAGTTATGGAAAAAAGTGAACATTGTTTTTTGGTAGGACCCGGAGCGCAGCAATTTCTGATCGAAAACGGAGTAAAGCCCGTAAAAACTGAAGATCTACTCACCAGAAGGGAATTATTATTTTACAACAGAATTAAAAGCGATCCCAAATTCACCACCAGGAAACCATTCGAACCATTTCCCAAAGGGACTGTTGGTGCAGTGGCTTTAGATACCAATGGAAATCTTGCTGCGGCAACATCTACAGGCGGGACACCAAGAAAATTGCCGGGACGGGTAGGCGACTCTCCGGTCATTGGTGCAGGAGCTTACGCCGATAACCAACTAGGGGCGGTTTCTGCAACCGGTTTTGGTGAGCCCATTCTTAAGGTGTTGTTGTCCAAAACCGTGTGTGATGCGTTTTCCAGACTGGAAGCTGAAGAGGCAGCACAATTCGGGGTAGAATTGATGAAAGAAAGGGTCGATGGATTAGGAGGGGTCGTAGGTATAAGGAAAGACGGTTCGTATGCTTACTATCATAATACTGAATATATGGCCTATGCCTATTTTGATACCAAGACAGGATTTGTATCAAAAATTAAATGTGATGCTGCTTAACAATCCCATTTTCTCAGTGCATTCAGCAACGCCCGAAAATCTTTAGGAGGCTCAACTTCAAATTGGACCATTTTTTCCAGATCAGGATGGTAAAATGCCAATCTCCAGGCGTGAAGGCTCAGGCGGGACATTATACTGGTTTCATACTCCTCCTTTCTTCTCCTGCCACCCCATTTGATATCGAAGATGTTTAACTCGGATCGGTTACTGTAAATAGGATCTATTGCCAATGGATTGCCAATAGACTTGAGATGTATCCGAATCTGATGCGTGCGTCCGGTTAAAGGATGCACCTCCAGCAGTGAAAATTGTTTAAATCTTTCCAGAATAACAAAGTCGGTAACAGAGGGTTTGCCATCCGGATGAATTGATACTTTGCCTTTCCCCGAATAAAGAATTGGGGCTTCAATTTTTCCTTTATTTACCGAGGGGACACCGTTAACAATAGCTAAATAGCTTTTCTTTATTTTGTTATTTAAGAACTCATCATTCAGGAATCGGTGGACTTCAGAAGTTCTGGCGAACATTACCAGGCCGCTGGTTTCTTTATCGATCCGGTGAACTACAAATAATTCAGTATTGGATGCCTCATTTTTTTTCAACTGTTTTTGCAAAAGATCAATCAGATTCAGTGCATCAGGATTCCAGTGATCCGGGATAACCAACAAACCTGCAGGCTTATTTACGATAAGAATTGCATCATCCAAATGGATAATTTCAATAATGTTCTTTTGCTTGCTCTCATCACGATAGGTAAAATTCTGCACAGATGTTTATCCGAGATGCTTTAATTTTTCGATATCTTTATTTTTACCCAAAACCACCAGACGATCATTTATCTGAAGAACTTCATTGGGAGAAGGAATAATTTGATTTATCTCATCCTCTTCATTTTGCCGCTTCAGCATCAGAACCTGAACACCATAAACCGCCCTCAGGTCGATATCTTTAATACTTTTATTAGTAAACGATGGCGGAACCAAAATTTCTGACATAACATAGTCGTCAATAAAATCAATGGTCTCCATTCTTTCCAGAAGATGCACAGATCCGGATAGCTCATTACTCAGATTTCTTTTCACCAGTTCACGATTATAAATATCAATGACATCTTTTCGGTTAACCGCACCAATTATTTTAGTTTCCACACGGGAATCCACCACCGGCAATTCCTCAAGATCATATGAACCAAAAATTTTCATAACACTATCCAGATCATCTGCTAACTTGAGTCGTGGGATATCAGTATTCACCAAATCCAGGGCAATAATCAAATCAGTTAAATAATCCTGATCCAGAAGCACCCGCCGCACATCCTGCAGAGAGATCGATCCAACAAATCTATTCTGATGATCAATTACAAAAAACTGGGTATTCGGCCTGCTTACTACCAATTCCAGAAGCTCATTAAAATGAAGGTCAGGTCTAATAATTACTGCATTTTTATTTACTACTTCCGAGACCTTCAAAGATCGTAAAATATTGATCTCCCGTCCCTGAAAAAGGTCGATCCCACGCCGGATTAATTTTAAAGTATAAATGGATTCTTTTTTAAGCTTGGTGGTCAGAACCGTAGCAATTATCGAAGAAATCATCAGCGGTAAAATAATGGCATAATCGTTGGTTAGTTCAAAGATGATTAAGATCGCCGTTATGGGTGCATGCGTCGCCCCGGCCACAACCGCCCCCATTCCCACCAGTGAATATGCTCCGGAAGAAGCCGAATATTGAGGAATAATTTGATGAACCAGGGCACCAAAAAATCCACCGGTCATGGTGCCCAGAAAAAGTGAGGGGGCAAAAATCCCACCCGAGCCACCTGATCCTAAACTCAGACTGGTAGCAATTAGTTTAGCAAATATAAGGGCAAACATAATAAACCAGGGAAGCTGACCGAGTAAGGCTAAATTCATTGAATTATAACCAACGCCATAAATATACGGAACAAAAACACCGATAAGTCCGACAAGGAGACCACCCAAAGCCGTTTTGGTAATCTGATTCATCTTAAGGTTGTCAAAATAATCTTCAAGTTTGTAAAGTAGATTAATGAAGAGCAATGCCACCAGGCCAGCCAGAATCCCCAAAATTGCATAGGGAATTAATTCTATCGGACTTACCAGATTATATTTAGGTACTTCAAAAGCAGGGAAGTCTCCCAGGAAGAGTCGCGAAACAACAGTGGCCATTACCGAGGCAATAACGATTGGGGTAAAATGGGCCACGCCAAAATCTCCCAGGATGATTTCCACGCTGAACAGGGCACCGGCAACCGGGGCATTAAACGCAGCGGCAATACCGGCTGCGGCACCACAGGCTACAAATATTTTCATCCGCTGCGGATTGACCTTTAAAAACTGACCAACCATCGAACCTAAAGATGAACCGATCTGGATAACCGGGCCTTCCCGACCGGTGGAACCGCCGGAGCCGATGCAAATTGCCGAGGCAAATAGTTTGGCAATTACCACCCGTGTTCGGATAATCCCATTCCGCAAAGCAATAGCTTCCATGACTTCTGGTACACCGTGTCCCTTGGCCTCTTTAGCTACAAAATAAACGATTGCTCCCACGAAAAGACCACCAACTGCAGGAGCCAGAATTTTAACATAAAAGGGAAGTCCAATGATATACTCCAGCGGAGCATTCCAATCTCCCCAGAATATTTTATTGAATAATTTGATCATAAATTTGATGCCAACGCCACCCAACCCGCCCAGTACGCCGACGAAAATGGCCACGATTATCATAAAGGTGTGTTCGGTAGATCTGAATCTGAGAAAAGCACGGTACGAAAATGAATTGATACTGCGCTGAAATTTTTCAAGTACCCTATTCATTTGCAAATGGATCTGATGTAGTTTGGAGAATGAAGCAACAATTCATGGTTCAATTTATATTACAAAAAATAATAATAAAATGATAAAAACAATTGTATATTTTTAAAAGTTCAACAACGTCCCGGAATATTCTACAGGAGCACTTATGAAATCCCGTTTTAAAAAATTAGATTTTCATAAGATAAAAACATACTCAATACAAGACAGATTAAGTAAAGTGACCCCTCAGGATTTTGCCAAGACTGTTTCTTCAAAATCCAGCATCAAGGATTTTTTGGACTCACTTCCGCAAATTCTGGTCGGAAAGGACTTAAAGGAATTCATTCAACACTACCGGAAAGCCATCGAAGAACAGAACACCATTATCTGGATGATCGGTGCCCATACCATAAAATGCGGTCTAAACCCTTTGATTATCGAACTAATGAAGGAGAAGAAAATAACACATCTGGCCATGAATGGTGCCGGGGCTATTCATGATGTGGAAATTGCCATGTGGGGTAAAACCAGTGAAGACGTCGCTTCCGGGCTTCTGGACGGAAGTTTCGGTATGGCCAGGGAAACAGCTGAATTCATCAACGAATCCCTGACGGAAAACAAAAATAACGACAGGGGGTATGGTGAAATCTTAGGAGAGAAACTTGTCCGGGAAAACGCGAAAAATAAAGATTTAAGTCTGCTCGTCACTGCCTTTTCCGAAGGCATTCCCCTGACGCTGCATCCTGCCTTGGGAACAGAAATTGTTCATCAACATCCGAATTTTAATGGCGCTGCATTTGGGGAAAAATCATTGTTGGATTTTCAGGTATTCAGTAACAGCCTGTCCAAACTTAAGAAAGGCAGTATTGTCTGTAATATAGGGTCCGCTGTGATCCTTCCCGAAGTATTCCTGAAAGCCTTAACAGTTGTCCGGAATCTGGGCTATCCGGTTTTCGGATTCTATACTGCTGTTTTTGACATGATCCGTCATTACCGGCCAACAGTGAACGTGATGCAGCGTCCCACCCAAAATGAAGGCAAGGGTTACTACTTTATCGGACATCATGAAATCATGATTCCCTTGCTCGCCGCTGCCCTGCGGTAGTTTATCACAATACCAATTACGGCTGGTTTACTAACACAAATCCTATCCCCATGCCCAAAACATCTGCCAAAAGATCCTTCCAGGAAAAATGATTTTCCGGTTTCGATTTATCATAGATTTCCTTCAGGACACCCAAAGAAACGGTAACCCCTCCGGCTAAATATCGATTTTCCTTTTGGCTCAGCTGATTTTCAAAGGACTTATAAACAACAATTGTGGTAATCATACCTGCAAGAAAATGTTTGGCTTTATCAGGAGCGAAGTATCGATCCGGTTTACCGGATCGAGTTAAATTTACTTGATAAGTTGTGTCCTCCTCTTCCAAAAATGATTTATGAAAATTTTTCACAACCATTTGGGAATGGATATCCTGGCTGACTGCATAAGTAATCAGAACCGATAGGAAAATCGTAATTCGAATAACCATTGATCGTTCTTCCGTTCAATATTTTGGGCAATTTGTATGGCTTCATTGAAGTCATAGAGATAGGCATCCACATAGGCATCCACCATAGTAAGCAAATACCCCAGGGCAAAATACCAGCTGTAAAGATTACGCTTACCCTGAAAATCCGGATTTTTTTTATCCCTCCACTTCATTTCGTAATAATAGATGTGGTAGGCCAGGAATGCATTCAGGGAAAAAGCCACCCCTGCCTTGATGTACTGATGATTATAAATTTGTCCCAACCCCGGCAGTATTGCCGATCTGGCAACAGCCCCCCAGGGTGATTTTACCGGTCGGTCCGACATCAATAAAGTAGTATCAATTTTTTGCTCCACCAGGAGGCTGCTGTGAAATTCACGGGAAGTATATTGCTGGCACAGAATATTGCTGGTAAACAAGCCTAATATAAAAATAAAACTAAAAGTAATTTTATTTCGGATCAGTTTCATAATCAGTTCTTGGCTTCACAGTAAATAACTTCTAAAATTTTCGGAAGAATTTTGATGTCCAGTTCCTTTAAATCCACCCCCAGGAGTTCACCATCGGCATGTACGGCAATCCCTTCTTCCGAAACAACCTTCAGCTTATCCGCTCTTAACATTTGCACCTGTTCTATACTAATATGCGCACCTTTGATAGCCTTTGGCAGATTCAGAAACACCTCCCGTTTCTTCAATGCCCTGATAATACAAATATCAAATAAACCATCATCAATTTCGGCATTCGGCGTCAGAAAGAAGCCACCGCCCATCGCACGCCCATTCCCAACCGCTATTAAAAAAATCTCCCTGGCTTCGGTTTTGCCATTCACTGTTAACAGAATATTTTGATTATGATAGGCAAAAACAGTTTTCAAAACAGAATAGAGATAAATTAAAAATCCCCGCAGGCGTCTCACTTTGGAACTTTCGATTACCACCCAGGCATCGAAACCTATTCCTACACCATTCGGGAAGTATTGTTCGTTCACCTGGCCGATATCTATTTTCTTCCGAACATTATTTTTTATAACATTGACCGCTTCGGCCGGATCTTTGGTCAGGTCCAGCATTTTGATAAAATCGTTACCACTCCCAATTGGTATAGCTGCCAGAGTGGCACGGCCAAACATCATGCCGTTCACAATCTCATGGACTGTTCCGTCACCACCGGCAGCGATTAAAACATCAAATTCATCTTTAATTTTACTGGCTATCTCTCGGGCGTGACCCACATATTCAGTTTTGAAAAGAGTGACATCTCCTAACTCCGTCTTTGCCAGATCAACAATTTCATCCGCTAATTTCGCCCCTTTCCCCCGCCCCGCATTCGGATTAAGAATTAAGGCATATTTCAGCACAGGAATCCCTCCTGCTGTTTAAAATCCTGATGAACAAAATTAAATGGAAAATCCTTTTGAATCCGTTATTTAAGAATCGCAATACACTCCATCTCTACTAACACGTCTTTCGGTAAACGGGCAACTTCCACGGCCGATCTTGCCGGAGAGTTATCACTGAAATATTGTGCATAAACTTCGTTCATCAAAGCAAAATCGTTCATATCCTTTAAAAAGACAGTAGTCTTAACCACTTCGGACAAATCCGAACCAGATGCCTGTAATACCGCCCGGAGATTTTCAATCACCCGCTTCGTTTGAATTTTAATATCATTCGCTTCCAGATTACCGGTCTCAGGATCGATCGGTATTTGTCCTGCAGTAAAGACAAAATTACCGGATATAATCGCCTGATTATAGGGACCAACCGGGGCAGGTGCTTTTTCAGTTTTCACGATTTTTTTCACAGGGCACTCCTCCTAATTTTTTATCATTCTCAGAGTATTTAGATGCAGGTACTATTCATATAATTTTTGAACATCACCCTTTCCTTTACGAAGTACCTGAAGATCGTCATTGATCAGGCTGACCACGGTAGATTCCAGCGCATCGGTGAGCCAGTCCGCATCCAGCATCAGGTCTACCTGATTTTTATAGCGATTTTCAATTTCATCCGGATCATTTAGAATTTCTGACGGATCAATATTTACCGAAGTACTTACCAGGGGATGGCCCAAATGTTCAACGAGGTCATGGCAAACTTCGCTGTCCGGAATCCGGATGCCAGTTTCCTTTCGTTTACTTAACATGATTTTGGGAATTTCTCGTGTGGATGGCAAGATAAAAGTGTATGGACCAGGAGAACAATGCCGCATCACATGATATGCATAATTTGATATCCGGGCATATAAACTGGCCTGCCTGATATCTTTTACAATAACGCTTACCGGATCGAATTTGCTTTTACCTTTTATGAAATAAATCTTTTCCAGTGCATGTTTGTTATACAGACTACAACCCAGCCCATATACCGTATCCGTCGGATAAATGATAAGCCCGCCTGCCGTGAGAACGTCTACAGCATTGTGTATAATTCGAGTGTGCGGATTCTTTAGGTGGATATGAAGACGAACCATTTAACTTTCGCAAAAATTTTCAATAAGAGTTTATTTTGTTCAAGATGAAAAAATAAAGGTCCTTGTATCGATACTTCTATTTCATCCCAAAATCCTAAAAAAATAGAACCTTAATTCATATTTTTCAATAACAAAATAAAATCTCTGGTAGAAGAAGTAACTGGTGTACGGAAAAGAAGAAATATAGATTAAAAAAAAGAAAGGGTTATATTGAGGATTTTAATTGGCAGATAAGATTCTTTATTCTATTCGGAATCTTTTTTCAATTCCTTGGCGGTTTTTTTGACATCATCCGGGGATGTGCCTGAAGCCCGTATATTTTCCTGTTTAATCCTTTCGTATACTTCTTCCCTGAAAATCGAAATATCACGAGGCGCTTCAATGCCAACTTTCACTTGCTTGCCATCAATATCGACGACGGTAATCTTGATATTATCGCCAATATTGATTGACTCGCCCAACCTCCTTGTTAATACCAGCATAGAATTACCTCATTCGTTTGTTTTTTAAAAATTTAATTAATGAACGCTAAAAAGTCAATATTTATTCATAGGTCTTAAAAATAGATCTAAGTCGTAAATTTCTTGAGATTCTACCCTTAAAGATTATCCAATTATTCGCCGGAATCAAGCAAATAAATATAATTTTAATAAAAAAACAGGTTTCGAATGAAACCTGCTTTTATTTAAGCAATTAATATCTATGCCAAAAAGAATACCCTAATTCTTTTCTTCAGGCTCACTTTTTTCGTATTCACCAACAATAACTTTGCTTGGTCGGATCAACCGGTCTTTTATTTTATAACCATGTTGAAAAACGCTGATGATTTTACCATTTTCTTTTTTATCAAATACTTTCTGCATCATCAGTGCTTCGTGAATTTGTGGATCGAATTCCGCTCCGACTGCATCGATTCTTTCCACTCCCAATTCCTTCAGCGTCTGCTCCAACTTTCCAAAAATCATTCTGGCGCCTTCCAGGACCGACTCCTCATTTCCTTCCTTATTCGATTTGGATAACATATGTTCAAAATCATCCAGAACCGGCAATATTTTCTTAACATATTCCCCTTTTATGTAATCGGCGAATTCAAGCTGTTCCCGCTCAACTCTTCTTTTGTAATTGGCAAATTCAGATCTGAGCCTCATAAATTGATCATTCAAGTCTTCGTATTTGATTTTATATTCGTCTTTTTTCTTTTTATGTTCTTCAGCCGATTTTTTTTCTTTTCTGGAAGATTCATCAGTCAATTTTTCATCAAGATCTTCCTGATGCTTGTCTTCCTTTGAGGGTTCTTTTTCCTCATCTTCGAGGAATTCAATAGGTATTTCCTTTGCCTCTTTTTTATGATCCACCATATCTGATTAAACCTCCTGGCACAATTGGATATTATAACATGGATTATTTTTATTATTCTGATTTAAAAATGTTGAGGCCATTTCCTTTCGAAAATTAATGGCCTCAAAAACATTTCATTATTTATCCTTTTTATCCTTATTATTTTCATCGTCCACAACTTCATAATCCGCTTCCTCGACTTTCTCATCTTTGGTCTTCTGCGAATCATCAGCGGCTTCGGCTCCCGGCTGAGCGCCCTGAGCTCCGGAAGACTGCTGATACATCTGAGAAGATGCTTCGCTCCAGATCTGATTCAGCGCATCCGTTGCGGATTTAATTTCATTAAGGTTTTCTGTCTTAATCGCCTCCTTGAGACGACTAACAGCAGCCTCAATTTTATTCTTTGTGGCACTATCCAATTTATCGCCAAAATCCTTCAAATTCTTCTCGGTTTGATAAACCAACTGATCACCCGCATTCCGAGAATCAATCACTTCCCGGCGCTTCTTATCTTCAGCAGCATGATCCTTAGCATCATTCTTCATTTTATCAATTTCATTTTGGCTCAAACCGGAACTCGCTTCAATACGGATGCTCTGCTCTTTTCCGGTAGCCATATCCTTGGCGGATACGTTAAGAATCCCATTCGCATCAATATCGAAGGTAACTTCTATTTTGGGTACACCACGCGGTGCAGGTGGAATGCCATCCAGGTGGAAACGACCTAAAGTACGGTTATCCCGGGCGAATTCACGCTCACCCTGAATCACATGAATTTCAACAGAAGTCTGATTATCCGCTGCAGTCGAAAAAACTTCACTTTTTCTGGTCGGTATGGTAGTATTGGCTTCAATCAGCCGCGTAGCAACATTTCCCAGTGTCTCGATACCCAAAGAAAGCGGGGTAATGTCCAGCAACAATACATCTTTTACATCTCCGATTAGTACTCCACCCTGAATTGCCGCACCGACCGCGACCACTTCATCAGGATTTATTCCCTTATGAGGTTCCTTGCGGAAGAAATCCTTGACCAGTTCCTGAACTTTAGGAATTCTGGTGGAGCCACCCACCAGGATAACTTCATCAATTTCATCAATTTTAAGTCCGGATTCTTTCATGGCAATTTTGCAGGGTTCAAGCGTTCTGGTTAGTTGATCCTCAACCAGAGATTCAAATTTCGCACGTGACAGGGTCATCTGTAAATGTTTCGGACCATTGGCATCTGCGGTAATAAACGGCAAGTTAATGTCAGTTTGCTGGGTGCTGCTCAGTTCGATCTTCCCTTTCTCCGCAGCTTCTCTTAACCGCT
This sequence comes from uncultured Calditrichaceae bacterium, assembly GCA_964617285.1. Lineage (GTDB taxonomy): Bacteria > Calditrichota > Calditrichia > RBG-13-44-9 > RBG-13-44-9 > CAYVKM01. The sequence continues at coordinate 9,982 of CAZTXJ010000006.1, read as the reverse complement.
GCAAGGCCATTGGATCTTTCCGGAGATCTATACCCTGCTCTTTCTTAAATTCTTCAGCAATCCAATCCACCACACGCTGATCAAAATTATCCCCACCGAGGTGAGTATCTCCATTGGTAGACTTTACTTCAAATACCCCGTCGCCAATCTCCAGAATGGAGATATCGAAGGTGCCACCACCCAGGTCGTACACGGCGATCTTTTCATTTTTCTTCTTATCCAACCCATAGGCAAGGGATGCAGCAGTCGGCTCATTAATAATTCTTAGCACATTTAAACCGGCAATTTCTCCCGCTTCCTTAGTTGCTTTTCTCTGACTATCATTAAAATATGCCGGAACGGTAACTACTGCATCAGTTATCTTTTCACCCAGATAATCTTCCGCAGTCTGTTTCATTTTCTGCAAAATCATAGCAGATATTTCCTGTGGGGTATATTCTTTATCCCGAATATGTGTTACTGCCAAGTTATGGGTTCCGGCTTTCACCTTGTACGGAACCATTTTCGTTTCTTCAGGAACTTCTTCCATCCGACGGCCCATAAATCTTTTTATGGAATAAACGGTGTTTTCCGGATTGGTAATCATTTGACGTTTAGCCGGTGCGCCAACCAAAACTTCTCCGGCTTTGGTAAATCCGACAACTGAAGGCGTGGTTCTGGCACCCTCGGAATTTGGAATAACGACAGGTTCTCCACCTTCCATTACTGCCACAACAGAATTCGTCGTTCCCAAATCGATCCCAATTACTTTCTTAGCCATTTTAAATTTCCTCCTTATCGTAAGGCTTTATTTCAAATCACTTTTATTAATATTTCTCATCATTATGTCTTTATTTCAATTTCACAAACCAAAAAAATAATTAACCAATTTCAATAACTCTTGGTTTCATAATTTCTTTCTTGGCAATCACAACTCTTAAAATACCGGAATTGTATGAAGCTTCTACTTTTTGCACATCCAGATCTTTTTCCATCTCGAATACTCTTTCATAAAGGACATCATGGGTTTCGCGGTAAATATAGTTTCCTTCTTCTTCCCGGATAATTTTCTTACCCTCTAATATCAGATGCCCCTTCTCTACTTTTACATTTAAATCGCTTTTGCGGACTCCCGGCATTTCAGCCAGTAGAACTACCGAATTTTCCGTCTCGATAACATTGACCAGAGGTTTAACTTTGATCAATCTTGTATTTTCAAGATTCTTATTTTCTCGTTTCTGAATCCCGGTGTAAACATCTGAAAACATTTTAAAATCCTCCTAATATTTATCTTTTGTCTTTATATACTTAACAAACTTATCTTTTATTTACACAAAGATGATGCCAAAAGATTATTTCAATAATTAATTTGTTGATTTTCAATGGTTTAAATTGTATTGAATTTCAGGGAAGTGAATTTTCTCAATTGACAACTTGCCAGAAATACCGCCAGTATTGGCATACTAATTGAGAAAAGTGCGACGATGTAACCTAATTATTCTTTTTGAAAATTGGGAGATCGATTCCTAGAATGAAATATTAATGAACCAGGAAGTATAGCGTTTTTGCTACATAAATAGTATGCAAACCTTTTTCGAAAAATTATGATGTGTATCCTTAAACAGAAACGTTATAAAAATAAGCGCCATCCCTGGCCGCTTAAGATTAAAGATTTGATACAAAAATCTGGTTATTATTAATCGCAACAAATGGTTTTCCCAAAAGCTCCCAACCGAGAAATGGAGAATTTTGGCTCTTTGATAAAAAAGAGGATGCGGTAACCTGCCATTTTTCATTTTGGGTAAAGAGGGTCAAGTTGGCCATTTTTCCTTTTTTAATTTGTGGTTTCTCCAGATTTAATATTTCATAGGGTCGGACCGCAAATTTATAGATGATCTCTTTCAGGGTAAGCAGTTTTTTATGGAAAAGTTCAGTGAATGCCAGACCAAGGGCTGTTTCCAGTCCCACGATGCCAAACGGTGCATAAATATACTCAGCCTCTTTTTCCTCAAAGGCATGAGGTGCGTGATCCGTAGCGATGGCATCAATAGTTCCATCTTTTAAACCCTCCAGCATTGCCAGCCTGTCCGATTCGGTACGCAGGGGAGGATTCATTTTGGTATTGGTATCAAACTCTCGAACAGCCTCATCGGTGAGCATAAAATGGTGAGGTGTTACTTCAGCTGTCACTTGAATTCCCTTCTTCTTGGCGTGCCGGACCAGCTCAACTGAGTTTCGGGTCGATATATGTGCTACATGGAATCGTGCACCGGTATATTCCGCCAGCATAATATCCCGGGAAATCATAATTTCTTCCGCCACTGATGGCATGCCATGCAATCCCTGGCAGGTAGAGACAAATCCCTCATGCATATCTCCACCGGCGGTCATATTTGCGTCTTCTTCGTGACCAATTACCGGGATGTCCACCATTTTGCTATACTCAAGAGCCCTTCGCATCAGCTCGGCACTCATCACCGGATTCCCGTCATCGGATATGGCAACTGCCCCTTGCTCAACCAATTCCAGAATTTCGCTTAATTCTTTGCCTTCACGTTTTTTGGTTATTGCCGCCACAGGGTAAACGTTTACCAAAAAACCTTTGGAACGATCTTTTATATATTGAATGATTTCCTGGGTATCTATTGGTGGGGAGGTATTAGGCATACAGCACACGCCGGTAAATCCACCATTGGCTGCGGCAAGGCACCCGGAAGCAATTGTTTCCTTGCCTTCGTAACCGGGTTCCCGAAGATGTACATGCATATCCATCCAACCGGGAGAGATTATTTTTCCTTTACAATCCAGAACATCTCCATCAAAAGATTTCTCATCAATCTCGCCTACTTGCTTAATTTTCCCGCCTTCCAGCAAGATATCTTTTTCAACCGATAAATCCTGGGAGGGATCAACCACCTGACCACCTTTTAACAAAATCTTCTTTGGTAAAGCCTGATAACTTTTACTGGATATTTTGACATTTTTAGTTAATCTCACTTTGACCTCCTGCCAATAAGAATAGGACTGCCATGCGGATAGCCACACCATTGGTCACCTGTTCCAGAATAACCGAATGTTCGCTATCCGCAACATTACTTGAAATTTCAATTCCTCTGTTCATCGGGCCGGGATGCATTATTAAGATCGGTTTGGTGGATCCCTCCAGGCGCTCCCGGGTAATCCCAAAATAATTATGATATTCCCTTAAGGATGGAAACAACGCTTCTCTCTGTCTTTCCAGTTGTAATCTCAATATATTCAATACATCCACTTTTGGAATGATTTCATCAATATTATGGTAAACCTCAACATTGAGTTTTTGGATCTCCCTGGGAATAAGTGTAGAAGGCCCGCAGACAATCACTTTTGCGCCCAATTTATTCAGACCATGAATATTGGACATTGCCACCCGGGAATGGGATATATCCCCTACCAACGCCACAGTTTTTCCTTTTAACTCCCCCAGTTTTTGTCGAATGGTAAACATATCCAGCAGTGCCTGGGTCGGATGTTCGTGACCACCGTCTCCCGCATTGATAATATTTGCATTCATTACCCGGGCAAGTAAATGAGGTGCACCGGGTGACGAATGCCGCACCACTACCATGTCAATTTTCATGGCCTCAATATTTTTCACCGTATCAATCAGTGTTTCTCCCTTTTTCACAGAACTGGTGGAAGCGGAAAAATTGACAATATCCGCCGAAAGTCTTTTTTCAGCCAATTCGAATGAAATGCGGGTACGGGTGGAGGGTTCGTAGAAAAGATTGACCACAGTTTTTCCCTGTAAAGTCGGCAATCTTTTTATGGGGCGATCCAAAACTTCCCGAAATGATTTAGCTGTATCAAGAATAGTAAAAATGTCCTCGGCAGAAGTTCTCTCTAATCCCAGTAAATGTTTGCTCTGAAATGTCATAATAACTCCATCTATTTTAATTTGGTTGTTCGACCAACAGCACTTTATCTTCCAGATCCACTTCTTCCAGCAATACTTTAACCTCTTCACCAATTGAAGTGGGAATATTTTTTCCGACAAAATCCGGCCGGATTGGCAATTCCCGGTGCCCACGGTCCACCAATACTGCCAGATATATGCGGGCTGGGCGACCAAAATCCATCAGGGCATCAAGGGCAGACCGAATGGTTCGACCGGTATAGAGCACATCATCAACCAGGACAATATTCTTTTCATCAATTTTGAAGGGGATATTGGTAACCTCCACCGAAGGCTGTTTTAACCGGGTACGAAAATCATCCCGGTAGAGGGTAATATCCAAAAACCCGGTGGGTATCTTAACATTCTCGATCCGGTCAATTGTCTCTGCGATGCGGGTGGCCAGATAGGCACCTCTGGTTCTTATCCCGATAATTACCAGATTATCCACACCCCGATTCTTCTCCAGAATTTCGTGGGCCAGGCGGGTGACAATACGTTTAAAATCTTCTTTGGAGAGCAATTCTGCTTTAGTTTTGGTTTCCATAAAAATCACTCCTGTGATTAATAAAAAAATGCCTCCGATAAAATACCGAAGGCATTCTGTATGTGATAGTTTTTCGATTTCTGTTTTTCATTTTTGTCCTTTACTACCTCACCGGGCAGTATTAAAGGTTTTTTTGTCCCCACCTGCCAGGACAATTTTCAGGGTTTCATTTGGTGCAGGTGTCTTCTAACTCTTTCTCTTTTTTACTCTTTTATCTTTAATCTTTTACCTTTAATCTTGTTTTTTTGTGGGCGGTACTGGATTTGAACCAGTGACCTTTGCGATGTGAGCGCAACGCTCTAGCCAACTGAGCTAACCGCCCTTGCGGCAAAAATATATTAACAAAGATCCGGTAAAACAAGTTTAAAGAAATTGCAAATCCTGACTAGAATCCTTAAAAATAAAAAATGTCAAATTGAGACTTGCCTTAATAAAGAATTTTATTTACTTTGGTACAAATAGAAAAATCAAACGTTTATACCCGTTTGTTCTTAGCCATTTATTCAGAGACCAGGTAAAAGAATCAGTTACCTTTATCTAAAACTGAAACTTTTTCCTGTGCGAAATATCAAAAGAAAAAATTGGAAATTAATTTAGTTATCGTTTAAAAATGTAACTCTTTAGGAGGAAAATAAAATGATAAATCGTATGGTTCCCATCATATTAATCATAGTCATTCTTGTATCATTTGGTTTTGCCCAGGATAAAGAATCAGCAAAAGAACAGGCCAAAATAATTCTGACTTCACTCAACCAGAATAATACGATCAAAGATAAAATCAAGGAAAATTGTGTTATTGCAGTCTTGTATAATCCTCAATCCCCATTATCGGAAAATGAGAAAGATCTGATCGTAAACTCTCTTGACGATAATAAAAAGATTAAGGTGCATGATAAAAAAATCAGTGTTGTGGAAATTCCCATGGATCCATCCTTAAATCTGGAGAAGAAGATTATTATTAAGAAAATTAATGCTTTTTGGCTGACTTCAGATCTGGATCACTATATAAATAACATCAGGGAAAGCGCCCGTTACAATCAGGTGACCACAATTTCCACCAATGAAAATATGGTGACAAATTCGTTAGTGGCTATGGGAATTCAAAAAACCGAGGCAGGATATAAACTTGTAATAAATAAACATGAAGCGTCAAACATAAATGTGGATTTAAATCAGAATCTGCTATCCCAATCTATTGTAATTGAATAATAAAAATTTTAAAATATTGAAATAAAAAACCCCGGTCATTTATTGCCGGGGTTTTTCATTATGGAATAATCAATCCGCTAATGTTCCCTGCTCACCAATTTTTTCTTGAGCTGCGAAATATGCCAGGTGATATTGATTTCCTTGGGACATGCTTCCACGCAGTTGAAAATGGTATGGCAACGCCAGACGCCATCGTTATTGTCCAAAACATGAATGCGCTCCGAGATGCCCTCATCCCGGGTATCAAAGCAATATCGGTAGGACTTGAGCAGAGCGGCTGGTCCCAAAAATTGCGGGTTCTTCCAGTTTGACGGACAGGAGGTCGTGCAGGCTGCACACAAAATACACCAGGTGGCCTCGTCTATCAATGCCCGGTCCTCCGGGGATTGTAAGCGTTCCTGGGAAGGCGGCTGCGTCCGATTGATGAGATAGGGCTTCACAATCTCATATTTCTTGAAGAAGTCCCTTAAATCCACTACCAGATCCTTCAGAATGGGCAGGGATTGCAATGGTTCCACGGTGATCCGGGTCGGATCCCTGAAATTGGCCAAATTTGCTTCGCAGGCCAGCATATTGGCACCATTAATCTTCATGGCACAGGAGCCACAAATTCCATGGGCACATGATCTGCGAAAAGCCAGGGTACCATCCTGCTCCCATTTTATCCTGTGGAGTAAATCCAATACTTTTTCTTTAGGATCGGCTTCAACCGTAAATTCATCGAAACGTGGTTTCTTCTCTCCATTCTCCGGATTGAAGCGAAACACTTTAACTTTGACCTGTATCATTAGTATTTCCTTTCTTTTGGCTGAAATTTGGTGATCACAACGGGTTTATAATCAAATTCAATCTTCCCGTCTTTTTTCACTGCTATTGTATGCTTCAACCAATTCGCATCATCCCGCTTCGGAAAATCTCTGCGGTATTGTGCACCCCTGCTCTCTTGCCTATTTAGGGCACCCTTGACTATTAATTCTGCAAAATGCAGAAGATTATCCAGTTCCATAGCTTCGGTTAAATCGGTATTGAATTTCATGCCTTTGTCGTCAATCTGGATATTCTCCGCCCGCTTTTCCAGTTCATGAACTTTATCCAGCGCTTCTTGCAGGGACTTCTCTTCCCGGAAAACACCAACTTTCGACATCATCGTTTCCTGAAGCTCCAGCCGTATTTTTCCCACTTTTTCATTACCCGTTTTTTGTTTGAATCGCTCCACGCGGGCAATCAGGTTTTTCAGCATCTCTTCCGGTAGATCTGCCTTATCAATTCCATTTTTGGTTAAAAACTGAACGATCGCTTTCCCTGCTCGTCGTCCATACACTACCGCCTCTAATAATGAGTTGGTGCCCAGACGATTGGCTCCATGGACAGAAACACAGGAACATTCCCCTGCCGCATAAAAACCCTCAACTTTTTGTGTTTTACCATCCCCCAGCACTTCCCCATCTACTGTTACCGGAATACCACCCATTGAGTAATGGGCAGTGGGTTGGATGGGAATCGGTTCTTTTACCGGGTCAATACCAATAATTTTACGACAAAAACTCCTGATCTCCGGAAGACGTTCGTTAATTTTCGCCTCACCCAGATGTCGCAAGTCCAGGTGAACATAACCCTCACCATTTATTCCTCGTCCCTCATTAATTTCTGTTTGAATAGAACGGGAGGCCAAATCACGGGGGGCAAGCTCCATCAATTTCGGGGCATATTTTTCCATAAATCTTTCCCCGGCATTATTCAGGAGATAAGCGCCTTCGCCACGCGCACCTTCACTAACCAGGATGCCGTATTTATAAACACCGGTGGGGTGAAATTGAACAAATTCCATGTCTTCCAGAGCCAGCCCAGCCCGGAGAACAACCCCCAGACCATCCCCGGTATTGGCGTGGGCATTAGAGGTGATACGGAAGGCACGACCATAGCCACCGGTACCAAACATCACCACTTTTGCATGGAAAGTTACATACTGACCATTGGTCATGTCGTACGCGATAGCACCACGAATCACGTTATCTTTAACCAGCAAATCGGTCATATAAAATTCGGAGTAGAACCGGACATTATTTTTGACACACTGATCATAAAGCGTATGCAGAATCATATGACCCGTACGGTCGGCAGCAAAACAGGCTCTCAATACCGGACCTTCACCATAATTTTTTGTGTGTCCACCAAACTTTCTCTGATTAATTTTTCCCTCGAGTGTGCGGCTGAAGGGGCACCCCATATGTTCCAATTCATAAATGGCAGGATGTGCATCGTTTACCAGTAGTTCAATGGCATTCTGATCTCCCAGATAGTCACTTCCTTTTACCGTATCAAAAAAATGCCAATCGATATGATCTTCTTCAACATTTCCCAATGAAGCCGCTATTCCGCCTTGTGCTGCTCCGCTATGTGATCTGGTTGGAAACAGTTTGGAAATCACTGCCACATCGTATTTGTGCGACGCTTCCAAAGCAGCCCGCAATCCGGCTAATCCTGCTCCAACAATCACCACGTCATGTTTAACAATCATTTCGACCTCTTTTTCTCTATTTAAATTTCATACTTTTATTGATTTTGTTTTTACAATTCAACATTTATTGGACTTCCGGCAAAGTGAGCATGGTGATAAATCCCAATACGCCAATAAAAACCCCTATGACCACAATCGCCCCAAAAATGGTTTTTCGCCAACCGGGTTTCATATGGTAATCCCGGATGACCGACCATAATCCGTTGAGACCATGCCATAAGCCCAGGGCCACAAAAACCAGGTAAAACATACGCATGTATGGATTGGATAATCTCTCTACAATAGTTGCCCAATCATGACCGGAATCCCAGGTGTTATGGGCAATATAAAAATGGACTAAGACCTGGATAAATAAAACAATACCGGTCACTCTCTGGAAATACCAGCCAAATGAGCCCGATGTACTGGAACCTTCATATTTAAATGACATTTTCTATCCTCCTTTGGATATAGTGGTTATAAAAACATGATTGCGCCCATGCCAAAGAAGAGAATAACACTTAACACGAGAACGCCGGTTAAAAGTTGTTTTTGGTATCGGGCTCCATTGAAGTAATCAACCAAAAAGATCCGAATACCATTTAGCGAATGATAGACAACCACACTAAAGAGACACCACTCCAGCACCATCAGCAGCGGATGCCGGAATATCTGCATCTCATCCTGCCAACCGGGCTTATTGTGCAGACCACTAACCAGATAGATGTGAATGAGGATATAACCGGTAAGTGCCAAACCGGATAAACGATGCAGTATATACCCCCAGGTACCGTAATGTTTTACGTATCGCATAATTACTTCTCCTGAGTTATGTTTTAAAGGATGTGGTAAAACACCAGATTATCTCAAAAATAAAAGTCGCTTGAGAAAAATATACTATAAGCAAAAATTTTTATCAAGAAATATATAACTTTATATTTTATAAAACTCTATTGAGAATCTTTATCAATAAAGGCGGGGATAAACCGGGAAATTTGCAGATTTATTTCACTTTATTTTTATGCCGCTATTTCTGAATCCAATTAATCAACTCGTCAATCGCGTCAAGAGTATGACCACAATAATGAGTCAGAAATTGTTCATCCAATATTTTTTCCGGGGGAATCTGTTCCGATGCAGCAAGTGCGCGTGTACCATCAAAATCAACATAAGAAAGTCTTGCAGTCAACTCGCTGGATTCTCTGCCGAAGACGGTGCCAGGAAGAATGGCCACGCCGGCTTCCTGGATTAACCGGTCACATAACATATCGCTGGTTAAAATCTTTCTTTTATGTAACTGCTTTTTATATTTTTTAAAGTCCGGAAATAAATAGAACGCCCCCTGCGGGCAGGATACTTTAATATCTGATGTTTTCAATTTATTGGCAATATGGTCTCCCAGGGCCTTTAAAATTCGGCGGGAATTCCAGAGATAACGTTCGATCTGGATACCTCCATGAAATGCCCGAACCGCAGCATATTGAATTGGTGCACTGGTGGAGGTAAAAGTTTCGCTCGCAACCACTGCCATGGCATCCATTAACCAGTGAAGCGATTTGGGAAAGACAAATGTACCCAGCCTCCAGCCGCCTGCGCCACACCATTTACTGAGCCCACCACTGACGATAGTCCCCTCCGGATAAAAGCGGGCAATGGAAATATGCTTCCCCTCATGGTGCAATTCACCATAAATTTCATCGGATAACAGGACCACCCGGTTTTGCCGGGCCACATTTGCCAGAGACTTTAATTCATCTTCCGGATATGTTCGTCCGGTCGGATTTGCCGGATAGTTCAGTATCACGATCCTGGGACG
>CAZTXJ010000005.1:53670-54975 GCA_964617285.1 uncultured Calditrichaceae bacterium | reverse complement strand
ATCATTTACTAAACTTGGGTGCTTATTCCGGGATAGAATATTACAGGTATTGCTCTTCCTGAATAAATATATTTTTAAGAAAATTTAAATTTATTTTTAGAAAACCATGAAGACATTCTATAAAAAGTTATTGATTATTGCCTTTTCATCGCTGGTGCTGGAAGCGATTATCATTTACTTCCTATATACCAGCATTAATGCCTTTTATGCGGATCTGACCAATAAACTGGCCTATTTACTGGTGGAACAAGTACAGAAAGTTATTGTTGCCGACAATCTTAATTTATCACAATTAGATCCCTATAAAAAATATCCTACCAGAAGATTGATGAACCGTTTCAGCGGTGAGGATTCGAAAATCCTCCATATTCTGCTCATCGATACGACCAATAGAATTGTGGTTAGTGATGACCCTTCAGTAGAAGGTGAGGAATACAAGTCCCCGGAAGAATTAAGATTGCTTTCCACAAACAAACCAAAGATTGTCAGCCGGCAATGGGAAGGTAATCAGGAGATCCTGGATGTCATTGTACCGCTTGAAATGGACAGTGTAAAGCAAGGTTATCTCCGCACCGTGGTGTCCCTCAAGCACTTGGAAAATTTCTATCAGAATCGCAGGAATATCCTGATTGGTGCCAGTATCCTTTCCCTGGGCATCATTTTTCTGACGGTGTTTTCCACTTCCCGGATATACCAATCGAGCCTGAAAGAAATTGAGAACGCCATCGAAAGCTTGCACCAATCGGATTATCGCTACCGGTTGAAATTTCAAAAACGGGACGAATTCGCCCGGCTATACGGATTACTCAATCAGTTGTTTACAGAAACGTCCAAATTAAAAGAAGAATTTCAGGAATCGGAAGAACAGATCGATGCCATGAAACGGGTTATTCATGAAGGTATGTTAATTACCGATATGCAGAAAAAAATCATTTCCTATAATGATTATCTTCTTACCATTTTCAAAATAAAGAAACATCGGAAACCAGAAGAGCAGATCGAACAAATCCTGCAAAAAAATATGGAATTGCTGGAGATATTTCGCAAAGCAAGCGATCCCCTAACCCATTCCGTTCGTCGCCGAACTCATATCAAACTTTTAGATGACTCATTTATTGAAGTTCAGATTAATGCCAGCTCAATCATCGAAGGTGATGAATTAAAAAGTGTGGTCTTCTATTTTAAGAATTTAGCCAGTCTCAAGGAATTGGAGCTTTTCCTGGACAGGAGTCTGAAGTATTCGGTAATACACCAGCTTGCCCGTAGTTTTGGTCACGAAGTACGAAATCCATTAAGTTCACTGGC
>CAZTXJ010000005.1:35448-53570 GCA_964617285.1 uncultured Calditrichaceae bacterium | reverse complement strand
AGGATCAAATGAAGCAGGTGATCCTCAATTTACTTCTCAATGCTTTTGATGCAATGCCAAATGGTGGAAAGGTGAAATTGAAAACCGAACGCAGTGAAACCTTTGTCTCTGTAATTGTAGAGGATAATGGAATGGGTATTCCGGAAGAAAACCGGGAGCGGATATTTGATTTTAATTTTTCCACCAAAGCAGGTAGCAGAGGGATTGGTCTGCATTGGTCAAAAAATATTGTCGAGGAACATAGCGGCAAAATTTCATTTAAATCGAAGGTTGGTCAGGGTACCCAGTTTACCATTGATCTGCCAATTGCATAGTAAACATTAAAGGTATAAACGATGGATAAATACAGTATTTTAATTATTGATGATGATGATAACCTGCGGGATGGTTTAATGACCCTGCTCGAGGCCCACGGATTTCAGACCAAAGGTGCAGCCAATGGCAAACTTGCCCTTAATCTACTGGAAAACGACATTTTTGATCTGATTATCACTGATTACCGGATGCAGGAAATGGATGGAATGCATTTTTTGAAAACCATCCAAAAACAATTCCCCACCCTTAAGGTTATTATGATTACCGGTTATGGATCCATAGAGCATGCAGTGGAAGCCATGCAATCCGGGGCAATCAATTACATTTCCAAGCCAGTGAAACCCCAGAAACTTCTGGAAATAATTAACGAAACCCTATCACTGGCACAGGACGAGAAAGAGAAGGAAAAAGGCTACAAAACCCTGGAAAAACTACGTCAATTTCATGAGATGGTCGGTATGAGTAAACCGATGCAGGAGGTCTACCGGAAAATAAAAGAGGTCGCTTCAACCGATATCCCGGTTCTCCTGCTGGGAGAAAGCGGAACAGGCAAGGAATTGGTTGCCCGGGCCATTCATAACCTTTCATTAAAAAGTAAGGGAAATTTTGTAGCAGTTAATACAGGTGGCATCCCAAAAGATTTAATTGCCAGCGAACTATTTGGCCATCTAAAAGGCGCATTCACCGGCGCTATTACTGATAAAAAAGGGAAATTTGAAGAAGCTCACCAGGGGACTTTATTTCTTGATGAAATTAGTACCATGAGTATCCCGGTGCAGATTTCCTTACTCCGGGTCCTGGAGAATAGCGTTATTGAAAGGGTTGGCAGTAACAAACCGATTAAGGTAGATGTGCGGATTATCTGTGCCAGTAATGAAAACCTGGCCCAATTAATCAAAGAACAAAAATTCAGAGAAGATTTGTATTACCGGCTCAATGTGGTAAATATCGAATTGCCTCCATTGCGCAAGCGGAAGCAGGATATTCCCCATTTGGCCAAATATTACCGGACACTATTTAATCTCGAATTAAATAAAAACGTTAACTCTATTGTTCCGGAGGCTATGACTATTCTGAAACAGTACAGCTGGCCGGGTAACGTGAGGGAATTCCGGAATGTTTTGCTCCGGGCCATGCTCAGCGCAGAAGATACCATTGAATTATCGCATCTTCCGGAAGAGATTATGAAAGGAAAGGTTGGCACAGAAATCATCAGCTTCCGGGCAGGTACACCGCTTTCCCAGGTTGAGAAGGCTATGATTATTCAGACTCTAAGCGCGGTGAATGGGAATAAACTTAAAGCCGCGGAAATTTTAGGCATCAGCCGAAGATCGTTATATAATAAGCTCGAAGACTATCAGATAGACGATAAAAACTTGTAAATTAACTATACATTTCATTCTCTGTTATCAGGGGGATTTGCATCTTTATTTTCTTTCATATTCGTACCTATCCCGGTTCCAGAAATGTCCTTAAAATGGCAAGATGTTTGCCGTTATTCTATATCAAGTAGTCACAGGAAAATGTATGATTAAAATTCTCCTGGCAGAAGATGACAAGAATTTAAGTCGCAGTATAGATATTTTACTCACGTTGGATGGATACCAGGTCGTTTCCGTTTATAACGGAGAGGAAGCACTTCATAAACTATTACTTCAAAGATATGATCTGCTGATTACCGACATTGCTATGCCTAACACGGACGGGGTAGAACTGATCTCAAAAATCCGACTTGTTAACTCAGCCCTGCCAATAATGGTCGTCTCCGGAAAATTAAGTTCCCAACTTATCCAGCAGTTGGAGGATATGGCCATAAAGCATATCCTGCCAAAACCGATTAATCCCACTCGCTTCCGAAAAATGGTTCAGAAAATTCTGGGCAAAAACGGTAATTCCTGACTGAGATTCCTAAAAAATAATACTAAACAAAAAATAGAAGTAAATCGCCGCCAGTGATGCGGAAATAATGTTGAGCCAGAATCCGGTTTTTACCATTTTCTGGATGGGAACATACCTGGAACCGTAAACAATGGCGTTAGGGGGTGTGGCCACGGGCAACATAAAAGCGCAGGAAGCAGCTATAGTTGCTGGTAGCATAATCATCATGGCATGTATATTCAGATCGATCGAAATAACCGCTATAATTGGTAATATGGTTGTGGCTACAGCGGTATTCGAGGTAAACTCGGTAATGAAAATAATCGAAATTGTTATGACAAAAATAAGGACAAAAGGATGAAGCCCCTGCAGAAATTCCATTTGCTTGCCTATATACTCGGCCAGCCCGGTAACCCGGATGCCTTCTGCCAGGGCAAATCCCCCACCGAAAAGCAGCAGTATGTCCCAGGGAATTTTGAACAGGTCTTTGATATCCAGCAAGGTCGGCTGTTTTGCTTTCTCGTGGGAGGGAATCATAAACAACAGAATCGCCATACCAATGGCAATAGTGCTATCCTGTATTTTACCATCCAGACCAACAAAATGCGGCCATCCATAAAGGGTAAATGATCCCAGGGTCAGATTTGCTTTAAATATCCACAGCAAGGCAGTAAATCCAAAGATGATAAGCACCCAGATTTGAGATCGATTAAATTTTCCCAACTTTTTTAATTCATCCCGAAAATAATGAATAGAAACGGTCTGAGGGAGTTTTTCATTTTTCAATACATAATGAACCAGATAGAGCCAGACCACAATAAAAATTACAATAGTGAGCGGTAGTACGTAGATCATCCATTGAATAAAGGAAACGGGTATTTCATTGGGGAAAAACTTACCATAAATGCCTGAGAAAATAATATTGGGCGGAGTCCCGATCAGGGTGGATATTCCCCCAATGCTGCATGCATAGGCAATTCCCAGCATTAGCACAATAGAGAAATTATCAATTTTATTTTCCTCCCGGGAAGATTCGTCCTGAAGCTGAAAGATGACCGCTAATCCTATTGGAAGCATCATTACTGCAGTTGCCGTATTGCTTATCCACATGGATAGCACAGCTGATACCAGCATGAATGCCAGAATTATTTTTTTGGGATTGGTCCCGATGTAGGAAATGACAAACAAGGCAAACCTTCGGTGAAGTTGCCACTTTTGCAGGGCAATGGCGATGATAAATCCGCCCATGAACAGAAAAACCAGATGATGCATATAATTTGGCGCCACTTTTTCGGTATTCATAATGCCCAGAATCGGATAAAGAATCAAAGGCAGTAATGCCGTTACACCGAGGGGTAAAGTTTCGGTCATCCACCAAACCGCCATTAATCCCACAATTGCCAGCATATTTCTCTTTTCAGGTGTAAATTGTTCTGAAGTTGGGAGAAGTAAAATAGCAATAAATAGCACTATCCCAATCCAGGCTCCCCATCTATCTTTGAAAATTCTGAATAAGGTAGCTTTCATTTAAATCCGGTAACTGATTTTTCTAATTCGTAATCTATTCTTAATATAAGGTTTTTAGATTTATTATTCCACAAATCAGGTATTATCAATTATAAAAATATTTTTTGAAACTTTTACCTTGGATATTCGTCTAATCTGCCTTATACTTTCGACTATTTATGAAAATAGTCAATAATATGAATATGAATCAGGGAACGCGATGAGAAACAATCACAATCATTCAAGGAAGGCAGATATAAAATCAGCTGCTAAGAATTTATTTTTTCAATTTGGTCTGGCCAAAACCTCCATGGATGATATTGCCGCACAAAGTAATCTGGCCAAACCTACCCTGTATTACTACTACCCCAGTAAGGAATCAATTTTTCAGGAAATTGTTATCGAAGAAGCACAAAATTTTATCGATAAGGTTGAAAAAAAACTACCTCAGGATTTACCGGCTGATGAAAAAATTGCCCTTTTCTTCCGAATGGTCTATCAGGATTTAAAGCAATATTTAACAGAAATCAAAGATCTACCCGGGACTTTGTATAAAAATTATCCCCATGGAAAACCCATCGTGGACAAAATTAATGATGTTTTTCTGGAAAAATTACGTCCTCTGCTCATAGCCGGGAAAGAACAGGGAATTCTGACTTATGGAGATGAATCTTCAACCCTCAATGCCATGGTTTTCATGACCGATTTTCTCAATTTAGACTGGATGATGCGGATTCCCGAGAAACGAAGGGATGAAGTTGTGGATGCCGTTGTACACATTCTATTAAATGGACTCAGAAGGAGATAATAATGAATAAAAATTTTATTCTGCTTTTTGTTTTTGCATTTGCTTTCATGTGTTCCGGATTTGCCAAGGATTTCGATTTGGATGCAATCCTCCGGCTGGCCGAAGAAAATAACAAAGATATAAAATTGGCCAAATCTGATCTGGAATTTGCCAAGGCACAGAAAAAAGAGGCAATTTCTCTGGCGTTACCGACCATTAATGCAAATGTTAACTATAACCGGAATTTTCTGGAAAACAAATTCTTCTTCACTGTAACAGATTCAAATGGCGTGGAAACCACTCAAAGCTTTACCGCTTCCTTTACCAATACCTACCAGTTCAGCACCAGTCTCAATCAGACGCTATACGGATTTGGAAAGATAGGCAATGCCATCCAAGCAGCGAACTACTTTACCAAGTATTCGAATTATAATTATCAGGCACAATACAATATGATTATTACCAATATCAAAAAGGCATTTTACCAGGCACTTCTACTTAACAAAGTCTGGGAAGTGGCTGTCCAGTCCGAAAAAAGCGCAGAAGAGAATTATCAAAACATTAAAATAAAATATGATGGTGGTGCTGTGTCGGAATTCGATTTACTGCAAGCCGAAACCAGGTGGCGGAATTCCATTCCTCAAACTATGCAGGCCAAAAAAGATTACGAACTTGCCCTGAATAACCTAAAAGCTCTGGTGGATATCCCTCTAAGGGAACAGGTCAATCTGGTGGGAGAACTGGATTCATTTCCAATTTTACCAGATTCCCTGGAATCCAAAATTGTATTTGAACAAAGGCCCGATTTTAATGCGCTTCAATGGGAACAGAAATTACAGGAGAAGCGGGTAGCCATTGAAAATTCCAACCATTTTCCAACCTTGAACGGAAACCTCAGCTATCTCTATAACGCCAGCTCTAATGAATTCCGGTTGGATAACAAGAACGATAATTTTGTTCTTGGGCTCACTTTAAGCATCCCCATCTTCAATGGCTTTTATACCAATGCTCAGGTGCAGAAAGCCAGGATTGACGTGGAAAGAGTGAAAACCCGCATTACCAAAGCTTATGATGACATCCGGATTGAATTGAAAAACATTCATTTACGCTTAATCGAATCCCGGCAAAGGATTGAGGCAGCCCAATCCAGTATCGGAACTGCCAGACGGGGTTACGAAATAGCAGAAACCCGCATGGAAAATGGATTGGCCACACAGCTCGAATTGCGGGAGAGCCGGGTTGATTTAGACCGGGCGCAGGTTAATTTCTACTCCGCCATTTATGATTATCTGGCAGCCTATTTTGACTGGCAAAGAGCCGTTGGGGAGGTCAATTCTGCCGGAATTTAATGTATGCTAAAATTACCATGAAAAAAATTTATTTGAATCCATTGGAGGACATATGAAGAAGCTAATTTATCTGTTAAGTATTGTAGTATTTGGTCTGGTGATTCAGCAATGTTCCAGTGATGGCGCAGCAGGGCAGAAGACAGCTAATGTAAATGCCGTTCCTGTCGAAATAATGACCCTGAAACCGAGGAATTTTTCTGAATACCTGCAGCTGACCGGTACGGTTGAAGCAAGGAACCACATCAAAATTATCGTTGAAGAAGGTGGAACCTTGCGCAGGGTGAAAAGAGATAAGGGAAGTCTGGTAAGGCAGGGAGATACCCTGGCCGTTCTTGAGAATAAGATTTTAAAAGCCGGCTATAACGAAGCAGTTGCCGCATGGAATCAGGCGAATCTGGATTACAATTCAAAAAAAGTCTTATACGAAAAAAGAGCCATTTCGGAAAATGAATATTTGGCTTCCAAATACGGATTGGAAAGAGCCCAGGCTGCCTATGAATTGAACAAAGCACGTTACTCCAAACTCTTTATTCTGGCACCTCTGAACGGATATGTCAATAACCGACTATATGACATGGGCGCCTATGCAACCCCGATGACCCCAATTTTTGATTTTATTGATAATGCCTACATGAAAATCAAAGCAGGAGTGGCCGAGCGCTTTCTAGGGGACATTCAGATCGGAACACCTGCGGAAATCACCTTCGATGCCTTTCCCAATATGGTACTTGATAATCAGATATCCTTTATGACCCGAAGTATCGATCCCCAGAGCCGGACTTTTCTGATTGAAATTGAAGTACCAAATCCCGGTCTCAAATTGGCACCGCAGATGATTGCCAATATCAAATTACTGCGCAGACAATACAGCGATCAGATTGTAATTCCCCTGGATGCGGTGATTGAATCCGAGGAAGGGAGCTATGTCTTCGTGCTGACTCCGGAAAAAACAGCCCGCAAAATTAAGCTGGACCTCAGAGCTATCTATGAGGACAGTGTTCTGGTAAACGGATTGGAATCGAATGAGAAGTTGATAACTGTTGGCCAGCAAGAGTTGACTGAAGGCGATTCGGTTATCGTCGCAGGATCTTAATTCTGTCAGGTGCAATTAAGTTAACAGACTTATAAACTATTTGTTATTGAGGCTATTATGAAAATATCCGATTGGTCATTAGATCATAAAACCAGCGTATTTGTGTTACTGTTTATAGTTGTCATTGCCGGTTTTGTCTCATACTCCAACCTGCCGGTTGAATCTTTTCCGCAAATTAAACAACCGGTGGTGATTGTCAGTGTCCCCTATATTGGTGTGGCTCCCAGTGATATGGAAACCCTGGTGGCTCAACCGATTGAGAACAAATTAAAAGAAATAACCAAAATCAAGAAGATGACTTCCAGCAGTGTGGAGGGATTCACCAACATCACTGTGGAATTCGAAACCGACATGGACATTGATGAAGCAGTGCGCAAGGTACGTGAAAAGGTGGACCAGGCAAAACCGGATTTACCGGATGATGTGGAAGAGCCGTTTGTGCAGGAAGTGAATTTCGAGAACATCCCGATAATGCTGGTGAGCATCGTTGGGCAGCAATCACTGGTTCGGCTTAAAAAAATAGCCGAGGATCTTCAAGATAAATTTGAACAAATCCCCGGTGTACTGGATGTCAATATTACCGGTGGTCTGGAACGGGAAGTCAAAGTCAATCTGAATCCGGCCAGACTTCGCTATTACAGCCTGGGAGTGAATGATGTTATTTCCTCTATCCAGCAGGAGAATACAACCATTCCCGGTGGCTCGGTGGAAAGTGGTAATTTGAAATATACTGTACGTATCCCGGGTGAGTTCGATTCTATTGAGGAACTGAAAAATGTCGTGGTAAAAACCATAAATGGTTTTCCAATTTATATCCACGATCTGGCAGATGTCGAATTTGGGTATAAAGATCAGGCCACCTACTCCCGACTGGATGATGAACCGAGTGTGACTTTATCCATCCAAAAAAGAAGCGGGGAAAACATTATTCGGATTGCCGATGGAGTAAAGGATATTCTAAAAAAATACGAGAAGCAACTGCCAGCCAAGACGCATTATGTTATTCTGGCCGACCAGTCCAAAGATATCCGTTCCATGGTAAATGACCTTGAAAATAACATCATTGCCGGACTTTTACTGGTTATCGCTGTTCTCTACTTCTTTATGGGCGCCCGAAATGGTCTTTTGGTTGGTATCGCCATTCCCCTATCCATGCTGGTCTCATTTGTGGTCATCAGCATGCTTGGATATACCCTGAATATGATCGTCCTGTTTAGTCTTATCCTTGCCCTGGGTATGCTGGTAGATAACGCCATTGTGATTGTCGAAAATATTTTCCGCCATTATGAGGAGGGAAAACCACTGATGAAGGCGGCCAGGGAGGCAACCAGGGAGGTAGGTATGCCTGTTTTAACCTCGACCATCACCACGCTTTTCGCCTTCTCTCCGCTGGTAATGTGGCCCGGTGTAGTGGGTGAATTCATGAAATATTTACCGATAACACTGATCATTACCTTATCCGCATCTCTTTTTGTAGCTTTTGTTTTTAACCCGGTCATCTCTTCCTCTTTTATGAGGCATGATGAAAAAATGAAAAAGCTAATGGGCGACCGGTTATTAAACTGGTTGATTGTCCGCTATGAACAGACCCTGGAATGGGCCTTACATCATCGGAAATCAACTTTATCAATTGCGGTTGGATTGTTTTTTCTCATGTTCATCATTTATGGATTTTTCAATCACGGTGTAGAGTTTTTTCCTGATCTGGAGCCAACCCAGGCCCAGATCAAAATAGAGGCCCCAATCGGTACCCGGCTGGAAACATCGGACAATATCGTCCGCAAGGTAGAACAGAGAATTATCGGTACTCCCGATATGGATCATTTCGTAACCGAAGTTGGCAATGCAGCGGATATGTTTAGTTTTGGTATGGAAGGTGGCACACCGCACAAATCCCAGGTTACCATCGATTTTGTGGATCTTCAGGAAAGGAAACAGAGCTCTTTTAAAACACTGGAGCAGATTAATGATGAAATGAAGGGAATCCCTGGCGCACGCATTGATGTTTCCAAACCTCAGGAAGGTCCGCCGACCGGAAATGCAGTGGAGATCCAGATAAAAGGAGAAGACTTTGTCATTCTTAATAATTTGTCAACCGAAATGCAAAAGAGGATCAGGGATGTTTCCGGATTAACCGAACTCCGTGATAACTTTGAGAAGGGTAAACCGGAATTGCGTATACGGATTGACCGGGAGAAAGCGGCTTTGCTCGGTTTAAACACCGCCCAGATTGCCAGCACCATTCGAACGGCCATCAACGGTACTACCGCTTCAGAATACCGGCTTGGGCAGGATGAATATGACATCACTGTCCGATTCAGCAAGGATTTCCGGAAGAGTTATACCGATCTGTTAAATCTAACCATATTTCACGAAGGAGAACATATCCCGCTGGCGAATATTGCCACAGTTGACTTCTCTGCCGGTTTGAGCAATATCAATCATGTGGATGGCGACCGGGTGGTTACCATAACCGCCGATGCTTTCGGGCGCAGTTCAGCGGAAGTTTTGGCCGATGTGAAAGACCGTCTTACCAATTTCACCATGCCGGAAGGGTATTCCCTGATTTATGCCGGCCAGGATACCGAACAAAAGGCAGCGTCCGATTTTCTGGAACGGGCATTTTTAATTGCCATCCTGTTAATTTTCTTTGTTCTGGTTACCCAATTTAACTCCATTACCCTGCCCTTTGTTATTATGATCTCGGTCTTTCTCTCCTTTTTTGGCGTGTTCTTCGGACTCCTGGTCACATTCAGACCATTTGGTATCATTATGACTGGTATCGGGATTATTTCGTTGGCTGGAGTCGTGGTGAATAACGCCATCGTTCTTATTGATTATATACAACAGTTGCGTCAGCGGGGTATGGATAAAATGGAAGCAATAATTAACGGTGGTAAAGTCCGTTTGCGCCCGGTAATCCTCACCGCAGTTACGACCATTCTGGGGCTTATTCCGCTAACTGCCGGCATCAATATCGACTTTATCGGGCTATTCAAAGGGGACTTCAGTAAGTTCATCCAATTTGGGGCAGAAAGCTCTCAATGGTGGAGTAACATGGGTGTGGCAGTTATCTTCGGATTAATGTTTTCCACTGCCTTAACCCTTGTGGTTGTCCCGGTTTTATATTACATTTTGAGTGATGCGGTAGTGGTTTTCCTTAAGAAACTTGGCTGGAAACCAGAACCGGAAGAAGCAGTGGAGAATGTTTAATTTCCCGGATTGGCTATGCTGAAACATAAAAGTGATTCGCCAGAAGTAAATCCTTTTATTGAGAATAGAATCCCCCTTTTTCAAGGGGGATTTTTTATTTTAATTGTTTATTTTAAAACCTAAAAAGGTCCAAGAATCATGGAAATGAAAAAAACACATCAGAATCTACTGGCACTGGATGGGATTGTGAATGTTATTCTGGGAATAGTATTGCTATTTTTTCCGGCTGCTCTGGCAAATTTCCTGGGTTTGCCACAGGAGATTAACTACTTTTATGCCAGTATTCTGGGAGCAGTTCTTTTTGGGATTGGAATCGCCCTGTTTCAGGAAAGATCCCGCCTTGGGAAAGGATCAGCCGGTCTGGGATTAGCCGGGGCAGTAACCATCAATCTATGCGGTTCGCTGGTACTGATTGGCTGGCTTCTTTTTGGCGGATTAGATATCCCGGTACGAGGATTTATTATCTTGTGGGTTGTGGCCATCCTGGTGCTCGGCATCGGACTGCTGGAGATATTCAGCGGGGCGTTGAAAGAGGAAAAATAAAGGAGATATTTTCCTCTTAATTCAATTTATATCTGTCTTTAAAAAAATTATTAATCTTTTTAGATGACTCCTTTCATCACCTTAAAATATTTATCAGCTTCTCGTTTTACTATTGATGACAGGAGTACAATGGCAATCAGATTCGGAATGGTCATAAAAGTGATAACCATGTCCACGAAATGCCAGACCAAATCGATGCCCCAGATGGATCCTAAAAAGACGAACAGACCGAAGACCCACTGATAAAGCCGGATAGATTTTTCACCAAATAAATATTCCACAGCGCGGTTTCCGTAATAAGACCAGCTAATAATGGTAGAAAAGGCAAACATAATCAGTCCAGCTGCCACGACATGCTGGCTCCAGCTACCCAGACCAATCGGTTTTAATCCCCGGTAAAATCCTTCAACCGTCATTCCCACACCTTTAATACCGGAAGTCCAGGCACCGGTGACCACAATGACCATGGCCGTGAGGCTACAAATGATAATTGTATCCACAAATGGACCCACAGATGCCACCAGGCCTTCCCGAACCGGATATTCCGTCTTGGCTGCAGCATGGGCAATGGCCGCAGAACCCTGACCGGCTTCATTGGAAAATAAACCTCTGGCTACACCAAATCTCAAAGTATAGATAAAAGCAGCACCGATAAATCCACCAGTAGCCGCCTGACCGGTAAAAGCACTTTCAATAATAAGCAAAAATGCGGCGGGCAATTGATCAAAATAGATAACCGTGGCAACAATTGCGCTGATAAAATACATAGCTGCCATAAACGGAACCAGTTTGGAGGTCACCTGGGCAATCCGTTTGATGCCCCCCACAATTACCAGCAACACCAGGATAGTAATAAACAATCCAGTCCCCCAGGTCGGTATTCCATAATTGGTATTAAATACGTCCGATATCGAATTTGACTGGGCCATATTTCCGGTTCCCAGCGAACAGAGGATGGTGGCAAAGGCAAATATTACCGCCATTATTTTCGCCAGGGATCCCAACTTTTCCTTTAATCCCAGTTCCATGTAATACATGGGACCACCAGAAATTGAGCCATCCGGATGGACTTTCCGGTAAATAAAGGAGAGGGTACATTCGGTAAACTTCAGGATCATTCCCAGAAAACCGGTTACCCACATCCAGAATATAGCTCCTGGTCCGCCGTAATAAATGGCAAGGGCCACTCCCACAATGTTTCCTGTTCCCACCGTAGCAGATAATGCCGTAGTAAGGGCCCGGAAATGGTTTATATCCCCCACATCGTCCGGATTATCATATTTTCCGCTGATGACCCGCAGGGAGTGAAAAAACTTGGTTACATGCAGAAATCTAAATTTAAATGCGAAATAAATTCCGGTGGGAATAAGAAAGGCCAGCAGAAGATACTGACCGATATATTCGTTATACCCAACGATAAATTTGTCCACATATTCCAGAAATCCGTTCACAATGCCTCCAAAATATAATCAGATGGGAAAGTTTGGGTCTGTTTTGTAGAGCTTATTAATTATGATACGTTTTCAACCTCCGGTATTGAAAAATACTTATTGGGTGGATAATTCGATACATCGAATGGAAAAAAAGTAAATAGGAAATCAGTAAAAATCAAATATTGAATCAGATTTATCGGTGCCATTCATTTAATAATAGTAATTTATATCCGGGCAGGATAATATTGATTCGTTTTAAAAGCGGTTTCCGGATTTGGATATTATTCTATTTGAAATTGAAAAATCTCTTTTAAGACTGCTCCGGCAACCGCTCTTTGTCTGAAATCAAACGAATTATATTTATCTTCCGAATGCCCATCATAGATCAAGGCCAGGGGTTGTCTGGGAAAAACAATTTTCCCGCTATGAACAAGTCCCCACACCTGGCCTTTATAGGGCGAGCGGATTTCAATATTTTGAATAGTTCCCAGTGCTTCATTAACTTCGATTGCCTCTCCTATTTCCTTGGTTGCTACGAACACACCTTCCAGCGGTGAATTTACCTGATCAAAAGTTTTTCGGAACAGATGCAGGTCAATTTCCGGCTGTTCGGGAGGAACTTGATGATATGCCGATCCAAGCCAATTATTTAAACGAGTCTCCACCGCCACATGGCAGTTTTCGCCAGGCTGATGACCGGGATATAATCCGACAACCAAAGAGGCCGCATCAATCCCAAAACCTGATTCAGCAGACTGTACAGTGTTAATAAGAATATCCGGTTGGAGAATCTCTAAAAATTCCGGCAACTCTTCCAGTAAGAAAACCGGGATATTATTATTTTCCTGCTGAAACTGAATTGCTTTATGCCATTTTCCGGCCGGTGGCTCTTTGTCATAGCCAGCCAGATGATCTGCGGTAATGAGAATGGCGGTAACATCTTCTATTTGCTTTTTACCGGTTTTAGCTGCCTCGCCAAAACAAACCGGACGCCGAAGATGAATTTCATATTCTGAGACAGCCATCACCACCGGGAGATGGGCTTTCCACAAATAATAGGCAATAGCGGAAGCAAATTCCCCGCCTCCAACAATAGGAATAAATTTAGATGACTTCATTTTGCAGAGACAGGTTTGATAATATTTTCTCTGAAATTGGCCTGAAATAGGTTTTCGAAATTTCTGGTAAACAGATCCCGGGATAAATTGATGACTTTATTTTCCAGAAGCAAATTGGTTATATCGGTAAACACCAGAACACAGGGCCATTTTTGCTGAAATAATTTTTTGGCCCCATTTTTTTCATCATTCAGGTATTCGACAATCAATTCATAGCGGACGACCGGATTTTGCTGGTATTGAGGAAACTGTTTTAAGAAATCCTTCTCATTGGATATAAATCCATCTGAAAAGGCGGAATCAATGTAATCCAGCTGAAAACAATAGATCATTTGATCCAGAAACGATAGTTTGGAATAAGCGGTGATTTGCTTCTTGGTAAAAATGCTGACTTTATCGTTGGTGCCCAGGATTAGCAATAGATAATCCACATTTTCCAGACCGATCACTTTCTTAACCATATCCGGTTCAATACCGTCCATGAGGTGTTCGGTCAAGTTGAGACCGGCATAGATGATCGGATTCTTTTTAATCTCGCCATTTATTTTCTTGAGCAGGTTGTTTTTATTTTTATCAAACACAATTTGACCGGAAGTCGGTAGCATCTGAGCTTCCAGATGAGTTATCACCACATGTTTTCCTTCCCTGGCGAGCTCTCCGGCAAGTTCATTTGCCAGATAATTGCGGCCTTTTCCCCCCAGCAACCCGATAACTTTAAAATCCTTATTGAGCAATAATTGCTTCACCAATGCCATAAATCAGTTCCTTAATTTTCCGGTATCATTTTAAAACCCATTTTGCTGTAGGCGCTATTCGTGGTCATAATAAAACGAATATTCCGACGATTCATTAAAACAATATTGGCCGCGTCAAATAAAGATAATTTCTCTTCGGGAAATTTTTTGAACAGTTTCACCGCGTCGCGTTGGGTTCTCCGGCCAATCCATAAAAAATGGAGATGAGTACCCAACCAGGCTTCCTCTAAAATGTCATAAAATTTATTCGCCCTTACCCCACCCTGGGTCTCCTTAATGTGGGAAATAACATTCCCCACAATCACGTTTGTGGTGTAGAAATTATGACCGCCATCCAGATAATACTTGAGCTGTTCTTTGAAGATGGAATGGTTTGGGTCTTCTTTATCGGCAAGTGCAATCCAGGCAATTCGATCGACAAATATTCTCATATCCTCACGCTCCTTTACTCAGAAAATTTGATGAGCTTATAAAGCGGGTTCTCACTGATGAGAATCTCAAGTCTGCGGGACTTAACCTTTTTCAGGGTAATTTCCAATTTATCACCAGTCTGAACATCTAGTTTTTCCCTGACTTCCACCGGTATCTCAATCGTATTGTCTTGCCGGACTTCAGTCATAAATGTGGTAAATTTCATAATTTTCCCCCCATTTTTATGAACGGGATAATTTATTGCGAAAAAAGTCAACCGTGTTTTGAATACCTTCAGCTAATGGAACGGATGGTTTCCATTTTAATTCTTCTGCGATCCGTGCGCTATCCAGGACACTTCTTTTCTGCTCTCCGGGTTTTGCCTCACCATGTTTTTCCGGGACATTCCTACCGGCAGACCGGACAATATTAGTAAACAGTTCGTTGACATTGGTTTCGATACCAGTTCCAATGTTGTAGATAGAATTATCCCCATTGTTAAGAACCAACTGGTTTGCTTTAACCACATCTCCCACATAGACATAATCCCGGGTTTGTAATCCATCGCCATTGATAATGGGTTGTCGCCCGGTTAAAATTCTCTCTGAAAATATTGCCACAACGCCCGCCTCTCCATGGGGATTTTGCCTTGGTCCGTACACATTTGCATAACGCAGAACGGTATAATTTAGACCATAAGTGAGGTGATAAAAATACAAATATTTTTCCGTGGTCAGCTTGGTTATACCATAAGGGGATAAAGGCCGTAATGGGTGTTTTTCATCTGCCGGAAAATAGTCCTGCTCTCCGTAAATCGCCCCACCGGTTGAGGCAAAAATAAACTTTCCGGTTTTATTTTGAACACAATTTTGTAATAAATTCAGGCTGCCCAGAACGTTAACTGTGGCATCATAAATAGGGTCCTCCACTGATTTGCGAACATCCATCTGGGCCGCATGATGATTAACAATCTCAGGTTTCTCTTTGTTGAATATTCGGGTTATCTCATCAGCATCACAAATATCCACCTGGTAGAATTTTGCCTTCTTCGGAATATTTTCCCGCTGACCGGTAACCAGATTATCTACAATTATAACCTCATGACCCAGTTCCAGATAACGATCGGCCACATTCGAACCAATGAATCCCGCCCCGCCGGTAATCAGAATCTTCATTCGTGCTTTCTCCTCTTCAGATCCGTTTAACAGTTTTCAAATTAAGGCAAACAATATCAGATTTGTGTGATGAAATTCGAAATTTATCCGATTTCTTTATAAGAACGGTCAGGACAGAGCTTTTGCGGCAATATCCTTACGGTAATGCATATTATCGAAATGAATATGATTCATGGCATCATAAGCCCGATTAACTGCCGTTTTTAAATCGGGACCAATACCGGTTACACCCAGCACCCGGCCACCATTGGTCAGGATTTGATCATTGCGACGGACTGTCCCGGCATGGAAAACCAGGGCCTGATCTCCCGCTTGATCCAATCCTGCAATCACTTTACCCTTTTCGTAGGCATCCGGATAACCACCCGACGCAGCAATAGCGCACACGGCATGCTCATTCTTCAGTTTAATTTCCTGCTTGGAAATATTGCCCTGAACGGCTGATTGCAGAATTTCAACCAGATCGGTTTCCAGCAGGGGTAGTACTACCTGGGTTTCCGGATCGCCAAAGCGGCAATTAAATTCTACCACTCTGGGTCCTTCAGGTGTAAGCATCAATCCGCAGTATAAAACACCCTTATAAATAATATTTTCGGAGGCTAGTCCCTCGAGCACCGGTTCCACAACTTCAGACAAAGCTCTCTGATAATTTTGAGGACTTAAAAATGGCGTCGGAGCATAGCTCCCCATTCCACCGGTATTTTTTCCGCCATCACCGTCCAAAGCACGCTTAAAATCCTGGGCCGGGGATAATACCTTATAATCCCTGCCATCGCTGATAACGAAAAGGCTGGCTTCCTCACCTTGCATGAATTCTTCTATGACAATTTGTTTACCAGCTTCGTTAAATACCTGGTCGACCAGTATCGCGCGAATAGCATCGGCTGCTTCACTTTTATGCGCACAAACAATACTTCCCTTTCCCGCTGCCAATCCATCCGCTTTGATCACAATTTTGCCTTCCGGAAGTTGTTTCAGATATTCCAGGGCCTTCCCGGACTCCGAAAACACCTCATAATATGCCGTAGGGATTCCATGGCGTTTCATAAAATTTTTAGAGAACACCTTGCTACCTTCCATTTGGGCAGCCTGTTTTCCGGGGCCAAAAACCGGTAAATTTCTTTCTTCAAAATAATCGACAATTCCCTCTACCAGTG
The DNA here is from genome assembly GCA_964617285.1 of uncultured Calditrichaceae bacterium. Classification (GTDB taxonomy): domain Bacteria; phylum Calditrichota; class Calditrichia; order RBG-13-44-9; family RBG-13-44-9; genus CAYVKM01. The sequence continues at coordinate 36,837 of CAZTXJ010000005.1, read as the reverse complement.
GCTGTTCAGGACCGACGACTGTAAAATCGATCTTAAATTTGTCCACAAAATCCACCAGAGCTGGAAAATCATTTAACGAAAGCTGATGACACTCTGCCAGTTGCTCAATACCGGCATTGCCTGGAATGCAATAGATTTTTTTTACCTGGGGGGATTGATTGATTTTCCATACCAGAGCGTGTTCCCGGCCACCGCCACCTAAAACAAGAATATTCATCACGGCTCCTATGCTTTTTCCTGACGTTTCAGATGCTTTATGATGTATAACTCCCGTTCGACGATCAGTCGGGTATATTCATCGTCCACTTTACCGGCTTTGGATAAAAGGTCTTCTGATTCCTGCAGCTGTTTCGCTTCCCGCAGTACCCGGGCGTATCCTATATAAACCCAGGCCCTTTGAAATTCATCTTTTATGTCCGACATCTGGTCACTGAACTGATCATAAACCGCTTTGGCCTGCTCTACCTTATTTTGCCTGAAATTTAACCGGGCTTCCAGATCATAAATCAAATAAACCAGATCTTTATTCTGAATCGGGGAAGGATTCTTTTTCAGCAAGGCCAATAAATCATTAACTTCTTTCTCTGCCCGGGTGAAATTAGCTGTAAAAATATCATTTTCCGCCAGAACATACTTGATAGAGATTGAATCGATGGGATAATCTACAAACATGCGGGAGCTGTTATACCAATACTGCATGTCCTTGTTGTTATAAATCATTCGCAAATAATATTCGCTTGCTTTTTTGTCCCCATTAATTGCCCCCAACAACCCTTTATAATAAGCCAGAGCTGCCTGATAAAACCGGGATTTCCGGAGATTGCTATCCAGAAGCAAATTAAAATATGGTTCAGCTTTATCAAATTCATTCAAACGAAAATAACAGACACCCAGATTATAGTACTTCATAACGGTTATCTGTGGCAACTTATCGGTAAAAATATCCGGTACCTGCCGGAAATAAGAAATTGCAGAAGTTACCTGCCCGTTACGCCGGTAATGGTAGCCAATCAATAAGGTGACTGCTGGATTTCGGGGAAACTCCTGCTTCAGCTTGCGGAAAATGGCTAATCCCTCGGATTGTTCCCCCTCCAGAAAATAACGTAAAGCAGCGTAGGAAAATTCAGCTTCCACCCGGAAATAACGGCCTTTGTGAGCCGTGAGCAAAATTTCCTGAATTCCCTTTTCCCGATCCCCTTCAAAACCAAGTATTTTGGCGACAAACTTGACCACCCCAGGCAACAAATCGACATAGTAGTGAAATATCCCCAGTCCTATATAGGCGTCATAATAGGTGGAATCCAATTTCACCGCATCCTGAAGGTAATTTTTCCCTTTCCTCCCATGGATATAAGCATTGAAATAATTTTTGGTCAAAACATGATATAT
>CAZTXJ010000005.1:24652-35348 GCA_964617285.1 uncultured Calditrichaceae bacterium | reverse complement strand
TTCAAATTCCAGATTTTCTGCGGCGGTTTGCATCTCTTTCTCTAACTGTTCAACCAGTTCCTGACCGGTAAGTTTATCCATATAATCAAATTCCCTGACCGCTTTTTTGGTTTTATAGCGGCCGCTCATATCCGCCACTGAAGTTGTCCGCATAATTTCATCAACCGTCTTGTAGATGGTCTGGGGCTCAATACCATGGGTTTTATTATAAGCCAGCTGTTTTTTCCTGCGCCGACGGGTCTCATCGATTGTCTTCTGCATGGAACGGGTTACTGTATCCCCATAAAATATCACTTTGCCATTAACGTTTCGGGCAGCTCTTCCGGATATCTGCAACAGCGCTACCTCCGAGCGCAGAAATCCTTCCTTGTCCGCATCCAGGATGGCTACCAGGGATACCTCGGGAAGATCCAGACCTTCCCGTAGCAGGTTAATGCCTATCAGGACGTCAAATTCGGATAGACGCAAATCCCGCAGAATATCCACCCTTTCCAGAGAATCAATTTCCGAATGGAGGTATTGGGCCCGGATATTCAGGTTCTGTAGATAATCCGTTAAATCCTCCGCCATACGCTTCGTCAGGGTGAGCACCAGCACCCGTTCTTTTTTCTCAACCCTTTGCCGGATTTCCTCGATCAGATCATCAATCTGACCTCTGGTGGGCCTCACTTCTATTTCCGGATCGATAAGTCCGGTGGGACGGATTATCTGATCCACCACCACTCCGTTACTTTTTTCAATCTCAAATTCAGATGGGGTGGCAGAGACGAAAACGACCTGATTCATTTTTCCCATGAACTCGTCAAATTTTAGCGGCCGGTTGTCCAGGGCGCTGGGTAATCTGAATCCGAAATCCACCAGCGTTTTTTTACGGGAATAATCCCCGTTATACATAGAATGGAGTTGGGGAATGGTTTGATGTGATTCATCAATAATGCAGAGAAAATCATCGGGAAAAAAATCAATCAGTGTGTACGGCGGTTCTCCCGGAGCTCGACCGGAAATGTGTCTGGAATAATTTTCGATCCCCGAACAATAACCGATTTCCTGTATCATCTCCAGATCGAAATTAGTTCTCTGTTCCAAACGCTGCGCTTCCAGCAGCTTGCCTTCTGTTCGTAAATTTTCGAGAGTTGCCTTGAGTTCAGCTTTAATGGAATGCATGGCTCTTTCCATCTTCTCACGGGTGGTCACATAATGACTGGCGGGGAAAATCATCACCTGATCGACCTCGTCCAGGATCTCACCGGTAAGCACATCAATATAGCTGATATTTTCGATATCATCACCAAATGTATCGATGCGAATAGCGTATTTCTCATAGGCCGGGTAGATCTCGATAACATCGCCCCTCACCCGGAAGGTACCCCGTTCAGGACTCATATCGTTCCGGGTATAATGGATATCAATCAATTCATGAAATATTTTAAAACGATTAAATTGCTCTCCCTTTTTGATCAATACCACCATGTCCCGATAGTCTTCCGGGGAACCAATACCATAAATGCAGGAGACACTGGCAACGATAATCACGTCCCGCCGGGACATCACCGAAGCTGATGCTTTTAGTCGCAATCTTTCAATTTCATCATTTATCGAACTGTCTTTTTCAATGTAGGTGTCGGTTTGCGGGACATAGGCTTCCGGCTGATAATAATCGAAATAACTGATAAAGTATTCCACCGCATTATCGGGAAAAAATTGTTTAAACTCCCCATAGAGCTGTGCAGCCAGCGTTTTGTTGTGGGAAATGATCAGGGTCGGCTTTTTCACCCGCTCAATCAGGTTGGCCATGGTAAAGGTTTTACCGCTCCCGGTAACGCCCAGAAGGGTCTGGAACTTCTGGTTCTCGACGATACCTTTTACCAACTGTTCAATTGCTTCAGGTTGATCACCAGTGGGTTTATATTTGGAAACCAGTTTAAAATCGGTCATCATTTTCTCTTTTCAAATCTCGTAAATTTAGAGCGTCAGTGCAAACAAAACAAGCTTTAGCTGTGAAATCATTTCGTCAAAAATAACTTATTTTAATAGCCCTGATTTAAAAAAAGTTCATTGCAATTGTTAACTGTAACTGATAAAATAGACATTATGTTCAGTTCCATTTAGATATTAAAATGGAACCAAAAAGATAAGCCATTTCCCGGAAATCTATGGAAGAACCAGATAAACAGTTTAATCATATCCAACATTATAAATTGGACGGCGAATATTACGATTTCTTTGCCCCGGACAAATTTATGCTGCAGGAGATCCGCCGACGGTATCAGGAATTTTTCCACCTTTCTCAGCCGAAGAAATCGGACCGGATTTTGGAGATCGGCAGTGGCGGCGGTTTTGCCCTGGAATCGCTGGAAGGAATAAAACCCATTTATTATCCCCTGGACATCCCGCTGGGGAATTTAAAAAAAATTAAGGACAAAGATATCTTTCCCCTTTTCCCGGTTTGTGCGGACGGTTATTCCCTGCCCTTTCAATCGGGATCAATCGACCTGGTCATAATGTCCGAGGTACTGGAACATATTGCGGAACCATTGCCAGTTCTACGTGAGATAACACGGGTTTTAAAAAATGGCGGAACATATATCGTCTCCGTTCCCTATAAGGAAAAAATCTCCTATCAGATTTGCGTCCATTGTAATAAACCAACCCCTACTCACTCCCATTTTCACTCTTTTGATGAGAGAAAACTGGGAGACCTGATTCAATCGGCCGGCATGGAACCCCGAAAATTCGCCAAAAACTGCAACAAAGTACCGAATCGACTGCATTTCAATCTGTTCCTGAAAAATTTACCTTTCGCTGCCTGGAAGCTGATGGACAGAACTTTTAATCTGCTGATTGATAAACCGACCTCCCTGATTTTGGTCAGCCGCAAAGTCTAATTTCTATAGGCTTTCCAAGAGTCTAAATCTATCTGGATCATTTTTTCCTCAAAACAAATTATTCTTCATTGACGAGATACCATCGTTTGAAATTTTCATCCGGATTTTGTAACTTACCCCGAGGTTGATTAATGAAAATCGTCAAATCCATTTTACTGGTTGTTGCCATCCTGCTTTCATTAATGCTGATTCTGATTGGCAGTTGGGCCATCTGGGAACACCATCGTGACCCAGTAAGAGCCATCGATAAGCATCCCGGAAAGGTTGCTCTGGCATTAGATAGTTTACTACCATCCAATCTGCCCTCCCCATCCCGGACTTATCGACATATTATTTTAAACACGGAACATATTGGCGACATTGAAGCGCTTATCAGTCGACCAACTGTTATCCCGAACCAGGGCCTGCCGGTAGTCATTATTTTAGGTGGACTGGAAATCGGCATTCAAAATTTTCAGCTCATCCCGGATCCCGGAAATAATATCATCATTATTTATCGCTACCCATACAGCCCCCGTTACTGGTACGATGGTGCAGCGGTCAACCAAATCCCGATTATCAGGCGATCCGTATTAAGCGTACCAAGCCAGGTTGTGACGCTCAAGAAATGGGTTGATCAGCAAACCTGGGCAGAAGAGGAACGAACCAGCATTATCGGTTATAGCTTTGGGGCATTATTTATTCCCGCGGTGTATCATCTTGCTACCTGTAAAAAAGTAAATTTACAACCGGGTGTTATTGCCTACGCCGGGGCTGATATTTTTGATTTGCTCAAAACCAACCTGAAAAATCTTTCCCAGCCGTTTCGAACGATGGTGGCCTGGATTGCATCAACCGCCATTTATCCGGTTGAACCAGCATTGCATTTGCCATATATGAATAATGAATTCCTGATTATCAATGGGACAAAAGATCATCAGATTTCCGGATACAGCTGGAGAAAACTGCATCGACTGGTTCCCGAACCAAAAAAAATTATCATCCTGGATGAGGGACATATGCATCCGAACAAGCCCGAACTGACTATGAAGCTGGTGCAGATCAGTCAAAAATGGTTACTGGAAAAGGGAGTCATCAATCCCTGACAGTATGATTATAACTTGAAGGTTTAGAAAAACTAAAAATCAGCAGGAGGTACGAAAATGGCAGAACATCCTTTAGACGCCTTAAGAAAGTTGGATCCGGTAATTATGGATCATCTGGAAAAAACCAATGAACTTGTTTACGGGGAAGGAGCCTTACCCAAAAAATATAAATATTTGATGGCCATGGCATTCGATGCCGCACATGGAGCTATTAATGGCGTAAAATCCCTGGCCCAATCTGCCATGCGGGAAGGCGCCAGTAAGGAAGAGATTGCCGAAACTTTGAGGGTAGCCTTTCATTTGTGCGGGGTGGGCAGTTTATATATTGGTTCGCTGGGACTCAAGGATATCATTTAAAAGTCCACCCAAATTTAATATTTGTAGTTTGGGAATTGTTAAAGATGAAAATTCGAGGTGCTAAAAAAGAAAAACCCTCTGAAGGTTATCAGAGGGTTTTAAAATTGAAATGCATTCTCAAAGTTAGCGTAACAGGTTATCCAACCGATTTACCAGCTCTCTGGCGGTCGGTTCGCTGGTAGATTTCAGGTTTACCATAAATATATCATAATTGCCATTCTGATTGGAGTGGTATGCAACCAATGTTCCATCCGGCGAATAGGCTGGATTGGTATTCTGGGCCGGACTAAAGGTTAGTCGCTCCAGATTGCTCCCGTCCACATTTGCCTGATAGATGTCGTAACTGCCACCCTGGTCGCTAAAGAAAACAAAGTGCACTGAATCCGGTGAAACAAAGGGATTTACCTCGTTGGATTCAGGTGTACCCAACACGGTCATCGGGAGGGTACCGTCTGCTTTCATAACAAAAATATCATAAGTGCCGTTCCGGTTGGAATGGAAGAAAACCTTGCTATCGTCCACACTAAAGCATCCGCCCCCATCGTTGCTGTCATCATCCGTAAGCCGCAGATGAAAATCGCCATCACTTTCCATCTTATAAACATCACTTTGTTTTTCGGTGTAGGGGACGCTGCGCAAATCGCTTCGCTCCGAAACGAATACAATAAAATTACCATTATGGCTGTATCTTGGCAGCCAGTCGTCGGCAATGGATTCGGTCAAATTCTTGGTAAATCCGGTTTGGAAATCCATCAGGTAAATTTCCCGGACTTTAAACTTATCGTCAATCGGACGGCGGTCGTCAGCATTGGAAGTATAAACCATTTGCTTCCCATCCGGGCTTATATAAGGGAGTTCTTCATCGGCACTCGTCTCAAGTACCATTCTGGTTTCACCACTGGCCAAATCCCTTTCGGCAATATCCCAATTCCCATTTTCATTGGTCTGGTAGTAGATTTTGCTGCCGTCCGGAGAAAATACCGGGAATGCCTCATCTGCCTTGGAGCTGGTGATCTGCTGAATGCTGTATTTGCCGCCGAGATAGTTCGATACCTGTGATGCATATCGGGTTCCGCCGGGAGAATTAAGCGCATCGCGGAAAGCTTTATAGGCGATCATCGTCTCCCCCCGTCGCATCATCATTTCACCATATTCAAACTGGACATCCGGTTCATTGGCATTTGTCTCAATAATGCTCTGCATCACCTGAATAGCCTTATCCGGCATATCGAGGGCCAGATATTCCTTATAGAGTTCTTTTTTAGCATCAATATCAGATGGATTTTTCGCGGTATATTTTTCGAGATAGGCCACTCTTTCCTGAGGAGATAATTGGTTGTACTCTTCCGGAGTTAGTTTTTTCACCCCACCGCACTGAATCAATAATGCTAACAGCGAGCCCAGAATCAAGATCGAGATCAGTTTTTTCATTCAATCCCCTCCGAAATTATGTGCGTCTTCAATATAACCATTAGATTTAATTTATCACAATTTAAAATTATCTCAACCAGAGTCCTTCAACTGACTGATCCGCTTCTGGGCCTCCCGCTTCAGGTCCACCAGAATACCGGGCCGGTCTACAATTTCCTGATACATCCGGATGGCATCATCCCGACGACCCAATTTTTCGTACGACTGACCCGAATAATACAGGGCACTGGCTTCCCATTGCAATTTAGTCTGTTTGGAGAGCAGAGGAATTTTCACAAATTCCCGGATAGCACTCTCGTACTGTCCGGAATTAAAATAGGCCTCTCCGATATAGAATTGAATTTCCGGTTCCTGATCGCTGTTCGCTTCGAATTTCAGATCGCGCAGATAATCCACCGCCTCGGAAAAACGATTCAGATTGATCAGGGCCGAACCAATGATAATCTTCTTATCCATAACATCCTGGGCATCGGGAAATTCCTTCACATAAGTTCTTGCCTCGTTGAGAGCGCCATCCCACAGCCCCAGATCTCGGTAAACTACGATCAAGTTGGAAAGAGCCAGTTTCCGGGTTTCCGGATCTTTTGCTTCCGCAACTCCCCGCTGAAAGGCATTCACTGCCATTTCCCGCTTTTCCGCCCGGTAATATAGACCGCCAAGTGTAACAAAGATATTGGCTTTCAAGCTGCTGTTGGGATATTTTTCGGCAAACTTGGATAATATGTCCTGTGCTTTCTCCACCTTATTGGTGGTAGCATAGGTCAGCCCCAAATAGTACTCCCCGTCATCGGCATAATCTGTCTTTTTATACTTACCGGCTACAGTATCAAATCTCTTAATTGCCGCATCATAATTCTTGTTTTTGTAATAATATTTGCCGATTTCAAATTCAAAGCCGGCCAGGAAATTATCCAGATCGGGATTTTTCCGGTAATCTTTTTTGAACTGTGAAACCTTGGAGTCAAAAAGCTTTAATTGTCCCTGGTTAATCAGGCAAATCATTTCATTGGCTCTAAATTGAATTTGCTGCTCGGTATCCGATGTATTTGCAATTAACTGACTGTAATACTTCTGGGCATTCTCGAAATCGCCACGTTCAAAGTAAATATCGGCTGATTTGGATAGAGCTTGAACGAAAAATGGGGAAGCACTGTTGCGGGCAATAAGCTGCAGATGAAGCAAAGCAGCATCCTGATCTCCCGAGGCAGAGGCTAATTCTGCCAGGAGGAAAAGGGCTTCATCATTGTAGGTGTTATCGGTAGTGTAATATAGATAATTGATCAGTTCTCTCCGGGCCAGATCGTCCTTCTGCATATTATAGTATGCCTTCCCCGCATAATAATAGAAAACCGGTTCCTGAGCCTGATTTAACTGTCTCAACAGAATATCCTCACTGCTGTGATTCTGAATGAATGGTTTGGTATAATCAATTACGGCTTCATTTTTACCGGCCATCAAATATACTTCAGGAATTCGATTGAGTGCGGCATGAGCAGCCGGGGAATAATCGTATTCCTTGCGGAGACGTGCCCAAAACTGAGCGGCTTCTTCATAATTTCCTTCATTTTCCCGGATTTTCGCCAGAAGACCGAAGGCATTTGCCCGCAGAGGGTGTTCGTCAATTTTGAGTAAAAATTCTTTCAGCACTCTGGCCGCATTTTCAATATCATTTTTTTCGTAGTAGATTTTCGCCATTTCATAATAGGCATTACCTGCCAGAAGCCGATCCTGAACATTTTTGGGTCCTTCCAATTGTTGCAGGGCAAGTTTGGTTTGTCCGGTCTGCTGGTACAAATCTGCCAGATAAAAACTGGCCCGTTCCACAAATTTCGAATTCGGATAGCTGGATGTAAAATGTACCCAATATTGAATCTTTTTATCCGTTGGTATATTTTCCGGTCCGGGGTTTTGCACAGTTTCCTGTAAAAAAGTGAAGGCGAGGCTATCCTTATCCGGAATACTGTTTACAAAATTCATGGCCTTTTTAAGTGATTCATGAGCCAGGTTATTTTCATTGCTATTGTCCTGATGGAAAAATGCTTTATATCGGGAAAGCTTCAGATAGCTCTCTCCCAATAGATGATAGGCTTCGCCCAGAGTGGTTGAATCGGTACTGGTTTGAATAATTTTCTTCCCGGTCTCGATGGCTTCAGAAAAATCCTTCAGGTCGTGCAGATATATTCTCGCCAACTCCAATTGGAGTTGTGCTGCATTTTCTCCGGCAAGCATCCTTCCCATCAGTCGGGCCAGTTTATTGACTCCCAGATTCTGGCCCACATTAAAGAAATCACTTATGATGCTGGCATAAGTCTTTGCCGAATCGTATTTGGCGGAACAGTAATAATCGTCGATTACTTCCTGAAAATATCGTGCTGCGTTTGGATAATCCTTTTGCCGGAAGTAAAATTTGCCAAGTTGAAAAACCAGATCATCCCGATAGTCGTATTTCGGTACCTTCTGCAAAATTTCCTGATAGACATTTTCTGCCAGTCTCTCTTTTCCGCTGGCAATGGTCGCCTGAAAAAGATCGGACAAAATCGTTCCCAGGGCCGGATCATCCGGGTGAGCGGAAACATATTCCTTTAAAGCGCCATACCCCTGATCAAATGCACCGGATTTGAGGTAACTGTATCCCAACTGTTTTTCGGCGGTGGAAAGGTATTCCGCACCGGCACTTTTTAATTTATCCTCATTCAGCAAATTTTTGAAATATGTCTGACTTTGATCAAACTTGCCCTCTTTCTGGTAAATATTCGCCAGATAGAATGTGATTCTCGCCTGCACTGAATCGGACAATGCCGCAGACTGGACATCCTCCAAGGCTTTCCGGGCAGAGAAATAATCCTCCTGAAAGTAATAAATAGCGGCAAGTGTTAATTTAATATCCGCTTTTTGCTTTTGACTTTTAAATTGTCCCGAATTGGCATTAATCAATTTGATGGCGGAATCGTAATTCCGGGAAAGTGCCAGCAGCTCACTATTCATTATCAGGGCATCGAAAGCAGCACTGCTGGTTTTATACTTGCTTAAGATTGTTTCAAACTGTTCCCGGGCTCGGGACATTTGGCCCAGTTTGAAGTAAAATCTGCCCAGTCCTAAATAGGCTTTGGCCTGAACATCATTATTTGCTCCGGATTTCAGGACTTTATCAAACTCTTTATAAGCCTGATCATAATTTCCTTTTTCCATCTGCAGGTTGGCATACAGTAAACGTCCATCCGGATAATTCGAGCTCTCCGGATACCGATCCAGAAAATCCTGCAATACCAGTTCTGCCTTATCATAAGCCCGGATGCGAAAATAAATTTGTGCGGCATTGAACAACGCTTCAGGCGCATTGGGATCTTTCGGATACAATACTTTAACCGTTTCATAGGCCCGGGCAGCATCTTCCATTTTTCCGAGCTTTTCGTAAGACTGACCGACCTTTAGCCAGGCCTCCGGTGCTCTTTTATTATCCGGGAAACTCACCGCCATGGATTGAAATTCAACCCGGGCATTTTCGTAATCTTTTACATTGAACAACGACAGACCCAGATAATACTTGGCATCGGGTAATTGTTCGCTCTCCGGATATTTGTTGACAAACAAACTAAACTGTTGCGCAGCAATGTCAAAAAATCCTTCATTATATAATTTTAAAGCATAGGAAAAATCATCGCTCTCCCCATAACGCTGGCCAAAAACCAGCCCTGCAAGAAGGAAAAGCATAAAGACAATGATTAATTTCTTGGACATATTATTTACTCCAAATTCTCTCGTATGGTTAAATGCGCATACTCGGCAATCAATTTTTTCAGGGACCTGTTTTCGAACCGAATGGTTAGTTTTGTCCCAAGATTGCTCATTTCCACTCCCAAAACCTGTCCCTTTCCAAAAACCTCATGTTCCACGTACTGCCCGATCTTGAAATCGCTGGATTCATCCGGCAATCGCTCCAGGATAGGAAACTGCCCACCTTTTCCACGGCCCTTTCGTTTACGTGCCGGTTTATCATACTGATATGAATAATCCTGTTGCAAAGTTTGTTCCTTCAGCAAATCTTTGGGAAGTTCCAGAATAAACCGGGAGGGCAAAGAACGGAAGCTGCCTCCAAAATCGCTCTGGCCAAAGCGGTGACGGCTCTGGGCATACAGCAGATACAATTTCTCCTTGGCCCTGGTCATTCCTACATAAAACAAGCGACGTTCTTCCTCCAGATCATCCGGATCGTTATAATTCCGGCTTAAGGGGAATAGTCCATCTTCCAAACCGCAAATGATCACCACCGGAAATTCCAGTCCTTTGGCACTGTGCAGGGTCATCAGGGTAACGGAAGGCTTGTCCGGATCCCAGCGATCGATGTCGGTAACCAGAGAAACTTCATCCAGATAATCTTGCAGACTATCCTGTTTTGGATGACCGGCCACAAATATTTCCACACTGTTTAACAATTCATTGATGTTCTCCAGCCGGGTTTCATCTTCCACCAACCGGGTATTCTCATAAATTTTTCGCAATCCAAAGTTCTTGATCACTTTTTCCGTGATTTGATAAGCATTCAGTTTATCGAGTTGTCCACGCAATTCTTCAATTGATCTATAAAATTGATCAATTCGTTTTTGGGTTCCCGATCCAACCTCTTCAACTTCATCGATGTGGGAGATACATTCATACAGGGTATGTTTGTTCTGAAAAGCAAAATGGTTCAAAGCATCCAGACTTACTTTGCCAATACCACGGGTGGGAAAATTTATAATCCGCTGCAGACTTATGGAATCGCTGGGATTTACCAGTAATTTTAAGTAGGCCAGAATATCCTTGATCTCTTTTCGTTCATAAAACTTGACCCCACCGACAATGGAATAGGGTATGGCATTCCGGCGTAATTGTTCCTCCAGTGCCCGGGATTGGGCATTGGTACGATAAAGCACCACAAATTCATTCAGCGAATAGTGA